>SXWH01000026.1 GCA_005791535.1 Verrucomicrobiaceae bacterium | reverse complement strand
GTTTCGTCGGCGGGAACGCTGAACTTGGCCAGCGGCGGCTCTCTCACCAATATCTCGGTGTTGAACTCCAAGAGCGGCGGCGCGGTAACGATTTCCGGAACCGTGACGATTGGGAATGCGGGAAGCTTCGGAGTCGGCGCGGGCGCAGCGGGGACGACGGGCTCGGTAACGGTGAATACGGGTGGCATTTTGAACGTCGGCAATGGCGGCGGATTCGTGGGAATTGGCGGCAAGGATGCCAGCGGCTCGGGGCTTGGAAACGGGACGCTGACGATTGCAGGCGGCACCATGAATGTCGCGGCTCCGGGCACGGGCACGAGCGCGGCAACCGGGCTGAGCGGTCAGGCTGGTGGACTCGACGCGACAAGCTTCTGGATGAATCCATACGGCACGGGCGGCGGCACGAGCACCATCAATCTCGACGGCGGAACGCTCGCGACTGCGCGGGTGATTGCGCGCGGCTCGACAAGCAATGCGATTTTCAATTTCAACGGCGGGACGTTGCAGACAACGGCAGCGACGGCCGGCGCAATTTTGAACGGAATGACCCGTGCAAACATCCGCAACGGCGGCGGCACAATCGACACGGTGGCAAACAACCTCACGCTCGCACAACCTCTGCTCCATTCGGATATCGGCGGCGACAACGCGATCGATGGCGGATTCACGAAGCTGGGTGCGGGAAATCTGACGTTGAATACGAGCGCCAGCACGTTCACCGGAAATGTCACGGTGAGTGCCGGCACGCTCACGCTTACCGGATCTTCGAATACCGCCACTCCAACGGCGACTTCCCTCGGGAATATGACGACCGCCGGGAAGACCGTGACGATTGCCAGCGGCGCTTCGCTGGTATTTGGAAACAACGACACCATCGGCTCGACGACGATCGCGAATACCGGCGCGAGCTTCATCGTGAACGGCGGAACGCTTTCGCACGGCACGTTCTTCACGAGCATCGGCAACATCACGCTCAATAGCGGCGCGACGATGACGGGCGGAAACGGTGTGGTCGCGGGATTCCAGACGTGGACGCTGCGGGGCTCCGTCACCGTCGGTGGAACGAGCGGTTCGACGATTAATACGACGGGCACCACGAACACGGGCATTCACCTCGGTGTGAATGGAAACAATGAGTTCATCGTGAACTCGACCGGCTCGGCAGTGGATCTTACGGTCAACGCGCCGCTCATCGATCGTCCCGGCAACAACGTCGGCGCAGGCGTGCTTCGCAAGACCGGAGCCGGCACGATGCTGCTCGGCTCGGCAAACGCTTACACGGGAGCAACAATTCTCGACGGCGGGACGCTGCTCGTGAACGGCTCGACGACCGCAGCAAGCGCGGTTTCCGTCACAGCCGGGGCGACGCTCGGCGGAACAGGCACGGTGGGCGGAACCGCGACTGTCGCAAGCGGTGGCACAATTCAGGCCGGACAGAATGGATCGGGCATGCTGACGCTCGGTGGGCTCACGCTTGCGGGCAATGCCACTCTGGCGTTTGGCAGCGCGTCGAACTATGTGTCGAATCCCGGTATCAACGTGACCAGCAGCAACGCGTTGGTGGCGAACGGTGCGGCGAATTCAGTATTGTTCACTTTCTCGGGCGGACTGACTACCGGCACCTACAAACTCGTCGGCTACAGCGGCACGCTGGGCGGAACGGGGCAGTCGGCATTTTCGCTCGGCGTGCTTCCGGGACGCGCGGCCGGCGCGCTCGACTTCGGCACGGCGGGGCTCATCCAGCTCAACGTCACGGGCATCGACTCGCTCGTCTGGACCGGCACGAATAACTCGACCTGGAGCACTGCGAGCCAGGCCCCGACCTTCAACTGGAAACTGAATTCCAACAGCGCAGGCACGGACTTCCTTGCGAATGACATCGTCGTTTTTGATGACACGGCGACCAACAAGACGGTGAGCATCTCCGGCGGCAACGTAGCGCCAGCCTCCGTTGCATTCACGAACACCAGCGGAAACGATTACACACTCGGCGGAGCAAACGGAATCTCCGGCGGGGCTGCCATCACGAAGAGCGGCTCGGGAAAAGTGACGTTCAACAATGCGAACACACACACCGGCGGCACGACAATTTCCGCGGGAACCATCGCATTTGGAAACACCGCAGCGCTAGGCACGGGCGCGGTGACGGTGAACGGCGGCGCCCTCGACGTGAACGGAATTAGCCCGACTATCGGCGCACTCAGCGGAAGCGGAGGTGTGGTGACGAACAGTGTCGCCGGTTCAGCAACGCTGAACGTAAACAGCGCAGCAAGCTCGACGTTTGCCGGTGCTTTTCAGGACGGAGCGGGAACGCTGGCGCTCAACAAACAGGGCAATGGAACGCTCATCCTCACGGGCACGAGCACGCACACCGGCGGAACGACGATCTCGACCGGCACATTGCAGCTCGGCGACGGAACGGCCAGCGGCAGCGTCGCGGGTACCGTCACCACAAACGCCACGCTGGCCTTCAATCCGGGCTCGGCGCAGTCATTCGGCGCGACGATCAACGGCACCGGCAACATCACCAAGCTCGGCACGAACACGCTCACGCTCACCGCCGCAGCGACACACACCGGCCTCACGACCGCGAGCAACGGCACGCTTGTCATCGCAAACGGCGCGTCCATCTCGGGTTCGTCGAGCGTGAGCGCAGCGGGCGGAATTCTTACCGTCGATGCGGGCGGCACGATTTCGAATGTGCCTTCGGTAAACACGAAAGGCGGCGGCACGCTGAACGTAAGCGGAACGGTCACTGTCGCGAACGGCGGCAGCTTCGGAATCGGCGCAGGTGCAACCGCCACTACCGGGACGGTGGTCGTGAACACCGGCGGCGTCCTGAATATCGGCAACGGCGGCGGATTCGCCGGCATCGGCGGCCGGGATTCGACCGGAGCGGGCCTCGGAAACGGAACGCTCACCGTCGCAGGCGGCACGGTGAATGTGGCCGCTCCAGGCAACGGCACGAGCGGCCTCGGCCTGGATGCATTCAACTTCTGGATGAACCCGTACGGTACCGGCGGTGGAACGAGCACGGTGAACCTCGACGGCGGCGCGCTGAATCTGTCCCGCCCGATTGCGAATGGTTCGGGGAGCAGCACGATTTTCAATTTCAACGGTGGAACTTTGCAGGCGGCCACGACCGGTGCAGGTGTCCTCCTCAACGGCCTCACCCGCGCAAACGTCCGCAATGGCGGTGCACGAATCGACACCGGCGCAAACAACATCACGCTGAATCAGGCGCTGCTGCACTCCAACATCGGCGGCGACAATGCAATCGATGGCGGTTTTACAAAGCTCGGCAGCGGGACTCTCACGGTCACAGGCGCGGGAACGTATACCGGAAACGCCACCGTCTCCGGAGGCACCATCACGAACAACGTGGGCGCAAACAATGCGTCGCCCACCGCGACCGGACTCGGCGACATGACGATCGTCGGGAAAACCGTGAGCGTGGCCGCGGGAGCGAAGATCGTTTTCAACGCCTCGGATGCGATGGGTGCGTTCCAATACAAAACGCCGGTCGTCTTTAACGTGAATGGCGGCACGCTTGAAAACGGTGCAGCGCGCTTCATGTCCATCGGCGACATCACACTCTCGAATGGGGGGCGCATCAATACCGTCAACGGAGCAGACCCCGGCTTCCAGGTTTTCAACCTGCGAGGAGACATTACGGTGAACGGCGCTTCGGGCTCGTTCATCAGCACGTCCGGCACGACCAACAACGGCATCCACCTCGGCGGCACCACCACCTCGGCCACGACGTTCAATGTCGCGGCAACGGGCGACCCCGCTGCGGATCTCACGGTTTCCGCTCCGCTGCTGAATGAAGTATTCAACGTCGGTTCGCTCACCAAGACCGGAAGCGGCAAAATGGTCCTGACTGCGGCGAACGCCTACACAGGCGTCACGAACGTCAATGGCGGCACGCTGATTGTCGACGGCTCGCTCCCCTCCACGAACGTGGTGAACGTCGCAAATGGCGCGGGCTTTGGCCGCAGCGTCGGCTCCTCCACATCCATCGGCGCACTGAGTCTCGGCGCGAGCGCACTTTATCTGCCGGTAAACGGAACGCTCACGGTGAACAACGCGGACGCCCTCGTAGCAACCGGAGGCGCATCCTCGGTCACGATCAACGTCAGCGGCGCTGCGCCGGTCGCGGGCGTTTACACGCTGCTCGACTACACGGGCACCCTCGGCGGCGGATTCTCCGCTTTCACTCTCGGCACGTTGCCGCTCCGCACCTCCGCTTCACTCGTCGACAATGCGGGCAACACATCCATCGACCTCAACGTCACCGGCGTCGATTCCGCGCGCTGGAGCGGCGCGCTCGGCAGTTCATGGACGGTGGCCACGCAGGCTGCGCCGAAGAACTGGGTGCTCAATTCCAATGGCTCCACCCCGACCGATTATCTACCCGGCGACAATGTGCATTTCACCGATACCGCAAGCAGCGGAACGGTGACCATCGACGACGCGGATGTCGCGCCCGCCGCGGTCAACGTGAACAATTCGACGCTCGCCTACAGCTTCGGCGGAACGCGGGCCATCACGGGCGGCACATCGCTCACGAAGAGCGGCACCGCTGCGCTCGCGCTCAATTCAGCCAACACCTACTCCGGACCGACGAACCTCAATGGCGGCACGACCACGGTCGTAAACGGCGCGCTCGGGACGGGCAGCATCGTCTTCGGCGGCGGCACGCTGGCCTACGCGACCGGCAACACTCAGGACCTGTCCGCACGCTTTGCAAATAGCGCATCGGCCATCGCGATCGATACCAACGGAAACAACGTCACGTTCGCAGCGCCAGTCGCCGGCAGCAACACAGGCGGCCTCACTAAGAGCGGCATCGGAACACTCACGCTCGCATCGAACGCGAGCACCTTCACCGGCGACGTGAATGTCACCGCCGGCACCGTGGCGATTACCGCGGGCCTTCTGAATCCGACGCCGGTCGCCACGGCGCTCGGAAACCCTACCGTAGCCCGCACCGTAACCATCGGAAGCGGCGCACGCCTGGAGCTGAAACAGCACGACATCCTCGGCAACGACGGCGCAAATCCGGCGCTCACATTTGTCGTGAACGGCGGCACGCTCGCAGCCGTCTCGGGCTCGCAGGCCAGCGGCAACGGGCCCTTCAACATCCTGCCCGCAGTGACGCTCAACGGCGGCACCATCTCGGCAACCAACGGAGCCTTCGCGCCCGTGCAGTCGCTCTCGCTTAAAGGCGACATCACCGTCACCGGCAGCACACCGTCGTTCATCAACACCACCGGAACCACCGCGCTGCTTGATGGCGTGCATCTTTCCAAGGCGGGCGGTGTCACATTCAACGTCGCAGACGTCACCGGAAGCAATGCCGCCGACCTCACCGTTTCCACGCGATTGCTCAACACGGCGAACTCCCTCGTCGCAAACGGCCTGACCAAATCCGGCAACGGCACGATGGTTCTGAGCGCCGTCAATGACTACACCGGCGCCACGAGCGTCGCAGCCGGAACACTGCTCATCACCGGCAGCGTCTCGGGCAGCGACGTCAGCGTGGAGAGCGGCGCGACCATCGGCGGCACCACGACCGCCAAAACGTTGTGGGTGAAATCCGGCGGCATTTTCTCCCCCGGCACCAGCATCGGCACATTCACCACAAGCGGAGGCGACATCCTGCTCGAAGGAATCTCCAACTTCGAAATCAACAAAACCGGCCTCTCCCTCAGCGCGGACCTCGCAGTTTCAAACACCGCAATCGTGTTCGGTGGAACTCTGAATGTCACTTCAACCGGCGACGCGCTCGTGGAAGGCAACACGTTCAACCTCTTCGACGCGCCCGACCTCGGCGCGAATATCTTCTCAACGATTAACCTGCCTTCTCTCGACCCCGGCCTTTACTGGGATACAGCCGATCTCACCAACGGCGGCACCATCACGGTCATCCCCGAACCCGGCAGCGCCACGCTCCTGCTCGCAGGCCTCGCAATGCTCGCACGCCGCAGGAGGAAGTAGTCGCACGAACCAAATATGAATCGCGCATTTATCGCCGCCCTTCTGCTTCTCGCAGCTGTATTACCGTCTGCGAATGCCGCTGGAGACAGCGTCGTCGTGGTGAATGAAGTGCACTACAATCCGACGAATCCCGCGCTCGAGTATGTGGAGATTCACAACCAGCTCTGGGTGAATGTGGACCTCTCGGGTTGGCGGTTCGATGGCGGCATCACGTATGAGTTTGCCGAGGGACCGGTGATTCCCGCGCGCGGATACATGGTCGTGGCAAAAGACCCCGCGGCTTTGCAGACGGCGACTGGTTTCACCGGTGCGAAGGGTCCGTTTGTCGGCACGCTCTCGAACGACGGCGAGACGCTCAAATTGTGGAACAACAACCGTGCGCTGCGGACGCGTCCGGTGCCGCCACCACCGCCGGCGGCGACTCAATTGTGGAGCGTGGACATCCAGGGCGACGGCGTGAACGCGGCGGGCGGACAGCCGGCGCCGACGACTTTCAGCGGCGCGGAGCCGGTCGCGGGATTTGGCAACGTGTGGAATTCGTTTCTCGTCGCCTCCTACACCGGGCTCGCGTCGCCGTCGGGCACCTCGACGAATCCTGCGCTCGCCAGTTTGAAGAACAGCGCGGGCACGACGACGACGGTCGGTTTCGACATGACGGGGACGGTGAGCGGATTCAACAACGCGGTGGGCGCAGCGGGCAGCAACGCGCTGAATGCGGACTACCTTTTTCTCGCGGCGGGGAACGCGGCTTCGAGCATCACGTGGAAGCTCACGGGCATCCCGACGGGGCAGACTTACAGCATGTATTTTTACGCGAGCGCGATTCGCAGCGTTCGCATCAAGGTGGACGTGAACGGCAACGGTTCGACCGTGGACGACGCCTACCAGACCGTGCCCGCGGGCGGCGCGCTGCTCGTAAACGGCATCACGCCGACTGCCACGGGCCGCATCAACGGTCTCGCGGATACGCCCGGCGGCGAGGTGAACTGGAGCGGCTTTCAAGTATTCGTGCCTTCTACGGGCGGCGGCGGTGGTGCGCCGGACCTCGGGAGTTACTCGCCGGATTTGTCGCGGCGGCGGCTGATGGATGAGTTCAGCTATGGTGACTCCGGAAAATGGCCGGTCGCGCCGGATGGCTCCGGGTTCACGCTGGCGAAGATTGATTCGCAAGGTGGCGGGCAGTCCGCGAACTGGGCGTGGAGCCTCGCGCTGAACGGCACGCCAGGCGCGCAGAATTTCCCGGCTGGCGCGGCTTGGAATTCCACGCTTCCGACGGTCGCGTTTAACGAAGTCAGTGGCGCGACGGATACCGTCTGGCAATGCGAACTCTACAATCACGGCGCGAGCACGGCGACACTCACGGGCTGGACGCTCGTGAACGGCGACACGGCTGCGACGTACACATTCCCCGCGACGACACTCGCAGCAGGCGCGTATCTCACATTGAGCGAAACGACGCTCGGATTCCGTCCGTTGGACAATGCGCGTCTCTTTTTGCGCACGCCGACGCAGCTCGTCGATGCGGTGAAAGTCGCGACCACTCCACGCGCGCGGCAAACGGCGGGCACGGGTCGCTGGTTGCGTCCGAGCGCGGCGACGTTTGGCGCGGCGAATGCGTTCGCGCTGCAAACGGGCGTGGTCATCAACGAGATTTTCTACCACGCATTCGACGAGGGTCCGGAGCAGTGGGTGGAGCTGAAGAACCGCACGGGCGCGCCGATTGATATCAGCGGATGGAAATTCACCGACGGAATCGGTTTCACGTTTCCACCGGGCACGACGATTGGCGCGGGGCAGTTCCTTGTGATTGCCAACGACGCCGCGACGCTCCTCGCGAAGTATCCGGGCCGCCCGATTGCGGGCACATTTACAGGCAGTCTCGGCGATGGAGATTCGCTCACGCTGGAAGACGCGCTGGGCAATCCAGCCGATGAAGTGAGCTACGAGGAAGGCGGGCGCTGGCCGGAGTTTGCGGCGGGTGGCGGCGCGAGTCTGGAGCTTCGCGATGCGGACGCGGACAACGCCGTGCCGGAATCGTGGTCGCCTTCAAACACCGCGCCGCTGGGTTCGTGGCAGACGGTCACCTACGACTTCGTCGCGACTGACGACGGCCAGGGCAACGATGCGTTCAACGAGTTCCTCCTCGGCTTCCTCGATAACGGCGAAATCCTTCTCGACGACGTGAGCGTGATCGAAAATCCCGGCGGAACCAACGTTGAGTTCATCCAGAACGGGACGTTCCAAAGCGACACCGTCGGCGGCGCTCCGCTGAAATGGCGGCTCACGGGAACGCACGGCCTGCACGGTCGCTCGGTCATCGTGACCGACCCCGACAACGCGTCGAACAAGTGCCTGAAGATCGTCTGCACCGGCCACACGGACGACAAACACAACAAAGCCGAGACGACGTTCAACTCCGGCCGCACGGTCGTGCTCGGGCGGACCTACCGCGTTTCGTTCAAGGCAAAATGGCTCGCGGGTTCGAACCAGATCAACACGCGCCTCTACTTCAACTACGGCCAGCGCACGACGCTGCTGACCGTCGGCAATCAATGGGGGACGCCGGGCATCGAAAACAGCACGGCTGTCGCAAACGCCGGCCCGACTGCGAGCGCCGTTACGCATTCGCCGGTCGTTCCCGCAAGTGGCGCGGCCACGACGGTCAGCGCGCTTCTCAGCGATCCCGAAGGCATCGCGAGCGCGTCGCTTTTCTACCGCGTAGGCAGCGGCGCGTGGCAGAGCGTGGCGATGACGCTCGGTGCAAATGGACGACACTCGGGCACCATCCCCGGACAAACGACGGGCTCCCTCGTGCAGTTCTACATCAGCGCAAACGACACGCTCTCCGCGAACGCCAAGTGGCCCGCAGCCGGCGACCGTGGCGGGGCGTTCTACCGGGTGAACGACGGAAACGCGGACGCTTCCGGCATCCGCGGAAACTTCCGCGTGCTGATCCGGCCCGAGGACGAATCGGCGCTTCTGCTCAACGTCAATCGCATGGGCAATCATCCGTTCCCCGGCACCGTCATCCACGATGAGCGCGTCGTGTATTACAACTGCGACGTGAGCTTGAAAGGCAGCGCGTCGAGCCGTCCGTCGGCCGCCGGAATCAGCATTGGCTTCCCGCCCGACCAGCCGTTCCGCGGCGTTCACACCAACGTGTCGGTCGAGAACGTCGGCAACATGAAGGAGATCATCACCAAGCACATCCTCAACCGCGCCGGCGGCGGATACTGGAGCGATTTCAACGACGTGGCGAAAGTGATGGGACCGGGCATGAATCAAATCGGACTCGTTGCACAGACCCGCACGACGGGCGTCTTTTTGAAAAGCCTCTTCCCCGATGAGAGCAACGGCGTCCTCTACAACCACGAGCTGCTCTATCAGCCAAACGGCACCGTGGATGGAAATCCCGAGAGCCTGAAACTCAACAATCCCTACAACCACACGCGTGGCTTCCTCGGCTTTGCGGACCGCGGGCTCGACAAGGAGCAATACCGCTGGGCTTTCCAGCTTCGCAACAAGCGCAAGGCCGATGATTACACGCCCATCGTGCGGCTCAATCGCGCGTTCGTTCTCACCGGCCAGCCGTTCATCGATGAAATCCTGGCGACCATTGACATCGACCAGTGGATGCGAACTTGGGCGCTCATGGGCCTTTACGGAAACGACGACCAATACGGGCGCCTCTGGCCGCACAACTGGCGCATTTACCAGCGACCCACCGATGGACGGCTCATTGCGCTGCCGTGGGATTTGGATCGCTCATTCCTGCTCGGCACCAGCGCTTCGCTCACGCCGACGACCGACATCAACGGCACCTACCAGCTCATCCAGAATCTGTTCCTGAACGTGGAGTGGAAGCGCACTTTTGACAGTCACATCCTCGACCTCGTCAACACGACCTACAACAGCACCTACATGACGCAGTGGGTGGACCATCTCGCCACCGTCACCGGCGAGAGCACTGCGGCAGGCGGTGATTTTGCAGGCGTCGCGAGCTACATCGCGTCGCGTGCCAACTACGCACTCTCCACGCTTCCTGCGAGCGTGCCGTTTGCGATCACGACCAATGGCGGCGCGGATTTCACCACGGCGGCGAACACCGTCACGCTCACCGGCACGGGCTGGAGCGATGTTTACACCATCACCCGCACCGGCCAGCCGCAGCCGCTCGTGCTTTCGTGGACAGGAGCAACCACGTGGACCACCTCCATCCCGCTCGTAGCCGGAGCAAATGTGATCTCACTCGCAGCATTTGATCAACACGGCACCGCAGCCGGAACGGATACCATCACCATCACTAGCAGCACGACCAACATCGCAGCCAGTGCGGCAAACACGGTCATCAGCGAAATTCACTATCATCCGGCCGACCCGAGCGGCGCTGAGTTCACAGCGGGCTACACGGACGCCGACGATTTCCAATTCATCGAGCTCCACAACATCAGCGCGTCCGCTGTGGAGCTCGCAGGCAGCAGCTTTTCGCAGGGACTGACGTTCAATTTCACCGCGAGTACAGTGCTTCCGCCCGGCGGGACATTCGTCCTCGCGCGAAATGCCGCGGCGTTTTCGATACGCTACGGCTTTGCGCCCGGCGGCACGTTTGTGGACGGGCGACTCAGCCACGCCGACGAGACGATCACCCTTCTCAGCGCGACGAGTGCGGTGATCAAAACGTTCCGCTACGAGGACAACAATCCATGGCCTGCAAGCGCCGACGGCCCGGGATACTCGCTGCAAATCATCCGCCCAAAAACGAATCCCGACGCCGCGCTCCCGCAGAACTGGACCAGCAGCGCCGCCATCGGCGGAAGTCCGGGCACTGTGGAGAACGTCACATTCACTGCATGGCTCGCTGCATTCCCGGCGCTCACGCTCACCGGCCCGCTCGATGATGAAGATCGCGACGGCCTCAACAACGCGCTCGAATACGCGATGCGCACAAACCCGCTCATTCCGAACACCGCGACAACCAGCGCCGCGATTCAGCCAATCACGGTGCTGGGCGTCACATCGAATTACTTCACCCACACCTTCCGGCGTCACATAGGAGCGACCAGCGCGACATGGACTCCGCAATTCTCACCGGACCTCGGCACGTGGCAGGCCGGTGACCTCGTTCTCCATGGCAGTGTGAACAACGGCGACGGCACGGAGAGCGTCACCTACCGCACGGTTTCGCCAGTCAGCACGACCAAGGGATTCGGACGGCTGAGCGCGCTGGTGGAGTAGAAATTCGATTTCGGTCTTCGGCTTCTTCGGTTATGATATGCCCATGAACAGGGCTCTCTTGACTTTATGCTCCACTCTGTCGAGCGGCCTGGTGCATGGGGATGAATCAGCTCGCATCAATGCAGGGCCGTTCTCCGTTGTGGTTCCAAGTCCCTGGGAAAAGGGCGTAATCGTGGAGAAAATTCCTCTCAATCCGACCTATACTGCCAAGGAATGGGCCAGCATTACGTCGCATGCTGGAAAGCCCCAGTTGACTGACGTGAACGGGGTGAAAGTCGAGATTCCCTTCGCTCCCATGTCCATGTGGGTAAACAGGCCGCAGCACTGGGCAATACGGTTTCCGAAACTCGTTGTCACTGGTCAGGAGTTCGACATCAACGAGGCGCGGGAGGGAACAGCGCCCCAGATTCTTATCCACAAATCCGCAGAGTGGGGCGCTGCATCGGTAAGCGGCAGGATCGATGCAGCCGATGGCAAGGCCACGATGCGCCGGCTTCGGCGCGCGCTCGACAACATGGATCCGGAAGGCGCGCAGATATTCTTCTACGATGACTTCTGCGCGATGAAAAAGCCGCTGAAGTTTCGCGGTGGTAGCGGATACCGTTTCCTAACGCAGAGTTCGATGGAGCCGAGCATCCTCGAACGCGGGCGTCTGGAGTATGTCTTCGTTGGAATGTCCGACGACAACACCTGCCAGATCATCGCGACCTTTCCTGTCGATTTGCCAGGGCTTCCCGATGGGACGGAAGGCGCCGAGCACCTTGGTTTCAGCAGCTCGCGCTATCCGGAGCTATTGAAGGGTATCTCTACTTACCAACAAAAGGCTCGGAAGTGGCTCGCGGCCAACTACCGCAACATTACTCCGTCACTCGCGGAGCTCGACGCGATGATGCAGAGCCTTGATGCGCGGACATGGCGGTAATCGCGCGCCGGTGCGGCGGTCACACCGCTCCTATTTGGTCTCGGGCTTTGCGGTGTCTGCGGGCTTTTTTGCTTTTGCCGGCTTGCGCGCTTTGAGTTGCAGTCCCTCGGGCCACGGCGCACCGGCGTCGATCCATGCGCGCAGCTTCCCGATTTCTTCGCGGGAAAGCGGTTCGCCCTTATCCTCGGGTGGCATTTCCAACTCCTCAACGAGACGCGCTGTGAGGTGGATGATGGAGCTTTCCTCGGAGTTCTCCGGAACGATGGCACGTGTCGGGAAATTTTCTCCGCCGGCCTTCGCTTCGGAGAGCGTATCCAGGCGCAATTCGCCCTCGGCTTTCTCTCCGCTGTGGCAGCGTACGCAGCGTGTTTCGAGGATCTCCTGCACGTCGGTTTTGAAGTCGTACTCCTTGGCGGCTGCAGGCAGCTTCGCGGGATCCGCCAGTTCCGCGGCGAGGCAGGCGATGGAGAGACCGACGAGGCTGAATGTGAGAATCCGTGGCTTCATGGCAGAAACATCGCGCCGCACTAATCCACGGCAAACACGCCCGTTGGCCGTATCGCGCCGGAAATTGCCGCAATTTCTCCGCAGCTTTTACTCACACCCGCGTTACATCTTTCTGACAACCTGCATCGCGCCTCGGTGCAATGTCTTCCTGCTATGAAAACGTCGCTGTTCGCAATCGCCCTTGGACTCATCACATCCGTTGCAACGCTCGCTCCGGCTCCACTCGTCGCGGCGGAAGCGGGCCGCGAGAACAAAATCGATGAAACCTCACAGTTCATCTTTCACAGTGTGCTCGAGGGGCTTTACGAGGACGGGCTCACGAACGATGACGTCGCGCAAATCCTCATGCGGCGGGAAAAAGAATCGTATTTCCATTTCATCTACGCGTGCCCGGTTTGTAACGCGACAATCTGGGCCCTCGAGGCTTATCAGTCGCGTCCGGCGGCATTTTACGGGCTGAAACTGGGTGGCTCCACGTTTGGTGGCGGACTTTCGAAAGAACTGCACGACCAGCTTTACAGTCAGGAGCCGGCCCAGCGGCTGACCGCGATCAACGCGCTTGTGAAATCGTGGATCGAACGCCGCATGAAGCGCCTCCGCCTTTCCGCCGACGAACAGAAGGCGCTCGTGAAGCAGCTCGAACTGAAGCGCGAAGAGGGAATGAAGATGCTCGAGAGCTTTCGCAAAAAGGAGCACGGTGAGAATTTTGGTGTTTCCCAGGCTGCGCCCGCCTATGCGGACCTCACAGAGTGTGCTGTTTGCAACGCCGCCGCCGGCAGGCCGATGAAGCTTCCCGAACAGCCCCCGAAACAGGGCAAATGATCGTTGCGGGCTCCCGATGGCTGCGGCAGTGTCCCGCGCATGGGCTCGCAAATTTTGTCCCTTGTAACCGGCCGCACGACGAACTCCGTGATCCGCGCGGCAACCCTCGCAGCACTCTTCATCCTGTTCACTTCCCCTCAGCTCCTCGCACAGGCGCTGTCGGGGACGCGAACAGTCGGGCCCACGGGCAACTACCCGACGCTCACTGCAGCAATCGCAGACGTTCGCGCGAAAACCCTCGGTGGACCGCTCGTAATCGAGCTTCAGGCGGCGTATTCCAGCGCCGCGGAGACCTTCCCGCTGGTATTCTCAAACCTCACCGCTACCGCAACGAACACGCTCACTGTCCGGCCGGAGTCAGGCGCGGCGAATCTGACCATTGCGAGTTCCGCCGCGCAGACGCTGGATTTCGACGGGGCGTCATTCGTGCGGCTCGATGGCCGGGCCGGCGGAACTGGGGCGACATCTGCGCTGACAATCTCCAATATCAGCCCGACCGGCGTCGCATTGCGATTCGTCAACGACGCCACCGGAAACAGCATTTCTTTCGCCGCGCTGCGCGGAATCAACACCAGCGCCACGGGCGGCGTGGTGGTTTTCGGGGGCTCCGGCGGGGCAAACGGGAATGATGGAAACACCATCGATTCGTGCTCCGTCGCTCCGGCGGCCGGAGGCACACCGGCAAACGGCTTTTATTCAAGCGGCACTGCGGGCGCGGCCAACTCGGAAAACACGATCTCAAACTGCACGATCGCGGATTTCTATTCCGCCACGGTTTCGACGTCCGGCATTTTCCTCGATGCCGGGAACAGTGCGTGGACGATTTCCGGCAACCGCCTTTACCAGACAGCGCCGCGCACATTCACTGTCGCCAATTCGCACACCGGCATCCGCATTCTCTCCGGCGACGGCCACTTTATCGCAGCGAACACCATCGGATTCGCGGCGCCGGCCGGCACCGGCACATGGACCGTGAACGGCGCGGTGGCTACGCGTTTTACCGGCATCGAGGTTTCCGGCGAAGCTCCGTCGCCGATCGTCGTGGATGGAAATGTCATCGGCGGGTTTAATTTCACGACCACCTCCGGCGCGAATACAGGCAGCGGCGTGTGGTGCGGTATCAGCGCCCTGGCCGGAAACGTGCAAGTCGGCACGGTGGCCGGGAACCTCGTCGGCGCATCGTCGGGGGTGGACAGCGTTATCGTTTCATCCGGAACCAATGCACTGGTCGCTGGCATTCACGTCGCCACTGCCGACACGGCATCCGTCCAGCGGAACAGCATCGGTGCAATCACCCACACCGGGAGCACGTCGGTGCTCAATTCGTCGCTCACGGGAATTCAGTTTGCCGGAACGGGCGCCGTGACGGCGTCGCTGAACAACATCGGCAACGCGACGGTGGACAACCTTCGGGCTGGTGCAACAGGGACGACGATCGGCAGCACCAATGTATCGGGCATTCACATCGCCGCGCTTCCCGCATCGTGCTCGCTTACCGGGAATACGATTCGCAATCTTTCATCTTTCGGCGCTGGTGCGTCCGGATTTGTCCGCGGGATCTGGACGGTGGCGTCGACTTCCAGTGCTTCGCAGTTCGACATCGCATCGAATACGATCCGCGACTTCAAGACCGCATCAACATTGCCGACGCTTGCGAACGGTCACGCTGCCGCCGTGGGAATCAATCTCGCAGCGGGGACCAATCCGACGATTCGCGCGAATACGATTTTCAACATCGGCCGCACAAACGCGGCGACCGCAGGCGGAACCGTCGCGGGCATCACCTCGGCGAACGCGACGTCCACTTCGATCAGCGGCAACCGCATTTATTCGCTTTCGAATGCGAGCACGTCGGCCGCGGCGACCGCGCCGGGTGTTGCTGTGGGCGTCTTGATTCGTTCCGGCACGGCGACCGCTACCGTCATTAACAACATGATTTCGCTCGGGACCGGGCAGACCACCGACACTGCGTTCATCGGAATCATGGCAAACCACGGTTCCACGCCGATTCCGGCCGATTCCATTTTTCACAATACGATTCACATCGACGGGACCGCTACGGCCGGATTGCAACCGAGCTTTGGGTTCAGTCGCGGCGATTTTTCCGGAAACACTCGGACGGTGGCAGTCGATTTCCGGAATAACCTCATCACCAACGTCCGCACGGGAGGCAGCGGAGGGCACTTTGCAATCGGCAACAATTTCGGTGCAACCGCGAGTGCGACTGGATGGAGCGCCGGAGCATCGGATTTCAACGTGCTGAATTCGAATGCCGGCACCGTCGGTCACTGGGGCGGAAACCGGACGTTTGCGGCGTGGCGCACCGCGTCCGCGGGTGATGCGAGCAGCTTTTCCGGCATCACCGTAAACTACGTGAATGCTGCCAATGATCTTCACCTCGCGATGGGAACCACGCCCACGCAGCTCGAGTCGGGTGGTTCGGTCACATCGGCCGGTGCGACAGATTTTGACGGCGATGCGCGACCGGGACCAGCGGGCTCGGTGAATGGCGCGGCCTATCTGCCTGACATCGGAGCGGACGAGTTCGACGGCGTGTATCTCGATGCGATTGCGCCTGCGATTTCCTTCGCGCCTCTTCGCGGGGCGAGCATTGACGGAGCCACGCTGGAGGATGTCCGTATCACTGATATCACCGGCACGAGCACCTCCGGCGCATTCGCGCCGCGAATCTATTTCCGGAAAAGCGGTGGCGCGTGGTTCTCTCGACAGGGCGTGCTCAAAAGCGGGACAGGGCGCGATGGCCGCTGGGAGTTCCCAATTCCAGCAACGGACTTGGGAGGACTCGCGCCTGGGGAGGTAATTTTCTATTACGTCGTCGTTCAGGATTCCGCATCGACGCCCAACATCGCCTCGGTCCCGGCGGGCGTTTCTGCGAGCGACGTGAACACCATCATTACGCCACCGACGCCGCCGCTCAACGTTCGAACTTTCGGCAATCTCAATGGCACCTATTCGGTCGGCGTGGGCGGTGTGTTCAGCACGATTACGGAAGCTCTTGATGCCTACAACGCAGGCGTATCAGCCGGCCCGATCGTTTTCGAACTTACGGACGCTACGTATCCAGCCGAAACCTTTCCAATCGTCATCGAGGACAGTTCTGCAGCGACCCCGGCGAATACCCTCACAATCAAGCCCTCAGCCGGAGTAACCCCGACGATTAGTGGTTCATCGCCGGACGCGATCCTGCATTTAAATGGCGCGCGATATGTCACCATCGAGGGTTCGAATGGTACCGCCGGGCTCCGTGCGCTCACATTCACGAACGCGAACACGACTGCCGGAGCGGCTGTCGTCCTGCTGAATTCGACCGGAGGCACGGGAGTGCTCGATTGCGCTATTCAGAACTGCAACATCGCGGGTGGGGGAGCCACTGGATTTGGAATTCGCTCGGTCGGGCGCGATAACGACGGAATCCGCTTTATTGCCAACGACCTGCGCGACTGTCGCACTGCAATTCTCTCCGTAGGCGAATCGACGGCGAACCGAAATAGCGGTTTGCGCATCGAGCAGAACGTCATCGGCGGCATGAGCGCCGCTGGCATCGTCGCTGATTTCACTGACGACATCAAAGTGCTCGCCAACCGGATTGGCGGAATCTCCAGCGCGGTGGGTTCCGATGTTTCGGCGATCAGCCTCGGATTTGGTTCCACGCCGTCGTTTACCGCGACCGGAACGGGCACAGCGGATGGCGTAACCAACGTTACGGTTGGTGGAAATACGATCGGAACAGTTACGCAATCGAACGGACTTTCCGCCACGGGCATCGCGCTCGGCCGTGCCGACTCCGGAACATCAATCATTTCAAACAACATGATTTCCGGCGTTGCATCGAACGCGGCCGGGAGCCGGATCGCCGCGGCTATTCTTCTCGGTGGCGGAGATGCTCCGACAAAGGTGTACCACAACACGGCGTCCATGCAGGGCGCGATTTCCGGTGCGCCCACTGCGACTCAGATTTCGGCCGCGCTTGCGATCACGAACGCCGCAGTTCCTCCGGCGCTCGATTTGCGAAACAATATCTTCGTCAATACGCAGACCGGAAACACCGGTGCCACGCTCCGACTGTGTTCGATTTTTCTGAATGCTCCGCCACCCTACGCAGGCGTGATTTCAGACCGGAACGTTCTCTTTTCGGAGGGGTCCGGCCCCGGAGAATACGCGATCGGCGTCACTGCGACTTCCTCCCGAACGTCTTTCGCTGACTGGCAGGCCGCCACCGGGATTGATGCGACGTCGATCAATGTTGCGCCGCCGTTTGTGTCTGCCTCGGATCCTCATCTCGCATCGGAAAGTTCGCCGCTCGTTGGAAACGGCATCGCTCTGGCCGAGGTCACCACTGATATCGACGGAAACGCCAGAAATCTGCCGCCCGACCCCGGCGCAGACGAGTTCTTCCCAAGCGCAAACGCGAATCTCACCGGTCTCGTTCCATCGGCTGGCACACTTTCTCCGGCATTCGATTCCGCGGTGGCGAACTACAATTTCCGCGTCCCGAATTCGACGGCCACGATCACATTTACGCCGTCCACTTTCCGTCCGAACTCTACGATTGAGGTGAATGGCGCGGCCGTCGTTTCCGGCCATGCAAGCAACCAGGTTCCTCTCGCCGTTGGGGACAATACCGTCACTGTCAAAGTGACTGCGCAGAATGGAGTCGCCACCCGGACCTACACGGTAGTCGTCCGCAGAAATACGCCGCCAACTGTCCGCGTTCCATTCGTTCCAGTGGTTGTCGAGGCGACTTCACCGGCAGGTACGGCAGTCACGTTCAGCGTCACCGCTGCGGATCCCGAGGACGGCGCGCTGGTTCCCACGGTCACGCCGCCAAGCGGCTCGGTATTTGCAATCGGGGAGCACACGGTGAATGCGTCGGCCACGGATTCGGACGGCACGACGACAAACGGAAGTTTCCTGGTTCGGGTTCGCGACACGATTGCTCCTCAAATTGGCGGCGATTTTTCCCCGGTGCTGGTCGCTGCGGGTTTGCTGGCTGATTACAGAACGCAGGTAATTGCATCGGATCTCGTGGGCGTCACCGAGGTCACCCAAACGCCCGCGCCCGGTACTGCGATATCGCAAGGAACAGTCCCGGTCACGATGACAGCGCGGGATGCCGCCGGTAATTCGCGGGATGTCACATTCGATGTCCTTGTCCGCCCCGCTGCGCCGGTCACCACGAAGGCGATTGGCAGCGGTGAGCCAGCTCCGGGAGCGGGAACAAACAGCCTCCCTTCGGATGCGGTGCTCACGTCATTTTTTACACCCTCCATCGACGACACGGGTGCGCTTGCATTTCTCGCGAATTGGAAAAGTGGCTCCGGGCAGAAGGGCATCGGCTTGTTCACCGGCTCCAAGTGCCTGGGCATCGTCGGCGGTCCATCGCCATTCACCGGCTCGCGGTATGTGCGCTTCACCGAACCTCCGGCCGATGGCGGAATGACCGCGTCCATCGTGGCGATTGCCGGCGCACCGGGAACGCCGGGAGCTGCAGTTGTGCGGAATCTGACGCCGGGCGGGCCGCTCGTGATCGCCGCACTTTCCGGAACAACGGGCACTCCCGATGGCGCGAAGTTCAAGGCGTTCAAGAACGTGGATATTTCCGGGCGCCACACTGCAATCCTCGCACAACTCGCGAGCGGGACGGGAACCGTTAAGCCGGTTAGTGCCGCAAACGACATGGGAATCTGGATCAAAGATGGCGCCGGCCCTCTCATCCCTGCGTTGCGGGAAGGGCAGACCCTTCCGAGCGGGCGTGTCATTTCCAGTCTCACGGCATTTCTTCCGAGCGTATCGTCACCCGGTCAGGGCCGCGGTTGGATTGTGCCCAATGCCGCCGGCGGGGTGCGTGTAATGGCGCTTGTGCAGTTCACCGATCGCACACAGGCGGTGCTCGCTATTGATTCTTCAAACGTCGCGAATCCGACAGTCATTGCAATCACCGCCCAGCCCGGAAATGGCGGTCCGGACATCGCAGGTGCTACGTTTGCGACGATCGGTCTGCCAGCTCTCGCGGCGGATCAAAGCAGCGCATTTCTCGCTCAACTGACCATCGGTCAGGGCGGCATTACTAAAACGGATAACAAGGGCATCTTCACGAGAGCCGCGGCATCAGGACCTCACACAGCGATCGCCCGTATCGGCGGTCCCGCAATTTCCGGCACGGTTTTCTCCACGCTCGGCGATCCGGTGGTTGGGAATGATGGCGGACTGGCGTTCAGTGCGACGCTGAAGGGAGGCTCGGCAAAGGGAACGGCTGCAAAGACGTTGTGGTGGCAGCCCCCGGGTGGAACCGCAACTTTGCTCGCGCAGGGCGGAACACGACCGGCATCGGATTTACCGGCTGACACCCAATGGAAATCCTTTACATCGCTTTCGATCGCGGGCGGCGGACGTGGACCGATTTTTATCGGTGCTCTCGTTCCCAAAAAGGGCGGCGTCACTCCCGCCAATGCAAACGGCGTTTGGGCGATTGATTTCACCGGCACGCTCAGAACGATCTTCCGCACTGGCGACGTTGTTAGTGGAAAAACCGTGAAGAGTTTTTCGCTGCTGAAAGCGGGTACAGGAACCGCGGGCGTGACGCGCAGTTTCAACGACACTGCACATGTGGTGTGGATTGCGACTTTTACCGACCGCACGACGGCGATCGTCACTACGGAAATCCCGTAGCTAACTGCGATCGCGGGCCTTCGTGGGCTACCGCCATGAAAGGAGATCGTCCGGAGGAGTCATCCCGCCCGGCTTTTCCAGCAACCCCTCGTATCCCTTCGCGCCACGGATTCCGTCCGCCGCAAGACTGATGACCGCCGGATTCTGACGCAGCACATTTCCGGGAGCTGCGAGATCCGCGTAAATGAGCCCGAGGCTCAGCGAGTCATCACCATCGGCATCCATAATCACAGTGTACTGCCGGCCCCAGGGGTCGAGATAGCATCCGGCGAGTTCGGGCGGGAAAAGAGTCCCGTCTGCAAAGCCGCCGCGCGGCGGCCGGGAACTCGTCGCAGGATTGCCCTCGAAATATCGCTGCCGTCTTGGATTCAGCGCGTGACCTTCATTTGCGCCTGAAGGGATCGCACGCAGAGCGTTGAACAGCCCGGCATTTCCGGATGTGGCAAGCGCTTCCGATTCGCCGACAATAACGAAAAGATTGTTGTCCGGTCCCGACGGCATCGCAACGGCCGGATACCTGCCGTAATCGATCGAGTAGGCCCGCACAGCATGAGCGATGTTTTTCACGGCGACGGTCGCCGTCGCCCGGCGTGCGTGGTTCACCGCATTCATGATTCCAGAACTGACGAGGGCCATCAGGATTCCGAGAATCGCAAGCACCGTGAGGAGTTCAATGAGGGTGAACGCGTTGAGTCTGGTTGTTCTTTTCATGGGAGTCGCGCGCAGTGTGCGTCAGCATCGCTGGCGCGGCAAATGAAGCGACCGTGAGAAAGCGCCCTCGACGATGGAAAAACCGTTAGTTTCGCCGCCTGCCGGAACGCGTTACATGCCCCGCTCCAGAAGCTCGCGCAACTTCGCAGCAGCCGCCTCGTTGTTGTCGCGGATGTAAGTGATATGCGTGCCGGGGAGCACATGGATATCGAGATCCACGCCTTCGACTTTGTCCCATCCGAGCTTCCCATGCGAGCCGTAGGCTTCCGCGTCCACGAGCATCGAAATCCGTCCGCGGTACGTGCGCAGCGTGTGGCGCATGAGCGTGACCGGATATTCCGCCTGTCCGCGCGGATGTTGAATTGGAACGGGGGGCGCGGCGTGACCGAGAATCCGCCGCGCCGCCGCTCCGAGCATCATGCGGACTCGCTGAGCAAGACCCGGAGGCCGGGATTCATCGGTCCGCTTTTGCTCCTCGGCCCGGAGATATTCCTCGAGTTCCGCAAGATTCGGCGTGCTCGTGTCGAGCAGGAGCAGCATGCCCACTTCTTCACCCGCATCGCGGAGCTGGCAGGCGATTTCATGGGCGCATATTCCGCCGACACACTCGCCGGCAATCAGGTAGGGACCGTGCGGCTGGATGGCGCGGATCTCGCGAATGTAGTCCGCCGCCATCTCGGTGACACTCGCGTGCGGCGATTCACCAGTACCAGCTCCGCGGGCCTTCAGCCCGTAAATCGGCTGGCGCTCTCCGATGTGGCGACCGAGCTGACCGTAAACAAGGAATTCGATTTCACCGCCCCATCCACCAGCCACAAGGAACAGCGGACGTACGCCCAGCGCACCGCGTTGAATCGGAACGATGAATTTGGTGTCAGCCGAAGGCTGGAGAATACGACGGTCGTCCACATAGCGACCCAGCGCAGCAGGCGTCGCGTGTTCAAAAATCACCGATGCGGGAATCGCCACGCCGAACTCCGCCTTGAGCCGCGCCAGAAGATCCATCGCGAGCAGCGAGTGCCCGCCGAGCCGGAAGAAGTCACCGTCCGCCGGAATGTCGCCACGGCGGAGCACCGATGCCATGACCGTCGCAATGCGGGACGCCGTCGGCGTGCAATCCACCGGGCGCTCGGAAGCGTTGGCTGTTTCAGGCTCAGGAAGCGCGGCGCGATCCACCTTGCCGTTCGCATTCATCGGAAGATGGTCCAGCGCGATAAACGCGGAAGGCACCATGTAATCCGGAAGCTGGCTCGCAACAAAGTCGCGCAGAGCGAACGGTTCCGGGGCGGAAGCAGCACCGACAAAGTAAGCAGCACCGACAAAGTAAGCAGCGAGCGACTTTCCTCCAGCATCCGAGCCACAGACCTTCACCGCAACCTCGCGCACGCCGGGATGCTTCGCAATCGTAGCCTCGATCTCGCCGGGTTCCACGCGGAAGCCGCGCAGTTTGATCTGCCCGTCGAGACGGCCGAGAAACTCGATCGCGCCATCCGGACGGAACCTCGCACGGTCGCCAGTCCGATGGAGCCGCTGGCCGGGCATGAAAGGATTCGACACGAACTTCTCCGCCGTAAGCTCTTCACGACCGTGATACCCGATTGCAAGCCCATCGCCGCCGAGCAGCAACTCGCCCGCTACGCCCACCGGCACAGGCTGCATACGCTCATCCAGAATGTAGGCCATCGTATTCGCGATCGGTCGGCCAATCGGAATCGCCGCGCCGCGCGGGTGTGTTGTGATGCGGTGGTAAGTCGCGAACGTCGTCACCTCCGTGGGACCGTAAATGTTGCACAGACGCGTCGGAGCGCCGTCCTCGAATACGCGTCCGACCGCCAGCGGGCTTGCGGCGTCGCCGCCGAATAGAAGGTGCCGGAGCGGCTTGAACGTCGAAGGAGCAATCGCGGCAATCTGATTGAAAAGCGCCGTCGTGATGAAAAGCGCCGTAATTCCCTGCTCACGAATGGCTGTAGCAAGGCGCGACGGGTCGAGCATCGTTTCCTTCGTCAGCACGACTGCGCGCGCACCATTCAAAAGAGCACCCCAGATTTCAAAGGTCGCTGCGTCAAAAGCAGGATTGGATGCGTGCCCCACGCAATCTTCGGCCGTGAGCTGTGCATAATCCGTATTGAGAACGAGTCGGGAAACCGCACGGTGCGGAACCACTACGCCCTTCGGCTTGCCGGTGGATCCCGAGGTGTAAATGACGTAGGCTGCCGACCCGCCATGCGTTTCTGGATGCGGCTTCGCACTGCCCGTCGGAGTCTGCAGATCCACACCGACGGTCTGAACTCCGTCCAATCCCGGCAGCGGCGCGGGCGCAATCACCGCAAGCAACCCAAGGTCGCCAGCCATGAATGAAACGCGTTCAGCGGGCCATGACGGATCGATGGGTGCGTACGCAAATCCGGCCTTGATGACCGCGAGCGTGGCAACAATGAGCCCGGCGGAACGTTCAAGCGCAACACCAACGAACGACCCCGGCGGCAATCCCAGCGTGAGCAACCGCGACGCTAGAGCGTTTGCACACGAATCAATCTGGGCATACGTAAAGCTCCGTGTGCCATCCTGAACAGCAATCGCATCCGGCCGTGCCGCCGCCTGCTCTTCGAACAGCGAATTGAGCCCGCGGTCGCTCGGGTAATCTCGTGAGGTGCGGTTCCATTGCTCGACGATCACCGCGCGCTCGCCGGCGCTCAAAAGCGGTACGCCATCAAGCGGCGCGTCCGGCTTTTCGGCGAGACCCGAGAGCAGCAGGACATAATGCCCGAGCCAGCGCTCAATGGTGGAGGCAGAGAAAAGGTCGCGATTGAAATTACAGAATACCCGATAGCCGCCGGCTTCCTCGATGAGATTGAAGCTGAGTTCGAGATGATAGCGGGATTTCTCCGCCGGCAGGTAGACGGCGGTCGCTTCACCAAACGAAAGCGCACCGGGCGCACGGTCGACATTGAAGCTCACGCTGACAAGCGGGATGCGTCCGGGAATGCGCGGCGGCAACAGCTTTTGCAGCAGCCTTCCGAACGTGACGTTCTGATGCTCCTGGGCGTCGAGGATGAACGAATTCAGAAGCGGAAGCGTGGTCGCCAGCGTGGCTGATTCCGCAAGCGAGACAGGCAGCGGGAGAAAGTTCACGCAATGCCCCACGAGCGGCGACTCGATTTCCGTCTGCCCGGCCGATGCGATGCCAATCACGAGTTCACGCTGGCCGCTCAACCGGGAAAGCAGTGTCGCGAATCCTGTAAAAAGGGCGGCGTAAAGCGTGGAGCGGTGAGCAGCCGCCACTTTGCGCAACGGCTCGCATATTTCCACCGGAAGCAGAGTACTTCGCGTCGCCGCACGAAACGTACGCTGCGTAGAACGCGGAGCATCGGTCGGAAGGTCGAGCGGCGCAGGGATACTCGCAAACTTCCGCAGCCACCACGCCTCGCTCGCGAGGAACGAGTCGGACTGCTGGTCCGCGACTTTCATCGTGTTATACTTCGCGATACTCAGCGGTTCCGAGAGCGGCGCGCGACCCGAGTAAACTGCGGCAAGTTCCACCGCCACGATGCTGAACGACCAGCCGTCACATGCAATATGGTGCGTTGTGAAAAGAAACTCGTGAGCCGTCGCGCTGCGCGAGATGAGCGTTGCGCGCCACAGCGGGCCTTGCTGCAAATCAAACGGAGCCTCCGATTGCGCGATGAATGCCTGCCGCACCGCGTCTTCGTCCGCTGCGGCAAGCGTCGCGATTTCCACCGCACCCGCCGGGTGGAAACGCTGGAGTTTACCGTCCATCGAGAACGAGGAACGCAACGATGGATGCCGCTCGATTACTGTTCCAAGCGCTACCCGCAATCGCGGCAAATCAATCGCCCCATCAATGCGCAGGCGCACGGTGTCATTGAACGCCACGCTCGCGTCGCCACCAAGCTGTGCGGCGAGGAAAATCTCCTGCTGCGCATCGGAAAGCGGGGCAGTTTCCAAGCTGCCGGAAATTGTGATCGGCCCCAGCAAACCCGCAGCAGCCATGACGCGGAGACTCTCCTCAAATGCCGTGGCAATCTTATCGAGATCAGCGTCCGAATGCTCTGCGCAAAGGAAGCACGGGCGATTTTCCCAGACGTGAATTCCACGCAGGCGCATGTGTGTGAAGATGAGCGGCGCGTAGCGCAGCGACGCCGGAATCGCGAGATAGTAAAGCGACGAGAAGGTCTGCCAGCGGAGCCCGATCCCCAACGAATCGAGCGTGGCGTTCATTCGCGCGGTTAATGCGCCCACTTTTCCTGCAAGCGAGCGCTGCAGTTCAGGACCGCGCTTTTCGAGTTCATCAAGGACCGCACTCGCGGCCGCGAGCGCCAGCGGGTGACGAACGAACGTCCCTGCGAAAAAGGTGACGCCGATTTCCGGGAATGATTCGTCGCCATACTTCCAATCACCGCCATCGAGTGCGTCGAGGTACTCGCGTTTGCCGCCAACAATTCCAATCGGGATACCGCCGCCGATGATCTTGCCGTAGGTGGCGATGTCCGCCTTCACGCCGAAGTATTCCTGCGCCCCGCCGGGCGCAACACGGAAACCGGTTACGATCTCGTCGAAAATCAGCGCGGCTCCGTTCTCAGTCGCGATGCCGCGAAGTTCGTGGAGAAACTCGCGCGGTGCGAGCCCCGGATTACGGCTCTGAACCGACTCCACCAGAATCGCGGCTACGTCGGCGCAATTGGCCCGCAGCCACGCCAGCGCATCGTCGCTGCCGTAATCAAGCACGACGAGATTCTGCACAGCGCTCTGTGGAATGCCGGGGGCGATTGGAGCCGGACCAGGACGGAAAAGCACTTCGTCGAAAATCCCGTGATAAGCGCCGCCGAAGACCACCACGCGGTCGCGTCCGGTTACCGTGCGGCTGACGCGCAACGCCGCGGCAACGGCCTCGCTGCCGGTATTACAAAATGCGACACGCTCCAGACCAAGGTAACGACCGAGCCGCTCCGCGAGCACACCTGCGAGCGACGATGTCGGCCCGATCTCGATCCCGGAGTCGAGCTGCCGCTTTAACGCATCAACAAGCCAAGGCGGCCGGTGGCCGAAAAGAATCTGTCCGAAACCGAGCGTGATGTCCGTGTATTCGTTCCCGTCGGCATCCCACAATTTCGAGCCTTCCGAGCGGTCGCAGATGAGTGGATAGACAGACTCCTTCCACTCCCGTCGGAAGCCGGTGACCGCCCGCGGGTCTGCGAGGTGCGGGCGATGCTTTGCGGTGTACGCTTTCGATGCCGCCGTCTTCGCGACGTAACGGGCGAGAAGTTCGGAAATATGCGCCTCCTGCTCCGGCGTGAGCGTGGTCGAGGTTCGGTCAATTCCACGGAATGGTCCGTGCGCACGGGGAGCAGGCGCCGATGTCGTCGGGTTCGTCCGAATCGGCGTGGGTGCCGGTGCGGCTTTGCCTGGCTTCGAGGAGCGGTTCGCCTTGATGTATTCCGCCAGCGAAGCCGGACTGTGCAAATCCTGGAGCAACTGACGAAACGTAACTTTCACGCCGAAGCGTGCATTAATTGCGATAGCCGCCTGCGTGAGGAAAAGAGAGTCAAAGCCCAACTCCGTAAACGACAGGTCCGGCGAGGCACCGGAAAAATCGAGGCCAGAGAGTTTGTGCAACTCGGCGAGGAGTTCCCCGAGCACATCGTCGGTCGGACTACCTGAATCGGACACCCGCACAATCGGAGCATCAATGCTCACATCGGCTACGACCGGCGACGACTCCACGGTCTCCGGTGCTTCCGCGAAGTAGCGCTGGCGCTCGAACGGATAAGTCGGAAGCGAAACTTTCAAGCGCGCGCGCCGGTGATCGATCGCGGACCAATCCGGCTCCACTCCACCAATCCACAACTGCCCGACCGCAGTATGAAGGGACGTGATTTCATCGAGCTCTTCGCGAAGCGCCGAAGCGAAGATGCGACCAGCCTTCGCATGCTGCCGACCGAGCTGGGTAAGCGTCTGACCCGGCCCGCACTCGATGAACACAGCATCCTCCTCGGCAACCAACTGCGCGACCGCCGGTGAAAAGCGCACGGCTTCACGCGCATGACGCGCCCAGTATTCGGGGCTCGTCGCGTCATCCGCCGTCATCCACTTCGCCGTGACCGTTGATAAAATCGGGATCTGCGGTGCGTTGCGCGAAACACGCGAAGCAGCGGCGACCAGCGGAGCGACAACCGGCTCCATCATAGCAGAATGAAATGCATGCGATGTTTCCAGACGCCGGGCTGCGATTCCCGCGGCGGAAATCTCCTTCTCAAAAGCTGCGATAATCTCCAGCGGTCCGGCGACCACCGAGAGCGAGGGGCCGTTGATTGCCGCAATGGAAGCCCCCGCCGGGAGACGCGACTCCAAGTCAGCGGAAGCAGCACGAACTGCAAGCATCGCGCCATGCGGCTGCGCCTGCACGAGGCGTGCGCGTTCGGCAACAAGCGAGAGAGCGTCTTCGAGCGAGAAAACTCCGGCAATTGTCGCAGCGACGTATTCGCCGACACTGTGGCCGATCATGACATCCGGCACGATTCCCCACGTACGGAGGAGTTCGGAGAGCGCATAGCTCACCGAGAAGATTGCGGGCTGCGTGTAACGCGTCTCCCGCAATCGCGCCGCGCCGGCATCGGACGAATCGGAGAGCAATTCGAGTAAACCTACATCGAGATGACCGCGCAAAATTACTGCGCATTTCGTCAGAGCATCACGAAAGGCCGGCTCACTCTCCGCGAGACGCACACCCATTCCGATGTACTGCGCGCCCTGTCCGGGAAACATGAAGACCAATCGCGGCTTTCCTGCAGGAGCACGCCCCGAAACCACCGCGCGACGTTCGTTTCCGCGAAGAGCATTGATGGCGGCCGCACTGTGGCTGGCAGCCACAGCCATACGGCAGGAGAACGCGCGGCGGCACGTTTGCAAAGTGTGAGCAACATCGCCAAGCGCAAGACCGGGAGACTGCTCGAGTGTCTTTGCGAGATTCTCCGCAGCGGCGGCAAGCGCCGACTCGGTGCGCGCCGAGAGAACGAGAATCTGCGACGTTTCATCGGGCGAGGACGGTGCGGGATTAGAATACTCCTCCAGCACGCAGTGTGCGTTGGTCCCACCAACACCAAAGCTGCTGACACCCGCGCGACGCGGTAGCGGACCCTCCGGCCAGTCGCGCGCGGTGGCCGCGACGGCAAACGGGGATTCGTCGAGCTGCAGCGCGGGATTTGATTTCGTAAAATGAAGACTCGCGGGAATCCGACCGTGATGAAGCACCAGCGCGGCTTTGATCAATCCGGCAACCCCCGCTGCAGCGTCGAGATGGCCGATGTTCGATTTCACCGAACCAATCGCGCAGAAGCCGCGTTCATCCGTGCCTGCGCGGAATGCCTTGGTTAATCCCGCGATCTCGATCGGATCGCCGAGCGGAGTGGCGGTTCCATGCGCCTCAACATAGCCGATGCTGCGCGGCTCGAAGCCGGCCAGCGCGTGTGCAAGCGCGATGACTTCCGCGTGACCATCCACGCTCGGCGCGGTGAAACTCACCTTGTTGCTGCCGTCGTTGTTAAGCGCTGCACCTTTGATCACCGCGTAGATGCGATCGCCATCCGCGACTGCATCCGCAAGGCGCTTGAGCACGACTACACCGCCGCCATTGCTGAAGACGGTACCCGCGGCGTCGACGTCGAATGGGCGGCAGTATCCATCGGGCGATGTGATGCCGCCCTCTTCGTAGAAGTATCCGCGTTCATGCGGAAACGTGATCGACATTCCGCCGGCGAGCGCCATGTCGCAACCGTAGCTGAGCAGGCTCTGGACAGCCTGACACACCGCAACAAGCGAAGTGCTGCACGCTGTACTGATGCTAATCGCCGGTCCTCGAAGGTTCAGTTTATAGGCCGTGCGCGTGGCCACATAGTCCTTCTCGTTGCCCATCATCGCAGTGAGCCAGCCGGTGCTCGCGATGAGTTCCGGATGATGAACCACGTTGTTTGCCCAATAAGTGTTATTCGTGATTCCGGCGAACACGCCGATGGCTCCGGCGTATCGGGTCGGGTCGCAACTCGCGTCCTCAAGCGCGGTCCATGCTTCTTCCAGAAATGCGCGGTGCTGCGGGTCGATTACCTCGGCCTCGCGTGGCGAGATCCCGAAAAACGCGGCGTCGAAGTACTCCGGCCGTTCCAGCAAACCACGCCGCGGAACATAGGTGCGTCCGGACTCCGAACTGCGCGCACCCAGCGTGGTGAGCGTCTCCTTTCCTTCGAGAAGATTACTCCAGAACTCCGCCACATTTCGCGCACCGGGAAAGCGGCCGGCCATGCCGACAATTGCGATACCTTCAAGTGATTCCGGGGAATGGCTCATTCGGCGACCTTTCTGATTATGGGTTTCCGAGTCAATGCCGCGCGCGCTTTGGCTGCACGATCCTGCGCGGCGGCTGCGATGTCGGGCTGCTTTGAATTTCCGTCCAGAAACGCAGCCAGCCCACGAATTGTAGGGTGTTGGAACATGGTCACGACCGAGATCTCGCGACCGAGTGTCGCGACGAGGCGCACATGTACGCGCATCATCAGGAGCGAATGTCCGCCAAGATCAAAAAAGTTCTCAGTCACGGAAACAGGTCGCCCAAACGCCTCGTGCCAGATGCCAGAGATCGTCTTCTCAAGAGACGAACTCGGGAGCGCGACCGGCACCCTTGCCGAACCAATACCGGAGTCCGTATTCCGAAGCACCGGAAGAGTTGCGGTGATCTGTTTAAAGGCGCTCTCCGGCGCACGAAGGGCCGAACAAAGGAGAGTCGAAAACTGATCAAGCAGCGCCGTTACAGAAGCATGCGACGCGGTTGAGCGATTCGCAGCTAATGTGATTCGGAATTTCTCGCCGGGAACAACGATGAGCGTTAGCGGATAATTCGTGCGGACCGGCGCATGGAGGTCGCTGATTTCTAGCGT
Organism: Verrucomicrobiaceae bacterium; assembly: GCA_005791535.1. Taxonomy (GTDB): domain Bacteria; phylum Verrucomicrobiota; class Verrucomicrobiia; order Chthoniobacterales; family Chthoniobacteraceae; genus SXWH01. Next base: position 16,503 of record SXWH01000026.1, on the reverse strand, counting down.
GCCCAGCCGCACGCCAACGCCATCCACGATGTAGTTTTGATAGACCACCAGCGTCTCAAACATCCGGGCATTCCACGGCAGTTCGCTCCAACTTTGGATGTCGGACAGCGCAGCGTTCTGGTGCGCGGCGATCGCGGAAAGGCGCTGATGCGTCACGACAGCCGCCGTCGCAAGCGAGGCTCCATCGTCGATACGGACGCGCACCGGAAGATTGTTCACGAAATGACCGACGATGCGGTCCGCACCGGGAAGTTCCGCGGGGCGCCCCGAGAACGCAGCACCAAACACCACATCATCCCGACCGGCGTGCCGCACGAGCAACGCGCCCCAGATGGTTTGGATTACCGCATTCGCGGTCACACGAAGGGTTCGAGCTGTGGCGTTCAACTGAGAAACGGATTCCGCATCAATCACGGTCGAAGCGGAGCAATCCGGCGCCACCTCGCGGGAAAGAGGAAGCGGTGTCGGAGCACGGAACCCGGCGAGTTCCTTTGTCCAGAAGACCTTCGCTGTTCGCGGATCCAGCATCTCCAGCCATGAAATGAATGCGCGGTACGGCGGAACCGGCGGCATTGAGGCGAGCTTCTTTTCCAGCGCGAGCGAGAACTTCTCAAACACCAGCGGCCAGGACCATCCGTCGATTTCCAGATGATGATGCGTCCAGACAAAGCGGAACTCATCGCCGCCGGTCTTGAATAGCGCGAACCGCGTGAGCGGCGGCTTCGCGAGGTCGAACGGGCGCACCGCATCTGCGGCCAGCCACGCTTCGATTCGACGGGCAGCGGCGTCCACAGACAAAGCGGAGAGGTCCTCAAAGTGCATCTCCGGCGGTGCCTGTCTCACAACAAACTGATGCGGCTCCGCCGAGTCGGAGACATAGCCGGAGCGCAATGCGGGATGCCGGTCTGCGATTGTCTGCCACGCAGCGAGTAGTTTCGCAGGAGTGATCGAGCCCCGGAGCTTGCAGTGCCATTGGTCATTGCCGCTACCGGGCTGCGCAGACTCCAGTGCCAGAAACAGCCGCTGCATTGGCGAAAGCGGGTAGATGTCTTCCAACCCGGCGTAGCTGTTTTCCAGTGCGATTTCAGCCTCACGATTCAGCCGCGAGAGCGGGAATTTTACATCCATCGTCGCCCGCGCCGCTTGCAGAAATCCAGCGGCCAGCGACTCAATCGTTTGCCGGGAATGAATTGCGGAACAGAAACCGAACCGCACTTCGAGACAACCGTTCAGGATGAGTGCATTGATTTCCAGCACGTGGGTTCGGGTCGCTGCGGGCGAATGCCATGACCCGGTCTCCGTGTCTGCAAAAGTGAGGTAATCCAACCCCTGAACTGTGTGATCGAACTGACCAAGGTAATTAAACAAAACCTCCGCGCGGGAGCGCAATGATTCGCCGTTGCCGGAAAGGTGACGCAGAAGCGAGTAACCGAATCCGTTAGTCGGAACATGACGCAGGTTCCGCATCGCGGCGAACAGCGTGGATGCAGGCGTGCCTGCACGCTGGATACGCAATGGATGAATGCACGTAAACCAGCCGACCGAGCGCGATAAGTCGGGCGTTGCCGCAAGTCCGGCGAACTGCTTCAGCGCGGCCTCTTCACGACCGTGTCCTTCGGTGTCGATCGTCAGCTCGTGAACACCCGCCCATCCGCAGAGTGCTTCGGCGAGAGACGCGACGAGAACATCGAGCGTCCGGACTCCTGCAGGAAGCCCGCTCAGAAGACGAAGCGACTCATTCGTTTCGAGGCGCACGACCACGCAGGCTGCGTCACTCTCACGATTGGCGGTGGCGGAGAAATCCCTCGGGAGCGAAACGGGGGCGGCATTCACGACTTCTGTCCAGTAAAGTCGCTCGGCCTCCGCGCCCGCGGCAGCTTCATTCAATTTCGAAGCCCACGTATTGAAGCCGGTCGTCGACGGAAGCAGTGAAACCCCGGCGAGCGCGCGGTCGAGATCATCGAGCAGGATGCGCCACGAGACGCCGTCCACAATGAGATGATGAATCGCCATGACGAACGTATTCCCGCCGAGTAGCGAAAAGCGGGCGAGCGGGCCGCCAAGTCTCAGCGACGACTGTAGCTCATCCGGCGCGCAGTTTTCGACCAAATCGATGGCTGGCGAGTCGGCGAAATACTGGCGGCCAGCGGTGTCAAATCGGAGGCGGAATACGACGTGGTTCGCTGCTACCGCTGCGATTGCTTCGCGAAGCTGCGCAGGCGTCACAGGCTTCGTGAGACGGAATGCGAATGACTGGTTCCAGTGATGCGAATTCTCAAAGCGGTGCTCGAAAAACCATTTCTGGATGGGCGTGAGCAGGAAATCTCCGGATGCAGGAAGCTCGGGAAGGCGCACGGAACCGGACTCGGTGCATGCGGCGAGTCCCGCGATCGTAGGATGATCGAAAAGCTGCTTCGGCGCGATGGAAAGTCCGCGCTGTCTCGCCTGCGTGACTACAAGAATGCTGAGGATGCTATCGCCGCCGAGTTCGAAGAAATTGTCGTGGATACCGACGCGCTCGATCTTCAACAGACGCTGCCAGATTTCAGCAAGAATGCGTTCTGCATCTGAAGTTGGCGCAACGTATCCCGCAGAAACTTCACGGCGATCCGCAGCCGGCGCGGGCAACGCCCGGTGGTCGAGCTTGCCATTGTTTGTGAGCGGCATGCGATCCACGGCGACAAATGCGGACGGCACCATGTAATCGGGAACGAAAGCCCGCAGATGGGCGCGCAGCTCTGCGGCGGACGGAGCAGCGCCGTTCGGAACAAACCACGCGACCAGTTGTTTTCCGGAAATGGAATCACGAGCGAGGACGGCCGCCTCGCGGATGCCAGAATGTGCGAGCAGGTGGCTCTCGATCTCGCCGAGCTCGATTCGAAATCCGCGGATTTTCACCTGCTGATCGATGCGCCCGAGATACTCGATATCGCGATTGGGCAGCCATCTCGCGAGATCGCCTGTCCGGTAGAGTCGCGAGCCGGGAGCAAACGGGTTTTCGATGAAACGTTGCGCCGTGAGTTCGGGCCGGCCGAGATACTCCCGGGCGAGACCTTTCCCTCCCACGAACATTTCTCCGGGGACGCCGACGGGCACAGGCTTCAATTGCGGATCAAAGATGAAGATCGAGAGATCCGGAATCGGCTCACCAATCACGCTGCCGCGTTTGAGGTCCGAGGCCGAAATCGGACGATACGTGACGTGCACCGTCGTCTCGGTGATCCCATACCTGTTGACCAATTGCGGCGTCCGGTCGCCATGACGTTCAAACCACGGGCGGAGACTCTGCATTTCCAGAGCCTCACCGCCAAATACGACAGTGCGCAGCGCGAGTTCGTGGGAGCGTGCCGAGGCTGCATCGGCTGCGATGAGCTGGCGAAATGCACCGGGTGTCTGGTTTAAAAAAGTGACGCGCTCGCGAACGAGCAGTTCGTGGAATTGCTCGGGCGACCGACTGGTTTCAAACGGCACAACAACGAGTGTGCCGCCGTAAAGCAGGGCACCCCAGATTTCCCAAACTGAAAAATCGAACGCTGTGCTGTGGAAAAGCGTCCAGACATCATCGCTGCTGAAGCGGAACCAATGCTCGGTCGCGGTGAAAAGCCGCACGACGTTGTGGTGAGAAATGCAGCACCCCTTCGGCTTGCCCGTGGAGCCGCTTGTATAAAGGACGTAGCACAAATCCGAAGCTGCTCCGATTTGTGCACCACGCGGCGCGGCAGGTGCGATGTCCTCAAATGCAACCAGCGCGGCTTTGTGTTTTCCCGGCAGTCGATCCGCGAGATGACGCTGGGTGAGCAGCACAGGCGCAGCAGCGTCGGAGAGCATGAACTCCAGACGCTCCGGCGGGTAGGCGAGATCGATCGGAAGATAGGCAGCACCGGCTTTCAGGATTCCAATCAGCCCGACGACCAGCGACGGACACCGCTCCATGCAAAGCCCTACAATGGACCCGGGCGAGACGCCATTTGCTGCGAGGTGCGAAGCGACCGCGTTGGAACGCTCATCGAGTTCACGATAGGTGAGCCTTTCATCACCTTGCACGAGCGCGGTTGCGTCCGGCTGCAAAGCTGCGCGCTCCGAGAACAGCGCGTGCAGCGTCCGGCTGTTGCGGGGATCATCAGCGAGGTGCTCACACCGGCCCAAGCGACAAGCGATGCCTGCTCGTCGGCGGCGAGGAGCGGCACATCGACCACGCACTTTGCGACCGGCAGCGCAGCGAGAATGGTTCGCAAATGCTCCATCATCCGCGCAGCGGTTGCGTCATCGATTTTCGACCGATCGTATTCGGCGACGATCCGGAGATGCTCGCCCGCATAAGCGGCGATGCACACGGGAAAGTTTGTCTGCTCGTGCAACCGAACACTCATCCGCGGTCCGCTCTCGCGGGATTCGAATCGGGCGCAGAGATCGTAGTTTTCGAAAACGACGAGTGTATTGAAGAGCGGCTGACCGGCGGGGACTTCGCTATAAGACTGGACGCGCGAAAGCGGTGTGTGTTCGTGCGGCCGGATGTCCAGCCATAGCTGGCGCAGTTCCCTTACAAGGGCGGAAACAGTGCTGGTGCCCGTGACGCAGGCGCGCACCGGCACGGTGTTGATGAACAGGCCGACTGCATCCTCTGCGCCCTCGATTGTCGAACGCCGGCATGCGCGAGTGGCGCCGAAGCACACGTCTTCCTCGCCGCTGTATCGCGAAAGCAGAATCGCCCACGCGGTCTGAACGAGCGTGTTGAGAGTCGCCCCCTCGGCTACTGCGAAGTTCCCGAGAGCGGCGGTCTTTTCCGGTTCGACGAATATCTCGCACTCGGCTTGGGCGCGCTTTTCGGAAACGCCTTCCAGCCCCGTCACCGGAAGCGGTGTCGGCGAATGGAATCCGCGCAGTTTTTCCCGCCAGAAGTCCATGGATGCATGCGGCGGACGCCCGACCTGCCATTCAATGAAGTCACGATACGAATGCTGCAACGGCGGCGCGGGCGCATCGGTATCCGTGTAAAACTTCAGCACTTCGTCCAATACGATCGGGAAGCTCCGGCCATCGAGCAGCGCGTGGTGAAAAGTCCAAACGATTCGCGTTTCACCTCCGACACCGGCGAAGTGCGTAAGGCGCATCAATGGAGCGCGGTCCATTTGGAAGCCCTGCTCGCGATCAGCCTGCAACCATTCGCGAAAGTCCGACTCATCCTTGAGCGAGCCTTCGTGCCGGACGAAGGGAATTGCCGCCATCGGCGCAACTTCCTGAAGCGGCTCCGCCCCATCCCACCGGAATGCGGTACGCAGGATTCCATGCCGGGCGACGACTTTGCTCCACGCAGCAAGCATTCTCGAAATGTCGATCGGCTCGTGAAAGGTCATCACGAGTTGCTCGATATCCACGCCACTGCATGGTTCGGAGAGGGCATGGTAAAGCATGCCCTGCTGCAAAGGAGACAGCGGGTAAAGTTGGGCTGACATTTCGGACAGACCCGCTCTATCAGCAAGGGCAATGCCCAGCCAGCGTTCTGCATCGCAATTCGCGCCACGATGCCGCCGACACAGCCGTCGAAGGCCGTTCGACTTTTAAAACCCAAGGCTGGACATTTCCCATCGAACACGTCCAATTCCGCACATCGACATCATGCTCCGACGCCTTCCAGTGATCGCACTCGCCGCCTGCGCCTTTTTATTTCCGGCCCGGGAAGCTTTCGCGCAGTCTTCCGACCCCGGTCGCATCTTCATGAAAGACGGACGCATCCTTACTCCAAAGGCGATGCGAAGGAACGGGGACGATATTCTCGCCACTTTCGAGAGGCAGCAGCAAAACGCGGACGGAACGGTTACCAACATTCCCGGAAGCGAGGTGCAGGTAGGCATCAAACTCGCAGAGATCGCGAAATTGGATTTCGCAAAGCCGTCGATCATCGACGCGGCTCCCAAGGCGATCGCGGAAGGGAAAGCCGAGGCGCTGCTGAAGGCTTTGGAGCCCGAGGTGGCGAGATTCGCGTCGTTTCGCGATGCACCGGGAAGTTGGTGGGTGGATCTTGTCCCGATGCAAATTCAGGCCCTTCTCTCACTTAAGAGGGACAAGGAAGCTCAAGAGGCCGCGGATACTTTTGCGCGCCAAGCCACAAATCCGGAGAATCAGCGGATCACGAAGGCCTTTGCAGGCGTCGCCCGCACGAGGAAGGGCGAACACGAAGCGGCGCTGGCGCTTTACAAGGAAGCCGTGCAGTCGGTTAAACGGCACGACATTCTCGGGATGATCGCAGTGAATCGTGGGGATAGTTTTCTGGCCATTGCCGAGAAGCTCAAAGCGGAGAACAAAACGCCGGAGGCCGTGGACTATTATGAACAGGCACTCCTGAGTTACACCCGGGTCGCGGCGCTTTACCCAAGCCAGCGGGGATACCTTCCGCAGGCCACGATCGGAGCGGCGAGAGCGCACCTCGGGCTTGATGATTTCGCCCGGGCGAAGCAGGCGATCAAGGAATTGAAGGACGACTTTGCAAGCACTCCCGAGGCGGCGAGTGCGGATGAACTTCTGGCAAAAGTCGAGAAACGTGAAAAAATACTGGCGCCGGCAACGGCACCCTCCGCCGAAGCCAAACCGGCAGTCGAAGCAAAGAAGGAATAATCACCATGGCCGTCACCGCCGCTCCAAAAGCAGTCAAAGCCGTCAAACCGAAGCCAACCGGGCCGCAGGGTCCCACGCTCTGGCAGAAGCTCATGACACGGAAATTCATCGTCGTGTCGATCTTGCTGCACGTGATCTTTTTCCTCGTCGCAGGCTATTTCGTGGTCTCGCGACAGACCGTTGGCGGGAAGAAGAAGTTCATCCCGCCGGGCGGCGCAGAACAGGCCCGGGCGGGAGCGGAGCACAAGGTTTCGCTTGGACGGAAGCAGAGCACAATGAGCGCTCCGGAGCAGGCGAAACGAGTGACGACCAATTCCGCGCTCGCGAAAGTCGCCCTTCCGGAAATGCCTGAACTCCCCTCGGCAACCACCGAGGTCTTCGCAAACCGTGCGATCGGCATGGGCGGAGCTGGGAGCGCGTTTGGTGCCACGGGGACTCCCGGAGGAGGCAGCGGCGGAGGCGGCAGCGGCATCAACTTTTTCGGCCTCCGCACACGCGCGAAAAACGTGGTGGTTGTGGTCGACGTTTCCGATTCGATGGTCGATGGCGCTACGAAAGACGGGAAAATTCAGAAGAGCGAACGCACATATGCGGGACTCGAGCGCGAGGTCGCACGCCTCATCAACAGTCTCGATCCCTCGATGCAATTCGGCGTCGTCTGCTTTGCAGGTGATGTGAAGCCTTACAAAGGCGCGCTCACCGCAGTGAACGATGCCGAGAAGAACAAGGCCATCCAGTTTGTCCGAGAACACAGTCCCGCGACCAAACTTATGGCGGCAAAGCGCGCAACCGAGCGCGAAGCTGCAGGCTTCAAACCCACGGGCAGTTCTGCGGGAGCCAGCAATTTCAATCACGCGGGAACCCGTGCGGGCGCGGCACTTGATGCAGCGTTCGCGATGTCACCGGACGCGATTCTTTTCGTCAGCGACGGCGTTCCGACCGACAAACTCGACAAAGCGCTGCTCGGAGACATTGCGGAAAAACAAAAGCAACTCCCGAAACCCGCGATCATCAACGTCGTCGCATACCTGGCGGACAGCGGGCAGAAATTCATGGAAGAACTCGCCCGCCAGAATCAGGGCAGTTTCCGGGAAATCCTGCCCGGCCAGATGAGTTTCTAGTTTTTACAGAGTTTGGCTTCAATCCTGCGGCATTGGAGGGGTCTTTTCAGGAAAAAGATCTCCTAAAACAGGAGTTGCAGTGCTATATAAACAGTGCCAGATCACCATCCCGATTTCGTTTACCAACAAAAATCCAGTCAACCAAACCATGATACCGCAACGTCCCACAGAAAAGTTCATCCGCGAACACACACCGTCCGTTGATGACGTAATCTTCACACGCCGCCAGTTCCTGACCCGCACGGGCATGGGATTCGGCGCAATGAGCCTCGCCGCTTTGTTCGGCATCAATCCGTTCGCCGAAGGCGCCTCCGCGCTCGCACCGGGCGGAAAGAGCCTCAATCCGCTTCTCCCGAAGCAGCCGCATTTCCCGGCGAAAGCAAAGCACGTCATTCACATCTTCGCGTCCGGCGCACCGACCCACGTCGACACCTTCGACCCGAAGCCGGAGCTCACGAAGTACGACAACAAGACCATCCCGGGACACGATGGAATCGCCTTCGGCTCACCGTTCAAATTCACAAAGAGCGGGAAGTCGGGCCTCGAAATTTCCGAAGTTTTCCCGAAACTGCAAACCGTCGCCGACGACATTGCGGTGATTCGCTCGCTCTGGACCGACATTCCTGCACACGAGGTCGCCCAGCGCATGATGAACACCGGTTCGCTCCAGCTTCCGAAGCCGTCGTTCGGTTCCTGGACCGTGTATGGTCTCGGCACTGACAACCAGAACATGCCCGGTTTCGTTACCATCGGCGGACGCCCTGAATGGCGTCAGGCGTCATTCCTGCCCGGTGTCTTCCAGGGCGTGAACGTGAACTACAGCCGCGGAATGAATCTCGACGATATCATTCTGAATATCCGCAACCAGTTCAGCCCGATGGAACGTCAACGCCGTCAGCTCGACCTCGTGGCGAAGCTCAACGACATGCACAAGGAACAGCTTCAGAAGGATGCTCAGCTCGAAGCGCGCATCGAAGCGTTCGAAATGGCGTTCAAGATGCAGACCGAGGCTACCGAAGCTTTCGATGTCTCGAAAGAGCCGGAAACCATCCAGGAAATGTATGGCAAGACCGACATGGGCTCGAAGCTCCTCGTAGCGCGCCGCCTCGTGGAGCGTGGCGTCCGTTTCGTTCAGGTCGAACACGGCGGCTGGGATATGCACGGCAACCTCGAGACCGCTCTTCCACGCACGGCTGGCGCCATCGACGGCCCCGCAGCTGCTCTCATCAACGACCTCCGCCAGCGCGGACTGCTCGACGAAACACTCATCATCTGGGGCGGCGAATTCGGTCGCACCGTCACCAAAGACCGCAATGGCAACGACCAGGCGGGACGCGACCACAACGGCCGCGCGATGGTGGCCTGGATGGCGGGCGGCGGCGTCAAGGGCGGTCAGGCCTACGGCTCGACCGACGAATTCGGCGCGAAGGCAGTGGAGAACAAGGTTCACATTCACGACCTCCATGCGACACAACTCGCGCTGCTCGGTTTCGACCACGAGAAGCTCACCTACCGTTACAACGGCCGCGACTTCCGCCTCACCGACAACTACGGCAAGGTCGTAAAAGCGCTCATCGGCTAAGCCGCAACGCTGAAAGTATTCGGAAACCGCCCGCGGGGAAACCTGCGGGCGGTTTTCTTTTGGATAATCGCCCGCAGCGTTGACGGGTTCCGCATTCCAGCCCAAGTTCGGCGCAAATGATTCTGCCCGCCGTTACCCAGCTCCTCGTCATTCAGGACCGCGACCGCAAGTTGCGGCAGCTAAACCTCGAATTGAAGAACGCGCCGATCGAGAAGAAAGCCATGGATGCCCGGCTCGCCGCAGCCTCCGCCGCGCTTGAGGCATCGAAGCTTAAGGCGAAGGAAATCGAAGTGAAGCGCAAGGAACTCGAGAATGAAGTCCGTGCGCGTCACGATCGAATCGCGAAATACGAGAACCAGAAACTCGCGACCAAAAAAAACGACGAATACGCGGCCTACGATCACGCAATCGAGAGCCTGAAAAAGGAAATCTCCGACATCGAAGACAAGGAAATGGAGCTGATGGAGGCGGGCGACGCCCAGAAGCCGATCATCGCGAATGCGGAGAAGGAAGCCGCGGAAACACGCTCACTCGTCCAGCGGCAAATCGCAGACATTGAGGCCAAGGTGAAGGCACTTGAGTCACAAGTTGCCGAAGTCCGGGCTGACCGCGCAAAGCTCGCGACGGATGTGGACGAAGATCTCCTCGATACCTACCAGCGCCTTTTTGAGAAAAAGGATGGCCTCGCGGTCGCTGCGCTCGCAAATGAAACCTGTCAGGGCTGCCACGTGAAATCGCAGACTCACATCGTCAACGCGGTCAAAGCTGCGAAAGAAGTGACCAACTGCCTCAATTGCGGCCGCATCCTCTACGCAGAGGTATAAGCGTCACCAGTTCGAAAGCTGCTCAGGGAAGAGGCAGCGCTGGCAGTCGCTCGCATCGCGCTGGCAGAAATCTTCGTAAACCTGCAGCAAACCTTGCTGGAAGGCCGTTCTCTTCAAGAGCTCGCCAGCAAGCGGGCTGTCGCCAAAAAGACGCAAGGCAGCGATTTCGACGCGCGCATTTGTCAGTGATGCCGGCAGGCGGCTGAACTCATCCCATCGCTCCGGACTGACGGCGAGCGCAAGCGGGAAAAACACGTTCGCGAGCATCTCTGTCACGCGCGTTTCGCCGATGAGCGCCATGCGTTTCGCTGCGGGCTTCGATGTCACCGTGTAGTGAAAATCCCAATAGTCATCGCGCAATTCCGCGCAAAAATCGGCAATCGCATCCGACACACACGCGGCCCGAAGCGCTCGAATTCGCGGCCAATGAGCCACCAGCTGAGCAAGCGCGGCAAGCCGCCGCTGCGGATGATTCATCGGCCGCTGCCCGCTCATCTTCCATAGCGGACGAGGAATGGTGAGCCGCTCAAATTCCGCGCGCCGCGGCCACCAGCGCTCCCACAATCCGCGAAGATACACGCGCGTTGGCGAGTCGAAAGGCGCGAGGTCCTTCTGATCCAGAAAACCAGCCACGCCAAATAGCAATGCCGGAGCGTCTCCCTGAACGGAACGCAGCAGTTTCAGTGGCAACCGCTGGGCGAGCAGCGTGAATGGAAGCTTGTTCGATTTGTAACCAAGCGTGCCGGAAAGCGCCTGAAAGAGCATCTCGTCAGCGCCGTGAATCTCCTCAATCCGAAGCAGCGCCGCGCCTTTTCGCCGCATCCGGAAAAGCGCGGCATCCCGCAGCACGTCCCGCACTTTGGATTCCGGAAGATTCCGCAGAGGCCCGACGCAACGCCCCGGCTTCGCCTCCGGCTGTGGCACCGGCGGGTCGTCGACCATCGCGATACTCAGCCTCACTTGCGGAATGAGACGATGCCCGCTCGTCCGCGCAAAAGCTTCCGCTTCTCCGCGGTCGAAAAAAACGTGGAGCACAACATGGTCGTAGGCAGGGTTTGTGGCGTGCCCGTGGCGTTCCCAGTCGCGCGCGTCCGGATCGAGCTCGATGTGCCCGCGCTCCACGGGGCCGCCATCCACGGATACGGCCGCCTCTGCAAAATCGGGTCCTGCCTCATGATTCCAGATTCCGAATTGCACTATGCGAACGCTCCGCCCGTCCGTCGTCTTGAATTCGCGCCCGAATGCCCCCGAGAACCACAGCGACTGGAGTTCGTGCTCCGGCATTTCCGCGACGGAGCCGGAGGACTCGCGGGCGACAATGCGCGAGCGGAGTTGTTCGTATCGGGAGCCAGCGGTCATCGCGGCACAGTAATTTGCCGCACGGCAGGGAGTCAGCCCATTTTTCCCTCGTCCGTTCGCCTCTCCAAAACGTATGTAGCGGACATGTCCACACTCCAACCATCTCAACTGCTCGCCCAACTCAACTGGCGCTACGCCACCAAAGCCTTCGACCCTTCACGGAAGATTCCCACCGACTTGTGGGCTGCACTTGAGCAATCGCTCGTGCTCACTCCGTCGTCGTTCGGGTTGCAGCCGTGGAAATTCATCGTCGTCACCGACCCGGCCGTTTGCGCGCAACTCTCCGCTGTTTCGTGGAATCAGCAGCAGCCGGTTCAGTGCTCGCATCACGTCGTGTTCGCAGCCCGGAAATCGATGGATGCCGACGAGGTCAATCGCTTCCTGGTCAGCACGGTCGCGGTCCGCGGCGGAAAAGTGGAGGACCTCGCCGCATACGGCAACATCATCAACGGCTTCATCGCCAACGCGGCAAAACAGGGCTGGCTGGGCGAATGGGCGACGCGTCAGGCTTACATCGCCATCGGTCAGTTCATGGCTTCATGCGCAGTGCTCGGCATAGATGCATGCCCGATGGAAGGCATCTCCGCTCCCGACTACGACCGTATTCTCGGGCTCACCGATTCGCCATACCGCACGGTCGTCGCATGCGCCGCAGGGTATCGTGCGGCTGACGATAAATACGCGTCGCTACCGAAAGTGCGCTACCCGGCAAGCGAGGTAATTCAGCACATTTAGCGCGGGGAACATGCGAGATTGAAAATCTCGCCTACTTTGGAGCTTCAGCTAAATACGCTGCAATGATCGCACTCATCGACTACGGCTCCGGCAACGTTCGCAGCGTTTTCAACGCCCTGAAGTTTCACGGCGCTGACGTGCGGCTGACTTCCGACCTCGCCGAGATCGAACGTGCCGATAAAGTCGTCCTGCCCGGAGTCGGTGCGTTTGGAGACTGCGTCAGCGGGCTCCGCGAGCGCGGTCTCTGGGAGCCGATGAATGCGTGGCTCGCGAGCGGGCGACCATTCCTCGGAATCTGCGTGGGCTACCAGATGCTTTTCGAAGAAAGCGAAGAGTCTCCCGGCGTCCGCGGCTTCGGATTCTTCGGAGGCAAAGTGCGACGCTTCTCCACGCCCGGGTTAAAGGTCCCGCAAATCGGCTGGAACGCGCTCGACCTCGTGCCCCACCCGCTCTGGAAGGGCCTCGCAGAAAACAGCCACGTGTATTTCGTGCACAGCTACTATCCGGAGCCGAGTGACGAAAAATGCACCATCGCCCGCAGCACATACGGCGAGGCATTCGCCGCCGCCGCTGCACGCGGAAACGTCGCCGGTGTGCAATTTCACCCGGAGAAAAGTCAGAGCGTCGGACTGACGATTTTGAAGAATTTCCTCGGCTAGGCTACGTCGGCTATTTCCGACCGCGTTTCCCCTTCCCGTACGTGACCGGCTTCTTCTTCGGCTCCAGCTTGGAGATTCCCGTGCCGGCTTTGAGTTCTGCGATTTGATCGCGGAGGAGCGCGGCCTTCTCGTATTCGAGGTTTCCGGCGGCCTGCATCATTTCGGCTTCCAGTTCGCGCAGGGTCTCGCTGAGGGAGAAATCTCCGCCGCCTTCACGGACGACGCTTTCTTCGACCTGCCGCGCTTTGAGGATGACGTGGAGGCTTTCCTGAACTGCGCGTTGGACGCTGCGTGGCGTAATTCCGTGCTTCGTGTTGTATTCGATCTGCCGGGCGCGGCGGTATTCGGTGATGTCGAGCAGCGCCTGCATGGAGCGCGTAACCATGTCGGCAAACAAGTAAACCTCGCCGTTTACATGCCGCGCGGCGCGGCCTGCGGTCTGGATCAGCGAAGTCTGCGAACGCAGGTAGCCTTCCTTGTCTGCGTCGAGGATGCACACGAGCGAGACCTCGGGGAGATCGAGTCCTTCGCGGAGGAGATTGATTCCCACGAGAATATCGAACTCCGCATTGCGCAGTGCGCGCAAAATCTCCACGCGCTCAATCGTATCGATATCGCTGTGCAGGTAGCGGACCTTCAGGCCCACGTCCTTCAGGTAATCGCTGAGGTCTTCCGCCGTGCGCTTCGTGAGCGTGGTGATGAGCACGCGCTCGTTTCGCTCGGTGCGCTGGCGGCAAAGCTCGATGGTATCGTCGATCTGCGTCTTCAGCGGGCGGATCGTGATTTTCGGATCGAGCAGTCCGGTCGGACGAATGATCTGCTCCACGATCAGCGGCGCGCCGGGCTTGTGAACATCGAACATTTCCACCGGATCCGCACTGCCGCTTGCAACGACGACTGTCTTTGCCGAATCGCCGTCCGCTCCCTGCGTTTTGGAAAACGGCACATAGCCTGAATTTCCAACGATGCTGTTGCGAACCTCAAACTCGCCGGGAGTCGCGCTCACATAAAGCACCTGTCCCGTCATTTCCATGAACTCGGGAAATTTCAGCGGGCGGTTGTCCATCGCGCTGGGCAGTCGGAATCCATAATCGACGAGCGTCTGCTTCCGCGAACGGTCGCCTTCGTACATTCCGCCCACCTGCGGAACGGTCGCGTGCGATTCATCGATCACGAGCAGGTAGTCCTTCGGGAAAAAGTCCATCAGCGTGTACGGCCGCGAACCGGGCGCGCGGCCGCTCAGATGGCGCGAGTAGTTTTCGATGCCGCTGCAAAATCCCATCTCCTGCATCATCTCCAGATCGTATTCCGTCCGCATCTTGATGCGCTGCGCTTCGAGCAGTTTGTTGTTCTTCTCAAACCAAACCACCCGCTCCTGCATCTCCTCGCGGATGCTATTCATCGCGACCCGCAGCCGATCGTGCGGTGTCACGAACTGCTTCGCCGGGAAAAGCGTGAGATGCGTGAGTTGCTCGTGAACGTGACCGGTGAGCGGATCAAATCGCGAGATGCGATCCACTTCATCGCCGAAGAATTCGATACGCAGCGCCTCCTCGTCCGCACTGGCCGGATGCACCTCGACGACATCGCCGCGCACACGGAAACGGCCGCGATCGAACGCGATGTCGTTTCGCTCGTAGAGCATATCCACGAGCTTCGTCAGCACATCCTCTCGCGAAACCGTCTGCCCGACCTTCAGCGTGAGCAGCATTTGCAAGAAGTCCTCGGGCGACGCGAGGCCGTAGATGCACGAGACGCTCGCCACCACGATCGTATCGCGCCGCGAAAGCAGCGAGCCGGTTGTGCTGAGGCGCAGGCGCTCGATTTCATCGTTAATGGACGAGTCCTTTTCAATGAACGTATCCGTGCGCGGGATGTAAGCCTCCGGCTGGTAGTAGTCGAAGTAGCTCACGAAATACTCGACCGCGTTATCCGGAAAGAAGCTGCGGAACTCCGAGTAAAGCTGCGCCGCCAGCGTCTTGTTGTGGGAGATGAAAAGGACGGGGCGGTCCAGATTGCGGATGATGTTCGCCGTCGTGAACGTCTTGCCCGAGCCCGTCACGCCCAGCAGCGTCTGATGACGATTGCCGGCCTCGATCGACTTCGTGAGCTTCGCAATCGCCTGCTCCTGGTCGCCACGCGGCACATACTTGCTATCGAGTTGAAACGGCATCGTCCGCGGAGCATCGGGTGAACCGCGGGCGAAAAGCAAGTGCGGCTAATATGCGAGACGCCGCGTTCAGTGCCACTCCTGCAGCGGCTTCACGCGGTAGCCATCGCGCATGGCGCGGATGCCTTCCAGCGAGGCGCGGGCTGCGCGGAGCGTGGTCATGACCGGGACTCGGTTGCTGCTCGCGGTGCTGCGGATTTTCACTTCGTCCTCACGGGCGGCCTTGCCGCTTGGCGTGTTGATAACGAGGGAAAGTTCGCCGTTCTTGAGCATGTCGAGCGCGTTCGGGCGACCTTCGCTGAGCTTGAAGAGCTTCTTCACCGGAACCCCTTCCTTCTCCATCGCGGCGGCAGTGCCGCTCGTGGCGTAGAGCGTGAAGCCGAGTTCTGCAAAACCTCGGGCGATTTCAGCAACCTTGGTCTTATCGGCATCGGCGACGCTGATGAAAATGTTACCGCTCTTTGGCAGCGCGGGCTGCGCGGCCATTTGCGCCTTTGCGTAGGCGATGCCGAAGTTTGCGTCGATGCCCATGACTTCGCCGGTCGATTTCATCTCAGGGCCGAGCACGATGTCGGTGCCGGGGAATTTCACGAACGGGAAGACGGCTTCCTTAACCGAGTAGTGCGTCGGGATGACTTCCTGCGTGAAGCCGAGGTCCTTGAGCTTCGCGCCGGCCATGATTTTGGCGGCGAGTTTCGGCAGCGGGACGCCGACGGCTTTGGAAACGAACGGCGCTGTGCGGCTGGCGCGCGGGTTCACTTCGAGCACGTACACGGTTTCGTTTTGCACGGCGAATTGCACGTTCATGAGGCCGATGACGTTGAGCTCGCGGGCCATCGCTTTGGTGGCGGTTGTGATTTCGGCTTTCACTTTGTCGCTCAGCGAAAACGGCGGGATGACGCACGCGCTGTCGCCGCTGTGGATGCCGGCTTGCTCGATGTGCTCCATGATTGCGCCGATGACGACCGTTTCGCCGTCCGAAATGCAGTCCACGTCCACCTCGGTGGCGTCTTCGAGGAAGTGGTCCACGAGAATCGGGTTTGCGGCGGTTCCCGGAGTTGCGCCGGGGCTGGCTTCCACGGCTTCGCGGACGTATTTGCGCAGGTCGGTTTCGTTGTGGACGAGCATCATGCCGCGTCCGCCGAGGACGAAGGACGGGCGCACGAGCACGGGATACGTCACCTTTTCCGCGACGGCTACGGCTTCTTCTTCGGTGACTGCGGTGCCGCCGTGGGTTTGGCGGATGCCGAGTTTGTCGAGCATCGCTCCGAAGAGTTTGCGGTCTTCGGCGATTTCGATGCTGCGCGGCGAGGTGCCGATGATGGGCACGCCGGCGGCGGCGAGGCCGTTGGCGAGGTTCAGCGGGGTCTGGCCGCCAAATTGCACGATGACGCCGAGCAGGTTTTCGCTCTCCTGCTCGCAGATGTTCAGCACGTCTTCG
>SXWH01000218.1 GCA_005791535.1 Verrucomicrobiaceae bacterium | reverse complement strand
CCGACGTAATCCCACATCAATCGCCGGATTTCATCCCAGTTGTGGTAAATGACCACCAGTTCATCCACGTCGTGGGCGTCGCCGCTTTTCCACTCGGGAAGATTGAGGATTCGCGGCTCGGTGGGCGGTTGCCATGCAGCGAGTTCCGCCGCCGCACGGTGGGCAAGGACGACTGCCTCAAGCAGACTGTTGCTGGCGAGCCGGTTTGCGCCATGGAGCCCTGTGCACGCGACTTCGCCGATTGCGAAAAGGCCCGCGAGACTTGTGCGGCCGTTTGCATCGGTTTCCACGCCACCACACTGGTAATGTGCCGCTGGCACGACGGGAATCGGCTGCTTTGTGATGTCGATGCCGAGCGACAGACAGCGTTCGTAGATCGTGGGGAAATGGGATCGGATGAACGACTCGCCGCGGTGCGTGATGTCCACGTAGACGCACGGTGCGCCGGTGCGTTTCATCTCGGCATCGATTGCTCTCGCCACGATGTCGCGTGGCGCCAGCGCGCCGCGTTCATCATATCGCGACATAAACTCCACACCGTCGCGGCCAACGAGTTTGCCGCCTTCCCCGCGGACGGCTTCGGAGATCAGAAAGTTCCGCTCGCTCGGGTGGAAAAGGCACGTTGGGTGAAACTGAATAAACTCCATGTTTGCCACGCGCGCGTCGGCGCGCCAAGCGATCGCCACGCCGTCCCCGGTCGCGATGTTTGGATTGGTGGTGTAGAGATACACTTTTCCGCAGCCGCCTGTGGCCAGGACCACGCGGTCGGTGGCCAGCGTGAGAACCTCGCCGGTCCGTTCGCAAAGGACGTAGATGCCGAGGACGCGATCGCTGACTGCACCGAGCCCCAGTTTCCTGTGGGTGATAAGGTCCACGGCCATGTGATTCTCCAGCAGCGTTATCCGCTTCTCTTCGGCCACGGCATCGAGGAGCGCCCTTTCGATTTCCCGTCCGGTGGCGTCGCGGGCGTGAAGGATGCGTCGTGCGCTGTGTCCGCCCTCGCGTGTGAGATCCGGACTCCCGTCTGCGTGTTGGTCAAACTGCACGCCGATTTGCATCAGTTCGCGGATGCGCTCCGGGCCGTCGGCCACGATGCTTCGGACCACGGCTTCGTCGCAGAGGTCGGCTCCGGCGATCAGCGTGTCGCGGACGTGGGCATCGAAGGAATCAGTCTGGTCCGTCACCGACGCGATGCCGCCCTGGGCCCAGGCGGTGTTGGTGGTCGCTTTCTCTTTCTTGGTAACGATGGCCACGGTGCCGTGGCGCGCGGCTTTGAGAGCGAAGCTGAGGCCTGCGATTCCGCTGCCGACGATGACATAGTCAAACTGCTGCATGTGAATCGCTCAGTCATTCGCGAATTGCCGTCCGCCGCAAGCGCGAATCTTCCGTTGCGCGACCGCTCAGCGCTTTCGCGCACTGCTTGCGGCCGCTTTTTCGCTGCGCGCGTGGTGAAAAAGCATCTGCTGCGCGTAGCCTGCGTACGGGCCGAAATGACGGGCGGCGAACTGCTTTAGCTGCGCGGGTGATGAGCGGCGTTTGCGGTAGGTCTCACGCAGAATCCGTGCGATCCATACGTCAATGGGGACGGCATCGAGCCGCTCATAGGCAAAGAGCAGGGCGCAATTCGCGACCTTCTCGCCCACGCCCGCAAGCCGTGTGAGTTCGATCAGCGCTGCGTCGGTCGGAAGGCTCGCGATCCCATTGAGATCGATCTCGCCCGCGGCGATCATGCGGGCGGTCTTCAGGAGGTTCTTCGCACGGTAGCCAAGGGCGCAGGCACGTAGGTCGCGTTCCTCGAGCACCGCCAGCGCGTCGGGCGTCGGGTAGGCATGGAGTGTCTCATTACCAAACTGGATTGCGCGTCCGTAGCGCTGCCGGAGTGTGTGCGAAATCGCGGTGATGTGCGGAACGGCCTTTTGAGCGCTCGTGATGAATGTTGCGACGCATTCCCAGAACGGCTGTCGGATGATGCGAAGTCCGCGAGTGGACGTGGCCGCGGCTTGCATCGCATCGTCGCGAGGCAGCGAATCGAGGATGCGCCGCATGTCATGATCCAGCGCGAGATAGTGGACCGCCTTTTCTTCCATGCCGGGCGTTACGAACAGCCGCTCGCCTTGTTGTTCAAGATGGCACGGCTCATCTCCGATCATGCCGACCCAGCCGGCTCCGCGGGGCTGCCAGTGAAAGACCTGGCCGCAGTTCAGCGTGAGCCGCAAATCGAAACCGGGGCATGCGAGGCTACTCGAGGAAAGTGTCATCGTGCGAATACGGTGGAGCGCAGCAGCAGAGGAATCGCAGCGTGGTTGCAGCCTCAATGCAGTGCCACTCGCCGGGCGGAATCAACACGGCGTCTCCCGGCCCCACCTCTCGAGTGGACGAGCCGAGCGAAATGGTGCCGCGGCCTTCGAGGATGAAGTAAAACTCCTCGCTCGCGCGATGGTAGTGGCGCTGTGTGACGACGCCGGCGGGCACTGTAGCTTCGGCAAGCGACTGATTTCGCACCGGTGCGTTTGCACGGTCGAGAATGCTCCGGATGGTGGAGCCGTCTTTCGTTGTAAAAGGCGGCTGTGTTTCGATGTTCAAAACGGTCATGAGTCGTGCGTGCGAGGGAAGGGGATTTTCCTCAGACATACGAGAAAAACGCGTGAGTTTGGCGATGTGATGCGGCACGTTCCAACCATGAATTCTTTCCAAGGTTGCACGGCGGTCATCACGGGAGCGTCATCAGGGTTCGGTGCGGAATTTGCCCGGCAACTTGCTCCTTACGCTCGCAAGCTGATTCTCGTTGCGCGCAACCGCGCCGCCATGGAAGCGCTTGCCACTGAGCTTGCGAGGCCGGGTCTGGAAATCATCGCCGAGCCTGCGGATCTCGCGGATCTGGCTCAGGCCGAGGCATTGCTCGGACGACTCGATGGGACGAAGATCGATGTGCTGATTAATAACGCCGGTTTGGGCGATCACGGTTTTTTTGAAGCAAGTGACTGGTCGCGAGTGAAAGCGATGGTGGACGTGAACATCACAGCGCTGACGAAGCTCACACACGGGTTGCTGCCGGGAATGCTCGGAAGAAAGTCGGGGCGGATATTGAATGTGAGCAGCCTCGCGGGCGACATTCCGGTCCCGGGGATGGCAATCTACTCGGCGACAAAGGCATTTGTGACCAGCTTCTCCGAGGCGCTGCGTGCCGAACTGAACGGGACCGGAATCGCTGTTACCGCGGTATGCCCGGGCCCGGTGGATACGGGATTTTCTGGAAAAGCCGCCCGGGCCGGTGAGCACGACGATATGGTGTCGCCTCAGATCATGAAGGTTTCCGTGGAGCAGGCCGTGCGCGAAGGTTTGATGGCGCTTGATCGGGGGCGGGCGCGTGTCGTCCCGGGATGGGTTCCGGCCGCCGTCGCACTTGCAATTTCCGTCATCCCGATGTTCGCGCTGCGCGCTTTTCTAAAGCGCAGACGGAATTGAGGAGGCTCTTCCGCTTTGCGGGCTCCACTCGGGTTACCAATTCTTGAGCCACTTGCCCTGCTCGGCATCCATATCCTTCTGTCCCGTGACACCTTTGGTTGGATTACTGCCGGCGGTCGTCCAGAGATCGAAGCTGGATGTGTTAAATCCACCCAGCGCTTCACCAGTCGGGCGTTCCGTCGTGCGGTCTTTTCGAAGTGCTTTTTGGTATTCGCGTTCCGCTTTCAAGGCGGCAGTAGAATAGCCGTAGGCGAAGCCGAAAGGATCCTGGAGGTATTTCACTTCCTTCTTTCCGTTGCTCGTCGAGGTCTTGAGAATGCGCGGGTCGTATTCCTTCAGATACCGTTGAGCGTCCGCATCCGGCACACCGTTTGGATACGGTTCTTCTCGGTCGCCGGTCAGTTCACGGTAGAGGTCCAGTGATGCTTCGAGATATTTCGTGTTCGTCGGAGTAAAATCCTTCCGCGGCGACAGGTTGTCGGTGCGATCAGTTTGTGGATATGCGCCGACATCTGCTTTGTAGGCTTCCGCAGCGGCGCTGAGCATCGCCATTTCGGCTTTTGCACGCTCCTTGGCGGCCTTTGTCTGAACCAGGCCGGCGACTCCGACCACCATGCCGGTGAGAACCACGATCACTGCGAGCACGGTCATGAGTTCGAGGAGAGTGAATCCAGCGCTAAGGGAGCGGTTTGTTTTCATGATCAGAACGTAGGAGCGTATTCGGACTTTGCCACTGTATTTCCTGTTACTTCGGCGACTGCATCTTGTTGATGATTTCGATGAGCGGCATGAACAGCGCGATAACGATCGTTCCAACGATCAGCGCGAGGAAAACGATCATGATAGGCTCCAGCAACGAGGTGAGGCTCTCCACGGCGTTGTCCACTTCGTCGTCATAGACTTCCGCGACTTTCAGGAGCATCTCCGGCAACTGTCCGGTCTCTTCGCCGACGTCCACCATCGAAATCACCATCGGCGGAAACACACCGCTCGCTTCAAGTGGAGCGACGATGCTTTCACCCTCTTTGACCGCGTCGTGGACCTTCGTAATTGCATCCGCGAGCACGATATTGCCTGCAGTTTCCTTGGTAATATTCAGCGCCTGCAGGATGGGAACACCGCTGGTGACGAGCGTGCCGAGCGTGCGGGTAAAGCGGGCGATCGCGCTCTTGCGGGTGAGGTCGCCGAAGACCGGGGCCTTAAGGGCAATGCGGTCCTTGAGGTTGGTGCCCTTTGGCGTGTTGGCCATCCACCACCACGCCCCGTAGAGGACCGCGACGATGGCGAGCGTGATCCACAGATACGGCGGAACAAACATGTTCTTCACGAAGTCCGACACGGCCATGACGTAGCGCGTGATCGCAGGAAGCTGGGCGTCTTCACCGAGCATGTCTTTGAAGATCGTTGTGAATTTCGGTACGATCATCGTGAGGAGGAAGATCAAGATGATGAGCGCGATTGCGAGCACCACGACCGGATAGGTCATCGCGGACTTCACTTTGTTCTTAATCTTCTGCGCCTTTTCCTGAAATTCCGCGAGACGCGTCAGAACGAGCTCCAGAACACCGCCGAGTTCGCCGGCCTTCACCATGCTCACATACAGCTTGTTGAAAATCTTTGGGTGCTGCCCCATCGCTTCGGAGAATGTGCTGCCTCCCTGAACGCCGTCGGCCATGCTTGTGATTGCAGCCCGCAGGGTGAGGTTTTTCTCCTGCTTCGCGAGAACGCCGAGTCCCTTGAGCAACGGAAGGCCCGCGTCAATCAGCGTGGCGAGCTGACGCGTAAAAATCATCAGCGTTTTGCTCGGGACGCTCTTCTTCAAGAGAGCGGCCGTTTTGTCCTTTTTCGCCGCTGGCGAGCCGACTGGTGCGGGTGCACCGGCTTTGGCTTTCTTGGCGACTTTTCCGCCGCCGCCCTGACCTTCGATGGTGACGCTCGTTGGGAAGTAGCCGGCCTGGCGGAGCTGGGTGACGACTTCGTTTTGTGAGTTGGCTTCGATCACGCCGCGGTTTTCGGTTCCGCGAGCGTCGAGGGCGATGTATTCAAAACGTGGCATGGTGAACGAAGAAAGTTGGAATGGTGGTGTGGGAGGAAGCGGTCGAGTTTGTTAAAGAGCGGTGGAAATGTTGTCCACTTGGAACTGATTCGCGAACCGAAATTTCCCGGCTCACGGATAATTCACCAGCGGGCGTCACGTGTATTTCAGGACTTCTTCGATGGTCGTCAGTCCTTCGTAAATGGAGCGCAGACCGTCGTCGCGGAGGGTCATCATGCCGAGTTCGATGGCCTTTTGCTTGAGCACGACCGAGGGGGCGCGCTGGTTGATCATCTCGCGAATCGGGTCGGAGACCTGCAGCAATTCGTAAATGCCTTTCCGGCCTTTGTAGCCGGTGTTGTTGCACTTCTCGCAGCCCTTGCCGAAGTAGAACGTCTTGTCGCCGATATCCATCGGCGACAGTCCGAGTGAGGCGAGCACGGTTTCGCTCGGTTCGTATTCCTGGCGGCAGCTTGTGCAAACGCGGCGCAAAAGACGCTGGCCGAGCACGCCTTCGAGCGATGCCGAAATGAGGAACGGCTCCACGCCCATGTCGATGAGACGCGTCACCGCGCCCGGCGCGTCGTTGGTGTGGAGCGTTGTGAATACAAGGTGTCCGGTGAGCGACGCTTGAATCGCAATCTGCGCCGTTTCCTTGTCGCGGGTTTCTCCAACCATGATGCGGTCGGGGTCCTGACGCAGAAACGCGCGGAGCACGCTGGCGAAAGTGAGGCCAATGGATTCCTGGATCGGTACCTGGATGATGCCGTCGATGTCGTACTCGAAGGGGTCTTCGCAGGTCAGCACTTTCGCGTCGATCGTGTTGATCTTATTGAGGCACGCGTAAAGCGTGGTCGTTTTCCCCGAGCCTGTGGGGCCCGTGACGATGAAGATGCCGTTCGGCAGCTCAATTGTCCGGAGCAGATAATTGTAGATGTAATCCGGCATCCCGAGCGTCTCGAGTTCCAGCTTCACAGCCGATCGGTCGAGAACGCGGAGCACGACTGATTCGCCAAACTGCGTGGGAAGAGTGCTCACGCGCAAGTCGACGGGTCGGCCCGCGATCTGCATCTGGATGCGTCCGTCCTGCGGGATACGGCGCTCGGCGATGTTCAAATTGCTCATCACTTTCACGCGCGATGTCACCGGAGCGGCGAGATGCCGTGGCGGCGGTGCCATTTCGTAAAGCGCGCCGTCTACGCGATAGCGGATTTTGAAATCGGTTTCGAACGGCTCGAAGTGAATGTCGCTCGCGCGGTCCTGAATCGCCTGCGCAAGGACGAGGTCCACGTAGCGGATGATCGGTGCCGCATTCGCTTCGCTCTCGAGTTCCTTCAGGTCGATTTGTCCATCTTCGCCGAACGTGATTGCTCCGCCGAGTTCCTTGAGGATTTCGTCGAGCGTTCCCGAATCGGCGCCGTAGTATTTTTTAATCAGATCCTCGATCTGGTAGAGCGGCGCGACAACGGGCTGGATGTCCTTTCCGAGCGCAAAGCGCAGGTCTTCGAGTCCCTGCAAATTCAGCGGATCGTGCAGCGCGAGCTGGATGACGTGATCCTCGGTCCCGAGCGGGAACGCGCGGTGCACCTGTGCGAGATTTCCCGGCAGCAATGCGACAACTTCCGGCGGGGCTTCGAAGTCCGCGAGGTTTGCGTATTCGGCACCGATTGCGTCGGCGATCGCGCGGTAAAAATCGTCCTCGCTGCAAAGTCCGAAGTCCGTGACGACCTGCGGCAGAGATTTTCCGGTCTGCGCGACTTCCTGCATGACGTCGTCGAACTGCGAACGGTCCACGACTCCGGCTTCCACGAGGATATTGAGTGCTTGTTTGGGATTCATAGAAATATGGAAAAATTAACGTCTCGATTCGCGGCCTGCCAGAAGCTGCGCCGCCAGTTCGGGGTCCTGGGCTTTGGAAAACACCTCCTCGCGCGCGATGATTCCGGCGAGGTATAAATCGACGAGTGATTGCTCGATGGTGACCATTCCGACTTTCGCGCCGGTCTGGATTTCCGTGGCGATTCGGAAGGTCTTGTTGTCGCGAATCAGCGCCGCGACCGCATGGGTGTTCACCATGATCTCAAACACCGCGATGCGTCCGGGCCGGTCGATGCGCGGGACTAGAAGCTGCGAGATCACCGCTTTGAGATTGGTGGAAAGCTGCACCCGAATCTGCTCCTGCTGGTGCGACGGGAACGAATCGACGATCCGGTCCACGGTGCGCCCGGCGCCGGTGGTGTGGAGCGTGGAAAAGACGAGGTGCCCGGTCTCCGCCGCGCGGATGGCCGTTTCCATCGTTTCCAAATCGCGCATTTCGCCGACGAGAATCACATCGGGATCCTGCCGCAGCGTGCGCCGCAGGCCTTCGGGGAAACTCGGGACATCGGTGCCGACTTCGCGCTGGTTCACCATTCCGGATTGGTGCTCGTGAATGTATTCCACGGGGTCTTCGATGGTCACGATGTGGTCGCCGAGCGAAGCGTTGATCGCGTTCAGCATCGCCGCGAGCGTCGTCGTTTTTCCGGAGCCGGTCGGGCCTGTGACAAGCACCAGCCCGCGCGGCATCCGGATGAGTTCGGACGCGATTGGCGGCAGGCCGATTTCGTCCATCGCCAGCATCCGCTTTGGCAGAAGGCGCATCGCCATCGCGGTCGTGCCTTTCTGCTTGTAGAGGCTCACGCGGAAACGGTTCCGCCCGTCATGCGTCATCGCAAAGTCTACACTGCCCTCGGTCTGAAGCGCGTGGATTTGCGTGCCATTCGCGAGGTCGCGGGCAAAGTTGTCGGTGTCCTCGGCGAAGAGCGCCCGTGTTTCCAGCCGGATGAGAGCCCCGTTGATCCGGAAGACCGGCGGCGAGCCCACGGTGAGATGGATGTCCGAGGCGTTTGATTCCACCGCGAGCCGGAGAATATCCCCAATCGGCGCGAACGCACCGCGCTCGCCGGTCGGCAGGGAAACGGCACGCGGGGCGGCCGGCGCGAGGACCGGTTCCGGAGTGGATTTTTTGGAGAAGAGACCCATTTGGACTCGTTGCTGCCGCGTGCGATTTACTCGGCGTCCGCCATGGTGGCGCTGATGACTTCCTCCGCGGTGGTCATGCCCGAGAGCACCTTGCGGATGCCGTCTTCGCGGAGCGTGCGCATTCCCATTTCCCGGGCGCGTTTGCGCAGCTCCACGGTCGTGGCCTTGTTGTTCACCATGTGGCGCACTTCGTCGTCCACGGTGAAGATTTCGAAAATTCCCGCGCGTCCTTTGTAGCCGCGGTGTTTGCACGCTTCGCAACCGGCTCCATGCAGGATGGTCGCCTCGTGGAGCTGCGAACGATCCAGTCCCAGCCCGCTCACTTCCGAGTCCAGAAGCTCGTAAGGTTGCTTGCAGTTCGGGCAAATCTTACGCACCAGGCGCTGCGCCACCATCGCGCGCACCGCGGAGCTCACGAGGAATGGCTGCACGCCGATATCCACGAGACGCGCCACAGCACTCGGCGCGTCGTTCGTGTGGAGCGTGGAAAATACAAGGTGACCCGTGAGCGCTGCGTTGATGGCGATATTCGCCGTCTCCGCGTCACGAATCTCACCAATCATGATGATGTTCGGTGCCTGACGCAGCATCGCGCGCAACGCCGCCGGGAACGACATTCCCACATCCGGATTCACCTGCACCTGATTGATGCCCGCCATTTGATACTCCACAGGATCCTCGACGGTGATCAGCTTCTTGTCCGGCTTGTTGATCGTGTTCAGGCAGGCGTAAAGCGTCGTCGTCTTCCCCGAGCCCGTCGGTCCCGTGACAAGGAGAATGCCGTCCGGCAGCGTGATCAGCTTCTCGAATGTCTCCTGGTCATCGCTCAGGAACCCGAGCTGCGGCAGGCCCAGCGAAAGCGCCGACTTGTCCAGAATACGCATGACCACCGACTCCCCGTGCGTCGTCGGGATAATGCTCACGCGCAAATCCAGCTGCTTCTTGCCCATCTTCACCTGGATGCGTCCGTCCTGCGGCAGACGCTTCTCGGCGATGGACATCGTGTTCGTCATGATCTTCAGCCGCGACACAATCGCGCTTGCCAGCTTCTTCGGCGGCTGCTGCGTCTCCACCAGCACACCATCGATGCGAAACCGCACACGCAGCGTCTTATCCATCGGCTCGATGTGAATATCCGACGCCCGCATATTGTACGCCTCCAGCAGCATCATCGTCGCGAGCTTGATAATCGGAGCCTCGCCCGTATCGCCCTCCGCGCTGCCCGTCGAAACATCCACCTCATTGTCGCCGATCAAAATCTTCCCCAGCTTCTGCTCCATCTCCTCCACCGCATCCATCGCCGTCCCGTAAAGCTTCACCAGCGCAGTATTCAGCGCCGTCGGCGTCGCACACACAAACTCCACCTCCCGCTGCAACACCGCCTGAATCGCATCCAGCGAATTAAAATTCAGCGGATTATCCACCGCCACAATCACCCCGCCCAAATCATTCACCCCGATCGGCACCACCCGGTAGCGCCGCGCCACATCCGCCGTGATCAAAGACGCCACCTCCTCCGGAATCTGCACATCCTCCAGACTCACAAAATCCATCGCCGCATTCGACGCAATCGCGCGATACACATCATCCTGCGTCACAAACCCCTCGCGAATCAGCACATCGAGCCCCGATTCGCCGCCCTTCCTGTTCTGGAGCGCATGCTCCACCTGCTGGCCTGAAACCAGAGCGTTTTCCTGAAGGATTTCTAAAATGTAGTCGTCGTTGGCAGCCACAGTGCTGGGTCGGTAATGGTTGGATGATTCTTGGATGAAATTGCTCTAAGGCAACGCGGCCACATCGAATGGCAGTGCGTCACCTTCGCCGCAATCCCAATCTTTCGGCAAATGAAAATCGTGAGAGCAACGCTGTAAAAATCAACATCCCCAAATTCCGCCGCTCTGCCCCATCGCAAAACCCGCCGCCCGCAGCGCCTTGAAAAAAACTCCGCATCGCAAAAGGCCCGCACCCAACCCCGAAAAAACGCCACGGCCTAAAAAAACACACTTGCCAAAACCCCGCATAAACCCCATCTAACAAACCCGCTACGCTTCCCATGAACGCGGCCCTCGACCACACACTGCGCCCGCCCGGCAGCCTCCCAAAGCCTGCCGCAAAAAACGCCCGTCCCCGGAAGCCACCCACCGGCCAAAACCAAAACACCCGTCCCAGCCCGCCACCTTTCGGCTCGGCAACCTCGTCTCCCGCAACCGGAGCCTCGGCCAAGACACTCGGACGGCCGATTACAGCACTCCGAGCCTCGTTTTTCATAAAATGCACCTCCCTCGCCGCATCCGGCACCTCGTTTTCTCCAGCCGGAGCCTCGTTTGCCCCAGTCGGCACCTCGTTCGCCAAATCCGGAGCCTCGTTCACCACATCCGGAGCCTCGTTAGCCACATCCGGCAGCTCGTTT
>SXWH01000217.1 GCA_005791535.1 Verrucomicrobiaceae bacterium | reverse complement strand
TCGCAGCGAGTTCCTTGCAGAACTCCGCCAGCCCAGTTTTATCCGACACCGAAATCAACGCGCGTTTAATGCTCATTTTTTTGAAAAGGGTGCGGACGGTAACGCGCCACAGCGCGAGGTCAAGCGATGCGTCTTGGCACCCTCGGCGCACCCAGCGTTTTCCGGCTTGCCCGCACCGCCTTTCGATTCGCTCCGGTTCTTCCGCCGTTGAAATACGACGCTCATCCGAAAACGCCGGTGAGGAACCAAAGGGGAGCGTATCGGAATTCCCGACCGCCGTTTGAGGATACAACGAATTCAATTTCCGTGAGCGGACGGGAAAGAAGGTTCTCTACCGCCGGCGATGGGGACCAGATGGAATTCGGACGGACCGGTATGAAAACCGGTGGACGATGCTTCGGTCTGTCCAATGCGACCGCATTTCCCGACTCAATTTCGCGGGAACTGTGCTCAGAAAACCAATTCCTGAGCTCGGGAAATTCATTTCCCTCCACAGAAACGGGTTTTCTGATGTCAGGATTCGGAAGTATGAGGTCAGGAAATTCAAACATGAACTCAGTTTTCCGGAAGATGAGTTCATTTTCGGTAAATCTGACATCAGGCTCACAGAACCTGAGAACAGGAATGCAAAAACTGATGTCAGAAATCAAAATCCTGAGCTCAGGAAATGGTTTCCTGTCCTCATGAAATCAAAAAATGAACTCATTTTTTGAAAAACTGAGTCGTTTTCCGAGGCGCCCAAGTCGTCATTTGAGTAGAAACGCCCTCAATCGGAGTGTGACGCGGTAAAGGAGGGGCATTTTCCCGACCCGCGTGCGAATCACGCTTCAGTCAGAAGTTGATGACTTGGATGAATTCATGAGAGTCTCTGGGGAATGCAAAACGGCACTTGCAGCCCTCTGAATCGAATGAGAAACGAAGCAGCCAGCTCTGCCCAAGACATGAGACCAGTCCACGTTCGCACACGATCCCTCAGTTCCGCCTAAGGGTCAGTTCCGCGCCGAATGCGTTCAGCGCCGAAGGCGCAATTCATACCAGCATGGGGCAACGCCCCATTGACACACCACATAACCATAGCCAGCGCCAAAGGCGCGTCTCATCCATGCCTCAATCACTCAGCCAGGTCATCATCCACATCATCTTCAGTACAAAGAACCGCGAACCATGGATCGATGCCGAAGTGCGGCCACGGCTCCACGCCTATCTGGCGACCATCGGGCGCGATAACGGATGCGAGGTTTATCGAGTAGGCGGTGTGGAGGATCATGTTCACATCATTGCATCCCTCTCCCGAACCATCACGCAGGCACAATTGCTCGAAGAGCTCAAAAAGCACTCCTCCCGTTGGATTAAAGAAATCGCTTCGCAATGTGCCGGGTTTTCATGGCAGCGCGGGTATGGTGCGTTTTCCGTCAGCAAAAGCCAGCTCGACGCCACTATCCGATATGTCGAGGGGCAGGAGGAGCACCACCGGAAGATTTCATTTCAGGAAGAGTACCGGCGTTTCCTCAACAAGCACGGCATCGCGTTTGACGAACGCTATGTATGGGACTGAGAACTTCGCCGTATGAAACGCGCCTTCGGCGCTGGGGATTGGCCTGCCGGATTCCTTGGGCGTTGCCCAAGGCTGGTATGAACGACGCCGTTGGCGTCCGCGGACAATGGTCCGCGTGGCATGAGCCCGCCGCGTAGTACGGTGGTTTTCTGCTTGTCCGCAGCGGGGATGTGCCCGAGCACTTCGGGTATGCGCCTTTTCCTGCTTCCGCTCCCCGCCAATACTGGATTCGCCACCGGTGACGGTTGGGTGCGAAGCTTCAACCAGTCTGTCGAATGGTAACGCGAGCGCAACGAACCCAAGGCTCGATGAACTACTTTCGTAAATGCTCGTTGACGCTTGTTATCGCGGCATTCTTCTCAGTGCTTTCTGTTGGGAACGCCGGAGATTGGGTTGAAATGGACGTGAGCACGCCGAGGGCACCTCTCGATTCAAACAGTATTGATCAAATCACCGAGGAGTTTGAAGGCTTTGCTTTACAGGAGTGGCTGCTCGAATGCGCGGGGCTGCCGAAGAGTCTTGTGGCAAGGGTCTTTGTGACCATCACAGGAACGAGTAAGCGAATGAGGCTTAAGGTGGAGGTGCCGGATGGATTTGAAGCCCGGAAGATTGCGGACATCGCAAACCGATATTGCGAAGCGCGGAGGGCGGGATTTTCGAGCGCATTTATCCGTCGCAATCTGATGCCTCGAAAATTGCCCGAGCAAACAAGGGTGCCCGAATCCATTATGATTGGGCTGCGGGAGAAGTTTCCCGGAATCCTGCCGGATGACGTAATCAAGGTGGTTCGCCCGTGTCCCGCGTCGCCGTATCTCGATTCGGATCGGAATTGGGTATATTTTGTCGTGGCTGACGAGGATATCGGAATCCTTGCGGGGAAGACTCCGGAAAACGCGCGTGCTCATCTGGAGGTAGTGAGTCGCTTGGATGCGGACATCGCGTTGGGCCGCGGGAGCAGGTGGGCGCGGGATGAATTCAAGAAGTCGTTGAAGTCGTATTCCAAGCATCAAAAGAAGCCATACACCGTGGGCTTTTGGATCCGATGGGAGAAAGAGGCGAAACAACTCAATCTCAAATGGATTTCTCCTCGAGACCTCAACCCGGACCGCGAGATAGATTGAATGGGGGCCAATGATTCTGTCGGACTGCGGCGTGCGAAACTGGGCGGGGTCAGCGGTTGACTAGGAATTCGCGGGTGTTGAGCATGGCCCAGAGGAGGTCGCGGAGGCCTTCGATGGGGGTTTTGGCGGCGGCGATGTCTTCTTTGGCGCGGGCGAATTCGGTGTCGGTGGGGGGGCGGCTGACGGTGCGGAGGAAGACTTCGCGGATGTGGGTGTCGATGTTGAATTCGGGGCGGGGGGTGGAGAGTTCGGCGAGGCGGGTTTTTGCTTCGGCGATGCGGGCGGTGGTTTCGGCTTTGGTGGCTTCGAAGGTTTTGGTGCGTTTTTCCCAGGCGGCGAGGGTTTCGGGTGTGGGGTCGGCGGGTTTTTCGGGGGCTTTCATGGCGGCGAGTTCCTGTTCGCGGCGGGCGATTTTCTGGCGCATGCCTTCGAGGTCGGCGGCGGGGTTGGCGAGGCCGGCGGCTTTTTTGAGCTGGCCGATCCAGTTGGCGGCGTCGTCGATTTTGCGGAGGACGCTTTGGTCGTTCCGGGTGTAGATGGTTTGGAGGAGGGTGGGGTCGGTGACGCGCTCGCAGTCGCAGTTGGTCTCGCGCGGTGGTTTGCCGAAGATGGAGAGTGCGTAGCCTTCGATTTGTTTCCCGCCGCCGCCGGGGGCTGCGATGATGCCGCCGAAGCCGATGCTGCGGTCTGCGATGTTGGTGTTGAAGCGGGCGACGTCTTCGTTGCCGGCGGTGGCCATGGAGATGGCGTCCATGACGACTTCAGCAGGGAGGCGGCGGACGGTGGCGTGGGAGAAGTTTTTTTCGTCGAGTTTGTTGGTGGGGTTTGTTTTCCAGCTGCGCTGGTAGGTGTCGCTGTTGAGGATTTCGCGGTGGAGCCAGCGCATGTCGTAGCCTTTGGCGACGAAGCCTTCGGTGAGGTGGTTGAGGAGGGGTTCGTTGGTGGGGGCGTTGGCGAGGTTTAGATCGTCGGCAGGTTCGACGATGCCGCGGCTGAAGTAGCCGGCCCAGACGCGGTTGACGAAGGCTTTGGCGAAGTAGGGGTTCGCTTTTCCGCGGAGCCAGTCCATGAGCGGGAGGCGCGGGTCGGGATACTGGTCGAGCATGACTTGTTCGCCGCCGAGGAGTTTCGGTGTGATGACGCGGGTGCCGCCGAAGTCCTTGGCCTTGTCGTCGCGCTGGCGCTGTGCGGCGCGTTTGAAGTCGACATAAAGCTCGGACCACGGGATGGGCTCGCCGGAGTCCATGCGGCGGGCGATTTCGCTCTGCTGCCGCTTTTGGAGTTCCTGCTGCATGGCTGCGAGTTTCTTTGCCTCGGCGCGTTTTTCCTCGGGTGTGAGTTCTTTCTTCGGCGCAGGCGGGCCGAGGGGTTCGGGTTCCGTGGTGGCGGGCTTTGGCTCGGCTTTCATCTCCATCATGGAGGCGAGCGAGCCTTTGGTGATGGCGTCGATTTCGCGCTTCACCGACGTGGCGGTCATCTGGTCGGTGCCTTCGGATTTCTCGCGGCGTTCCGCGAAGGTGAGCGGCGCGAAGAAGGCCTGGAATTGCTCGAAGTCGACCTTCGTCCACTGGTCGAACGGGTGCTTGTGGCATTGCGCGCACTCGATGCGGACGCCGAGGAACGTGTGTGCAAAGGCGAGCGCCTTGTCCTCGGCTTTCTGCGTGTTGTTGCGCGCCCAGAACCACGGCATGTTCGGACGGTCGGCGAAATCGACGCGGTTCTCCTTGCGGAAATAGCCGGCGAGCTCGCGCGCCATTTCCTCGTAGCTTTGCGTGGGGCTGGTGCGGGTCGTGGCGAGGATGATTCCCGCGGCGAGTTTGTCGTACGGCTCGTTTTCAAGGACGCGCTTGTAGATCCAATCGTACCATTGCCGCGAGACGTCGGTGCTGATGTTGCGCGCGCCATTGGCGAGGTTACGCACCTGACGGGGATTGTTGCCGGTGAAATCGCAGAGCTTTGTAGTCCACCACGCAGCGTAAGTCGGGCGCGCGAGCAATTCGTCGATTTTCTTCGCGCGCTTGTCGGGCGAACGATCGGCGAGGAATGCCTCGATTTCCGCGGGAAGCGGGAGCGTGCCGGTGACATCGAGCGAAGCGCGGCGCAGGAAGTCGTCGTCATCGCAAACCTCGCTCGGGTGGATGCCGACCTTCCGCAGCTTCGCGAGAACGAGCTCGTCCACGCGCGTCCGTGCGACGACTTTCGGGAATGGCTCGCGGCTCACCGGGAGCATCGCGGGCACGGGCTCCACGCCGTTGTCGTAGAACGCGACGATGTGCGTATCGCCGCTCGTTTTGCTGGTCACGAGACCGTCGGCGTTCACGTCGGCGACGCTTTCATCGTTGGTGCGGAAGCGCGTGAGATGCGTGACGTCCTCGACGGTTCCGTCCTTCCAGTAAGCCGTGACCTTGAGCTGGATTTTCGCGCCCGGTGCCTTGAAGACCAGTTCGGCCGGCTCGACGACGAGCTTGTCGAATTCACCGGTCTCGGCGACGTCGGACTTCGCGCCGCTTTCGATCCATTTGCGCACGAGGTTGTATTCCCAGGAGTGCTTGTCCCAGCGCTTCTTCCCCTTGTGGGTCTCGCCGTCGTCGAGCGTCGGCTTTGTCAAAATGAGGCTCTTCAGCGAGTTCGCGGAATCGATGCGGGGGCCATCCTCCTTGTCGGCCGTGATCTCACTGTGGTCCTTCGCGAAGTCGTATCCAAACAACGAAAGCTGAAAACCGCCCTGACCGGAAAACGCGCCGTGGCATTCGCGGCCGGAGCAGCCGCTCCGCGACATCAGCGGGATGACGTGCCTGCGGAAGCTGACTTCATCGGCCTTGGAGAAGTCACCCCAGCGTTTGTCCGCGGTACGTTTCTCGACGCGCGGTTCCGCGGCGCGCTCGATCGCGTTTGCGTGTGCGAGCACGGGTGCAATGATGAAAGATAAAAGGACCGTGTGTTTCATGAGAGGTGCTGGTGCGGGTGGTCGTGACGACTTGTTCGAATATGACCCTGCTGTCACCGTCTCCTTTGATGCACCAAACATCTTTTTGAGGTTTCTTTCGCGAGGCTGCGCGCGGGCCAGGCAAACGTTTTCACGCTCGGCTGCAACAAGATGCTAAGGCTGCGGTGTTTTGGTGCTTTGTATTGGCGCCTTATTTCATGAAAAAACACGCCTTTGTTGCCGGTGCATTGACCATTCTCAGCGGAGCCATTTTCGCTGTGAACGAACATGGAGACGGAAAGGCAGAGGCCGGCGCGAAGGACGCCGCCAATGCGCTGAAGTCCATCAGCACCGATGCGGGCCTGAAGCTCGATATCTGGGCATTCGAGCCGATGCTCGCAAATCCAGTGGCGTTTGCGCCGGATGAGCGCGGTCGCTGGTATGTGAGCGAGAGCTACCGGCAGGAAGGGCGCCCGGTTAACGGCAAGCCGATCGTGGGCGGAGTCGTGGACAACCGCGGCCACATGGGCTGGCTGAACGACGACATCGCGGCGCGAACGACTGACGACCGGCTTCGCATGATGCGGAAGTATTATCCGGACGCGGAAAAGTTTAAAGAGGCGTTCGAGACGCAGGAGGAGCGCATCGTCGCGCTCGACGACACAAATGGAGATGGAAAGGCCGACAAGAGCACCGTGTTCGCCGACGGCTTTCGCGAGGCGCTCGACGGAACCGCCGCCGGGATTATCGCGCGAGGAAACGAGGTCTGGTGGACGAATATCCCGAGCTTGTGGCGCTTTCAGGATTCGAACGGCGATGCGAAGGCGGATGTGAAAGACCGCATGCTTTCGGGCTTCGGCGTGAAGTTTGCGTTCCGTGGCCACGACATGCACGGCCTGCGCTTCGGCCCGGATGGCAAACTTTACTTCACGATTGGCGACCGCGGAATCAACGTGAAGAACAAGGAAGGCCGGGATTGGGAGGTGACTGATTCCGGGTGCGTGATGCGCTGCAATCCGGACGGCACGGATTTCGAAGTATTCGCCACCGGCGTGCGCAATCCGCAGGAACTCGCGTTCGATGAATTCGGGAATCTTTTCACCGGCGACAACAACTCCGACGCGGGAGACCGTGCGCGCTTCGTCCAGCTCGTCGAAGGCGGTGACTGTGGCTGGCGGATGTCCTTCCAATACCTGGAGGACCGCGGCCCGTGGAATCGCGAGTTGCTTTGGGACGAAAAGGAATCGCTCAAGGCGAGGTACATCATTCCGCCGATTGCGAACATCAGCAATGGCCCGAGCGGACTGACGTATAACCCCGGCACCGCGCTTTCGAAAAAGTACGCCGGAAAATTTTACCTCAGCGATTTCCGTGGCGGCGCGAGCAGCAGCGTCGTTCACGAAGTCACACTCATGCCGATGGGAGCGTGGTACGAGCTCAAGGAACGGCGCGATTTGGTAAAAGGCGTGCTCACGACCGATGTGGAGTTTGGGCCCGATGGAGCGCTTTATGTGCTCGACTGGGTGGAGGGCTGGAGCGGCGTGAACAAGGGCCGCATTTTCAAGCTGACGTCGCCCGAGGCCGATGCAGCAAAGCAGGCCGAGGTGAAGAAGCTGCTCGCCGAAGGAATAACGGCGCGCCCCGACGGAGACGTCGAGAAACTGCTCGGTCATGACGACCAGCGCATCCGGCAGGCGGCGCAATTTCATCTCGCCGGGAAAAACGCTGTTGCGCCGCTCACAAACGCGGCGACGAAAGGGCAGGGGACGCTCGCGCGCATTCACGGAGTCTGGGGACTCGGTCAGGTTGCTGCGAAGAATCCGGCCGTGATTCCGACGCTCGTCGGGTTGTTGTCCGACGGCGACGGCGAGGTTCGCGCACAGGCGGCCCGTGTGCTCGGAGATCAGCGTGCGCCGGCGGCCGTAGAGCCACTTCTTGTCGTTCTTAAAGACTCGCATCCGCGCGCGCGATTCTACGCCGCGATCGCGCTCGGCAAGCTCCATAGCAAGGTCGCGGCGGATGGATTGATTGCGATGCTCGCGGAGAATGCCGACAAGGATCCGATTTTGCGTCATGGAGCCGTGATGGGCCTGGCGGGATGCGTGGATGCCGCGACGCTTGCCGCGAAGGCGAAGGATGGCGATGTAGCGGTTCGCGGCGGCGCGGTGGTCGCGCTGCGGAGGCTCAAGAGCCCGCTGGTGGCTGCATTTCTAGGCGATGCCGATGAGAGCGTGGTGCTGGAGGCGGCGCGCGCAATTTACGATGCGCAGATCGACGAGGCGCTTCCGGCACTCGCCGGTTTGCTCGGAGACCGGCGCATCAAGAACCCGAATACGCTGCTCCGCATCGTGAATGCGCACTACCGCCTCGGAACGCCCGAGAACGCGAAGAAGCTCGCGGAATACGCGGCTGATGGCGGAGCGCGGGAGTCCGGCCGAAAGGAGGCGCTTGTCGCGCTTGCGGCGTGGGAGAATCCGGACCCGAAAGACCGGCTCACTTATCAATGGCGTCCGCTTCCGGCGCGTTCCGGTTCGGTGGCCTCTGCGGCCCTCGCGCCGGTTGCCGCTGCGCTTTTCGAAGGCGCGCCCGGCAGTGTTGGCGAGGCTGCATCTGCCGCGGTTGCGAAGCTGAAGGTGGCCGCTGCCGGCGATGCTCTTGTGAAACTTGTCCTCAACGACAAGGCGGGAAAGACCGCGCGCGCCGAGGCGCTGCGCGCGCTTGCGAGCATCGGTGATCCGCGACTGGCCACGGCTGCAACGGAGGCACTCACCGACAAGGATTCGAAGCTCCGTGCCGCGGGGCTTAAGGCGCTGGTTGCCGCCGACGCGAACGCTGCGCTGAAGGCAATCACCGATGTGCTTTCATCCAACGCACCTGCCATCGAGAAGCAGGGAGCGGTTCTGGCGCTGGCCGACAGCAACACGCCCGCTGCGGAAAAGCTTCTTGGTAGCCTGCTTGATGACCTCGTCGCAGGAAAACTCGTGCCCGAAGTGATGCTCGATGTTTACGAGGCTGGAAAAAAGAAGCCCGGCCTCGCAGGAAAGATCCAGCAGTGGAAAACCTCGCTACCCGCGAACGACAAGCTCGCGAACTACCGGCTTTCTTTGGCCGGTGGGGACGCCGAGCGCGGGAAGAAGCTCTTCCGCGAGCATGCAACCGCCCAGTGTTTCAAATGCCACAAGGCGGAGGGTGGTGACAGCCTCGTGGGCCCCGAACTTACGAAGATTGGTGCGACGCTCGACCGTGCGGGGATCCTGGAGGCGATCATTTATCCAAACGCGAAAATCGCGCAGGGATTCCAGATCGTGGTGCTCGAATTGAAGGATGGCATGACGGTCGCAGGCCGCTTGCTGGAGGAAACCGCCAAGGAACTCGGTGTGGAAACCGTGGACGCTGGAGGGAAGCCTCAGGTGGTGAAGGTTGCCGTCGGGAACATCAAAAACCGCATCAGCGCGCCGTCGCCGATGCCTGAGAGCATTCGCGACATGCTGAGCCGCTCGGAGCTTCGCGACATCGTCGAGTACCTCGCGACGCGCAAGTAATCAGCGCAGCCGCACTGCAACGCCTTGTCCCGCGAGGAAGTTCTTCACGTCGGCCACTGTGTATTCGCCGAAGTGGAAGATGCTCGCGGCCAGCACTGCGTCGGCCCTTCCCTCGCTGAGAACGTCGGCCATGTGTTGGAGATTTCCCGCGCCGCCGCTGGCCACGACAGGAACGCCCACGGCCTCGCTGACGCGACGGGTGATCGTTAAATCGTAGCCGGCTTTAGTCCCGTCGGCGTCGATCGAGTTGAGCACGATCTCGCCTGCGCCGCGGCGGACGGCTTCCTGCGCCCACTCGACGGCGTGCCATTTCGTTTCCTCGCGACCGCCCTTCACGAAAACCTTCCACACATCGGGAGCGGTGCGTTTGCAATCAATCGAAACCACGATGCACTGGCTGCCGAACTTTTCCGCGCCTGAGGTAATGAGTTCCGGCGTCGCTATCGCGCTGGAGTTGATGCTCACTTTGTCCGCACCAGCTTTGAGCATCGCGCTCATGTCGTCCACAACGCGGATTCCGCCGCCGACGGTGAGCGGCATGAAGCAGCACGCGGCGGTGCGCTCGATGACATCCACCATCGTCGCGCGACCGTGGGCACTGGCGGTGATGTCGAAAAACACCATCTCGTCCGCGCCCTGATCGTTGTAGCGCTGCGCGAGTTCCACCGGGTCGCCTACATTGCGCAGGCCGCCGGACTCGGCGCGGCCGAACTGCACGCCACGTGTGACTTTTCCGTCGTGGACATCGAGGCATGGAATTACGCGCTTGGTGAGCATTGCGACGGCTTTAGCGGGCGGGTCTGAAAAATGAAATGACGAATGACATCAACGTGCGTGAGACCGTCTACATCCGCTCCGGAACCTCGATGCCAAGCAGGCCGAGGCCAGTTTTCAGCGTGCGCGCGGTCGCGTCGGAAAGCGCAAGACGGCTGCTGCGCGCGGGCTCGTCAGCTTTGAGAACAGGGCAGGCTTCGTAGAATGAGTGGTACGCATTCGCGAGCTCGAACAGGTAGTTGCAGAGCAGATTCGGGCGGTGGTCCTCGAGAATCGCCGGCAGCGTCTCGCCGAACTGCGCGAGCTTCTTCACGAGCTCGAGTTCGGCTGGTTCCGTGAGATTCACTGTGCCCGCTTGCGTGGTGATTCCGGCTTCCGCCGCTTTTCTGAAAATCGCGCGAATCCGAACGTATGCATTCTGCAAATACGGCGCAGTGTTGCCCTGGAAGCTCAGGAGTTTGTCCCAGCTAAAGACGTAGTCGCCCTGCCGGTTCGGCAGCAGGTCGGCGTATTTCACAGCACCGAGTCCGATGATGCGCCCGATTTCACGGCACTCTGTTTCGGGTAGTTCCGGGTTCTTCTCGCGCACGACTTTGAATGCGCGCTCCTCCGCTTCGTCGAGCAGGTCGGCGAGTTTGACGGTGTCGCCGCTGCGGGTTTTGAACGGCTTTCCGTCCTCGCCGAGGATGCTGCCGAACCACACGTGCGAGAGCTTCACGGCGATGTCGGGATGCAGCCGTTTCCAAATCGTGAAGAACTGCCGGAAGTGGAGTTGCTGCCGCCCGTCGGTGACGTAGATGATTTCGTCCGGCGCGAACTCGCGGACCCGGTAGGCGATTGTCGCGAGGTCCGTCGTGGTGTAATTCGACGCGCCGTCGGCCTTCTGCACAAGCGCCGGCGATGGTTTCCAGCCGTTCTCGTCCTTGATCAAAAATGGATCCTCCTTCTCTGGCACGGAGCTGTCGCTGAAAACGCAAATCGCGCCGTCGCTCTCGCGGGCGATGCCTTTTTGCACGAGTTCATTCACTGTGTCCTTCAGCCACGGATTATAAAACGACTCGCCGAGAGTGTGGTCGAAATTGATGTCGAGACGGCGGTAAATCGTGTCGAACTGTACCTGCGAAAGGCGGATCATCTCGCGCCAGATTGCGTGATTCTCGGCGTCGCCATTTTGAAGTTTCACAAGCTCCGCTCGCGCCGCGTCCATCGCCGCGGAATCGGATTTGCAGCGCTCGTTTTGCAGTTTGTAGATGCGCTCCAGCTCGCCGATCGGGTCGCGTTCCAATGCGGCTTTGTCCACGATGGTCTTCCACGCGAGGCAGAGCATTCCGAACTGCGTGCCCCAGTCGCCAATGTGATTGTCGGTCACCACCGAGTGTCCAAGGAATCGGCCGATTCGCGCAAGCGCGTCACCGAGAAACGTCGAGCGGATGTGGCCGACGTGCATCGGCTTCGCGACGTTGGGTGATGAAAAGTCGATCACGAGTTTCCGCGGCGCGACTTGCGGCACGCCGAGTCGCGGGTCGCTTACAAGCGACGCGAAGTGCGTGGCGAGAGCCTCGGATTTGATGCGGAAATTGATAAAGCCGGCCCCGGCAATCTCCGGCGTCTCGGAGATTTCCGCCACATCGAGCCGAGCGATTATTTCCTGCGCGATGGCGCGTGGATTTGCCTTCCGGGCCTTCGCCAGTTGCATGGCGATGTTTGTCTGGTAATCGCCGAAGCGCGTGTCCTGTGCGGCCTGCACAGTGACGGGCAGTCCGCCGCTGTCGCCGACGGCGGGACGGAGCTTCGATTCGAGAATGGCTTGGATGGTTTCCATGAGCCCGCCAGCCTGCCATAAACGGCGACGGACTTGCAATCACCGCGGCGTGCGGACTGCGCTAATCAAGCACCTTGCCGGGCTGGTAATGAGGAAGCACAAAGATGCGGAGCTTTCTCAGCGGAAGGCCGCGTTGCTTGATTTCGAACTCTGTGTATTGCGACCACGGCGAGCTCGCAGATTTTTTCCAGCCGGATTCCGGTTTCGTAAAGAACGAGCGGATGAGCACGCTTGCGGGTTCACCTTCGGGGCGGTCGGTGATGTATAGCGCCGTGCGGCCGGCGAAGCGGTTTGTGCCGTATTCGCGGGAGTCCTCGTCTTCGTTGATCGGGACGCTTGCATTGCGTTCCTCGTAATCGTCGTACCGGCCCCAGAAATGAAACTGGTTCTCCGCGGATGGACTCTCCGGAACGTAGACCGGCGGATGACCGGGAGCCTCAATGGGCTTGTCCGGAAGGTAGTAACAAAGGGCGGCGGCTGTGCCGTAATCGTCGGCGATCAAGAACACCTTGCGCCCGAGTTGCGCTTCCATCTTTTTGCGAAAGTCGTGGACCGCCTGCGCCGTGCCTGACCAGCCGCGGAGGCGTGCGCTTGGATCGCGCTCGAAGGGAAGAGCTACGCCCGCCGCACGGAGGATGTTTGTGTTGATGCCGATGATCGAGACGAGTGCACCGAGGCCGATTGCGATGCAGGCAAAGGTCCGCGTGCGTCCCCGTTCGGCGAGCAGGGCGGAGAAATGGGCTACCGTAAGAATTGCGAGCGATAGTCCGGCTGGAGCCGTCCAGTTTACCTCTGCATCGTGGTGCAGGGCGATCCAGACGTAGAGCGCAACCAGAGGCGCGGAGAAAGCGAGGAGGAAGCGCGGCTTCCAATGCATATTCGGCTCATCCTTCAGCATCCCGACGCCGAACGCGGCTGCGATTGCGGCGAGCCAGAATGCTAGCTTGTGGTAACGGTCGTCTTCGAGCGCATTTCCAAAGAAGTAGAGGCTCACGAGTGTAAGAATCGCGACGATCCAAAGGATGGTGCGGTTTCGGAAGCTTGATGGGATCGCGGGAACGGCCCAAGCGATTGCGCCGATCCAGCGCGCTGCGGAATCGCGGCATAGGACGAGAAATGTCCAGAGCATCGCTGCGAAAATCAGCGGCGAGTAGACGCCGAAATGCGACCCCACG
Organism: Verrucomicrobiaceae bacterium; assembly: GCA_005791535.1. GTDB lineage: Bacteria > Verrucomicrobiota > Verrucomicrobiia > Chthoniobacterales > Chthoniobacteraceae > SXWH01. The sequence goes on along the minus strand of SXWH01000217.1, from coordinate 42,759 downwards.
AACTGACCGAATGAACTCCAGTCGAAGTCATACCACGGGGCGTCGAGACCGCCGCGGGCGGCGAGGTGGGCGGTCGTCGGCCAGCCACGCGAGTGATTCCAGAGCGCAACCGGAACTAGGAAGGGGAGAAAACACAAGAGCATCGACCAGAAGCCGGGACGGGCAAGTTCCCTGCGGTATTTCGGCGTGAGGATGAGCAGGAGAAAAATGTTCAGGAGCTGCATCGCGTTCGTGAACTTGCACAGGAATCCGAGGCCGATGATCGCGCCGGTGGCGGGCCACCACACATTGAAAGACGGACTTTTTTCCAGCGCGAGCCATGTCGTGCAGAGTGCGGCGGTCCAGAAAAAGATCGAAAGCGGGTCGATGGTCATCAGCAGACCGCCTGCATTGAACAGCGGAGTTGCGTTGATGAGGACGACAGTCCACGTCGCGACGCGGACGTCAAAGATCCGCCGTGCGAGCCAGAAGACGAGGAGGCTCGTGCCGAGCGCAAGGATGGGCGCGAAGAAGCGGATGCCGAATTCGCCGTGGCCGAAGAGTGCGGTGCCGACCTTCATCGTCGCGGCGATTCCCGGACCCTTGCTGAAGTAGCACCAGTCGAGGCGCTGACTCCATTCGTGATAGTAGGCCTCATCGGGCGAGAGCTCCATCTGCCCGATGTAGGCGAGCCGCAATCCGGTGAGGACAAGAAGTGCGATGATGAGGCGGCTCATGTGGCGGCAGTATTCATTTCTACGGATAGTAAAGACGGATGGCTGGCCGAGGCGCGCGGTGCAATCCTTTCTCCGTAATTCCGCCAAAGCGCTTCTGCTGCAAAGGCGACGATGAGCGCCGCAGCGGAGCCGGTGCAGATGCCGGCGAGCACATCAGTCGGCCAATGCGCGCCCGTATAAATGCGCGAGTAACTGACAATGAGCGCGGGAAGGAACGCGAGCCAGCCGAAGCGGAAAAGAAGGGTGGCGATGACGGCCACCGCGGCCGTATTCGCCGAGTGGTTCGAGGGAAACGACCGGCCCGTGCCTTTCGCCGCTGAATTGGAGCCGGTGGAGAGCTTTTCCTTCACCGGCATGAACACTCCTTTCCATGCAGGGCTTTGCAAATCGAGCTGGCGGACCCCGACCTCTGTCTGGTGCGGACGAAAACGGGCGACGGACTTTTTGATGAAACGGCCTGCGACGCCGTCCGTGAACCCGAAGGACAGCAATGCGAGCAATGCGAAAGTGCGGCCGCGAAAACCGCCTTTCCACACGAGCCAGACAACGAGAATGCCGAGCGGAACGCCCCAGAACGCAGCCGATGAGGCGAGCGCCATCAGCTTGTCCAGAGCCGGGCTGGTCCATTCGCGGTTGATGAGAAAAAGGAGCTTTTGATCCATTCGGACTTGGGCGAGTCTGCGCGAGCCTATGAGCACTTCCTTTTGTGTAAAGAGCCGACTCGCTGCAATCCTGCTTCTGGCTTTTGCCTCCGCGGGAGCCGCCGCCGCCGATGCGCCGGATGCGCGCGAACTTCTGAAGGCCGCCCGGGCGGCGCAGGCGAATGTGGATTGGAAATTCACCGGACACCTCCGGGTGGGAGCGGGGTCGAAGAGGACACCGTTCATTCTCACGATATCGAAAGGCGTTGTGCGTTATGAATTTCAGGACACGAAGGACACGATCACGTTGCGAATGGGCGAGAAGGACACGCGGCTGGAGGAGACCAAAGGCGGGAAGACTGAGCGCGTGACCACGGCGAAGTTCGATGACCCGGTGCGCGACACGAGCATCACATACGAGGACCTCGCGATGCGTTTTCTCTACTGGCCGGATGCGAAGGTAGTCGATTCCGACGCAATCGTGGGACAGAGCAGTTGGGAGGTGGACATTATGCCGCCGGCCGGGACTTCCAGCCAGTACGCGAAAGTGAAGGCGTGGTTTTCAAAGGCCGACAACGCGATGATGAAGATGCAGGGTCTCGATGCGGCGAATAAGGTAATTCGTGAGTTCACCGTTCGTTCCGGGATGAAGCGCGATGGTGCGTGGTATCTGAAAACAATGGAAATTGTCGGGCCCGGTGGAAAGCGGCAGGCTACGATGTTCGAACTCGACGACCTTGTGAAGTAACGCGGGGGCGTTTACTCGAGTTCGCAGACGATGCGGAAACCGACGTCGTTTGACTGGTAGCCCGACATGTTGAAATTGCGGGCGCTGCATCGGAGGCTCGACGCGCGGGATTTCCACGATCCGCCACGGTACACGCGCTTCTGGGACTCACGGATGTTGCGCGGGTTGATGACTTCCTTGCCTTTGTAGGGCTCGAAGGAATCGACGCACCATTCGAACACGTTGCCCGCCATGTCTTCGATTCCGAATGCGCTTGCGCCGCGCGGGAAGCTGCCCACCGGCGAGGTTTCTGCGAACCCGTCGTCGATCGTCCCATCGCGCCATGGAAAACTGGTCCGCGAATCGGCGAAATTGGCGGATTGCCCGCCTCCAAACTCGTCGCCCCATGGAAAATTGCGAGGGGTTGGACCGCGGGCGGCGTACTCCCATTCCGACTCGGTCGGCAGGCGATACTTCTTGCCCTCCCGGTTGCTGAGCCACTTGCAGAAGGCCTCTGCCTCAGCGGCGCTAACGTAGATAACCGGATGGTTGTCGTCCGCCCAAGGCGCACGTTTTGTGCGGTGCGTGGGATCAAATTTCTCGTAAACCGCATTCGTAATCGGGAATCGTGACATGTAGAAGCCGGTCAGAATCACGGAAGTCACGGGCTGCTCGGATGACTGGCTGTCGTGTGCGGTGCTGCCCATTTCGAAACGCCCGCTCGGAATCAAAAATAGTTCGACTCCGACGGAGTTTGAATAATTTGGATACCTCTTTCGTTCGTCGGCCCGGGCGATCGGTGAGAGATTGACCACGTGTACGGCGGGCTGGGGTGTTGTCCCGGGTGGCTTCGGAGTCTGCGGTGCCGCGGGTGCGGAGGCGGGTTTGGGCGTCGCCGGCGCAACCGGCCGCAATGCCGAGGCCCTTGGTGGCACGACCGGGTTTGCCGGCATCGGGGCCGATGCCATTTCGTCGAGGTATTCGTCGATGAGGTCTTCAGCCTGACCTCCGGTGAGTCCCAGACTTTCGCCCATGTTGCACATCGCGTCGCGCTGGTCATCGGTCATTTCCTCCCCGTCGAGGCAGAGTCGGGACATTTTAAGAATGCGACGGAACTCCGAAGCTGGATCCTGCGTGCCTATGGGCGCAGCGGCAGAAGGTGCCGGTAGCGGTGTCTGCGCAACCGGGACGGGTGGTGGTGGTGGTGGTAGCGGCTCTGCGGAGATTCGCCGGCTGCCGCTCCGTTCCAGTTCGGATTCGATGACGGGGAGCATTTCCTCGGATCGAAGTCCCATCTGCGCGCCGGCGGTCAGCAGCCGAGCTTCGCTGTCTTCGGAAAGTGTCTTTGATGCGAGTGTGAATGCCAGAAGTTTTCTGAACTCTGTGAGAGCATTCTGGACGAGTTGCTCGTGGAGTTCGGCATCGTGACGTGCGCGCTCCTCGGGGTCCAGTAGCCGGGTCCGCGCCTCCGCGAGATAGTGGGGGGCTTCGTCGAGGCCCTGACGGAGCATCTGCGCCATCGGGTTGCTCGGCTGGTTCTTGAGAGGCAGTTTCTTCTGCCACCAGACGAGCAGAATCCGAGTGTTCTCCTCGATGATGTCATTGCTGACGTTGTTGTCGAATTCAAGGCAGAGCCGATGGTAGAGGTTGGGCGAATTGTAGTTTCGCCAACCATCCCATCGAAGCGGATTGTCGGGTATCGGATTTGGCAGTGCCACTGATCAGGATTCTTTCCGGTGCTACGAGATTCGTAGCTGGGCAAGGTCCGCAGTTGCAACCTCGAGTTCGTTCTCGGAAAGACCCGTATTTCGTGCGATGGAGACGCGGCTGGTGCGCCCGTAGGCCTCCACGACTACTTCGAGAACCTGATTTTCGTCGTAGTGATAAGTTAACTCAACGGGAGAACCTTTCGGCAGGAACGGCGGTAGCTCGATGTCGCAGATACCTAGCGGTGTGCATTCGGTGGGGACGGTGCTTTCGCCTTCGACGACGCGAACGATCACGTTCTTCATGTTTGCTTTCGCCGTGCCGAAGCTATTCTTCGTCTCTCCGGGCACGGGCGTCATTTTTTGAATCATCGGGAAAACGTATTCTTCCATCCGTGTGTCATCCCAAAGCACTACGCCGAGCGTGTGGGTGGTGATGTTTGTGACCCGGATGAGTGAACCGTCCGCTGCGGAAAACTGCTCGCGGACTTCCTGCGCGACACTTCTGGTGCCAGTGTCGTTCTCCTGCTGGAGTACCGAGAGCATGGCCTGAATCGATGCCCCAAGCGCTACGGCCTCGTCGGGGCTGACGTCCTCGGCGACCGGCCGGTTCGACGCATCCGTAATCATCGCTCTGACTGAAGGCATCCGGGTCATCCCGCCTGTGAGCAGGACGCGATCGATTCCGCTCCAGTCGAGTCCAGCCTCTTGCATGACGATTTCACAGATGGCTTTGCATTTCTCGATGAGGTGGCGCGTGCGTTCCTCAAATTCTCCGCGCGTCAATTCGAGTTTCACGCTCTTGCCGTTGTAGCTGTGAACGAGGGTGGTGCGCTGGCGGGTGGAAAGCTGGATTTTCGCCGTGAGTGCGCGGTTGTAGAGATCCTGGTAGCTCTGGAGGTCGAGAAGGGGATTTTCTCCGTGCAGTTTATCAAATTCGTCGGCGACCCAGTTCACAATCACATCGTCCCAGTCCTTTCCCCCGAGCCTGTGGTCGCCGTTGCTGGCGACCATCCGGATGTGGTGGCTCTCGATTCTCATAATCGTCACATCGAATGTACCGCCGCCAAGGTCGAATACGAATACAGTCTGATCCTGATCCAGTTTGTCGAGGCCGTATGCGAGCGCCGCCGCCGTGGGTTCGTTGATGATTTTGAGCACATTGAGCCCTGCGAGCTGGCCCGCGTGGATGGTGGCGGTCCGTTCGGCGTCATTGAAATACGCCGGGACCGTAATGACGGCATCGGTCACCGACTCGCCTAGGTATTTTTCGGCTTCGCCCTTGAGCTTTCGCAGGATGATGGCTGACAACTCCTCGGCGGAGTAAACTTTGCCGCCAAATGCGCGGGAGAACTGAGTCTTGGACTTGCCCATCTCGCGCTTCACGAAATCGACGATTTTGTCCGGCTCTGCGACGGCGTTTTGCTTGGCGACGGTGCCGACGACCGCATTGTTGCCGTCGAACAAAATTACCGAGGGCGTGATGCGTTCACTTTCCGCATTCGGGATGATTTGTGGTTTGCCGTAGGCGTCGATGTGCGCGACCGCGCAGAAGGTCGTTCCAAGGTCGATTCCGACTGCTTTCCGGTTTGTAGGTGTTTCGAGCATGGCTTCTTTGGAAAATGGGATAATGTTGTTCATAGTGCGCTCTCTGACGAGGTATTTACCTCCGGAGTCGTTGCGGAGGATGGCTCGGGGTGACCGGACCGCTTCCATTTTTTGACGACGACTTCCTCGGGCCGGATAATGCGGTCGCGCCACTGGAACCCGCGTCGGACCGTGCGAACGATATCGAAATCCTCCGTCTCCGCAGGCGTGGACTCCACGGCGACCGCTTTCTGAGTGCGCTTGTCGAGTTTCCCGGGTTGCGAGGGGATTTGTGTCACGTTGAGACGTTCGAGCACTTCGAGGATGAAGTGAATGTTATGGTCGACGTTGTTGACTGTGTTCCGGAGGCTCTCGACGAGCGCAATGATGCTGCCTTTGATCTCGCTTTCGGGCAGAGCAGCCATGGTGGAGGCAAGCTGTCGGTGGGTGTCGCCGAGATCATCGAAAACGGAAATCATGTCGCGAATGACGGGACGCAGCACCGCTTCGAGGATGAATGCGTCCTTGTAGGTTTTCAATTCCGCATGGAGCGCTTCGAACATCGAGCGGCTGACGGTATTGCGCGATTCGATGCCCTCCAAAATCGGTTTCAAAAGCGTGCGGAGCTCCTCCTCGCGGATGCCGGGCTCCGAGGCGATCGCAGCCCTGGCCGCGGGCGCGGGAGTTCCTGCTTGTGTTGCTTCGATTACCAAAGCTCTCAACTCTTCACTAAAGTCGGTGTCCTTGCTGATCTCAATCGGGTCGGTCATGCGGCCATTGCGATAGCGAGTTCTGGGCCAAGGTCCCGTATTTGTCTTTTGATGAGTCCGATTTAAGGCAGCACGCGAAGTCCGGCCGGGCTGCGCAGCTCGATTTCCGGCGTCGTTTTGTAAAGAATGAGCTCACCCCGGACTTCGATGTTCTTGCCCACGAGAGTTTGAAGCGTCCCTCCGTGCGGCTCCGCTACGGACGTCAGGTGATCCTTCTTCACAATGCATACGAAGTTTCCGCGCGCGCTGCCCTCGAAGTTGATAAAATTCATCGAGCCGGTGGCCGTCGCGCCGACGTTCGAGACGCGGCCCTGAATGGTAACATTTTTGCCGATGGCCGCCCGGATTGCTGCGTCGTCGGATGCTTTGATGATGCCGGGGAGGTCCACCGGGACGCTCGGGGCAGCGATCTTCGCCAGCGGCTTCAGCCCGGCGGCGACGTCAATCGCGGGCCGGAAATCCGCCTTCGATAGGTCGATGTCGACAATCACGGGATTGTGGTCACTGATTCCCGGAAACGCTTTCACCGTCGCTACCGGTTGACCCAGCCCGGCGGTGAAAATGTGGTCGAAGCAATTATCAGGGTAATTTCCCTCGCCGGGAATCGTCGTGCGGCTGGCAAAAGGGACGCCCGAGTGTGTCCACCAAAGACCGGCATCTTTGAAGCCCTGAAGCGTCGGGTCGCCGGCGAACTTGGGGTCGTCGGACGACGTGTTCATATCCCCGGCAACGACGATGGCGCAGGGGCCGCGTTTGCCGTAAATCGCGAGCATTTCCTGCATGTGTGCGATGAGTTGCCGAGTCGACTCGGCGCGCATGGAGATGTTTTCGTCGAGCTCGCCTCGGTTGCTTTTCAAATGGAGCGACCAGCACAGAATAAAACGCCCGCCGCCGGCATCGAGGGCCGCAAACGCGTAGCCGCGTGGCGGGCCGTAGTTCCCTCCGACCCACTTCGCCGACCACGCGGAATCCGATTCGAGATTCGCCGCCACGACCTGATTCTGCGGGCGCGCATCTGGGATTGACTCATCAAATGCCGAGACCACGTGCGGGCGCAGTCCCGGAATGACCGAGCAAAGATCCGCGGCACTCTTCCAGTTGCGCACTTCCTGGAGCATCAAGATGTCCGGCTTCAATTCCGCGACCGCCTTTTGTGCATCGGCCATGTGCTTCGCCGCAATCTCCGCAGTTGTCTCGGGTTTGTGGCCGGGAAACCACTGGAGGTTCCACGTCACGATGCGGATCTTTTTGCCCGCCGCCGTCGCCGGAGCCGTTTGCGGCCGGGGTTCCGCGGCTTTTTGCACGAGTGCCGGTGGTTCGGATTTAACCGATTCCGGGCGCGCGGGTGAATCCGAAACCGGCGCAGTGGCTTTCTTTTCGCAGCCAACGAGAAATGTGGACGCGATTATCGTCGCGAGGCAGCGAAGCAGAGCGGGCATTTTCATGAAGGCGTGATGCATGTCGTGCGTTGGGTCGAAAAGCGAGCGGCTTTAGATGAGCGCGTTGTCATCGCGCTTTTCCAACCGCATGAGCTGCTTTTTGACGACCTCGATGTGCTTCGTCACCTCATAGAGCGCTTTTACAATCTCGGCCTTGGTTGCATCGTCGCCGAGGGCGTTGAGCAGCGGATGCATTTTCATCACTGCGACGCCCGTGGAATTACAGAGTTCCCGGATTTGCTGGCTGGCTTCTGGTCGTGTCATGCCTGCTTGTCGGGAAAAAACCGTTCGATTTCCAGAACAGACGTATTACGAAATGCCCTTCATGAAGGTCATCATCACCTGCGGCCCGGCTTACGAGCCCATCGACGGAATGCGCCGGATCACGAATGCTTCCACGGGCGAACTTGGTCTCATGCTCGCGCAAACGCTTTCCGCCGGCGGGCACGAGGTGTTGGTCTTCAAGGGCGAAATGGCTTCGTCTCCGCTTGGGGCTGGCGGCGCGGTCGTGCGCAGTTTCTCGACGAATGACGACCTTCTTTCGAAACTGCGCGATGAAAGCGCCGGAGCGGTTTTTCATGCTGCGGCACTTTGCGATTTTCGCGTTGCGCAAGTGATGGGGGCCGACGGAGCCAGTGCGACTGCGGCGAAGATTCCCACGCGGGCCGGGCAGATCACGCTCACGCTCAAGCCGGCAGTGAAAGTGCTGCCGCAAGTGCGGGCGATTTTTCCCGGAGCCTTCATCGCAGGGTGGAAATACGAACTCGATGGCGATCGTGCCAGTGTCGTGGAGAAAGCATTGCGTCAGCTCGGCGATTGCAGCACGGATGCGTGCGTGGTCAACGGCGCCGCATGGGGGGACGGATTCGGAATCGTGCGCAGAGGCTGCCCTGTGGAGGAGATTTCCGGTCGCCGCGAGTTGTGCGGCTATCTGCTTCGAGCGCTGGGGTAAACGCGTTTTCTGTGCTTGCGTGCAGTCGGTTTAGGGCGTGGGATGGCGGCCTATGAAAAATATCATTCTCTCAGTCATGGCGCTTTCCGCAGTCGCGTTTGGAGCCGATAAAAAAGATTCCGTTCCCAACGCAAAGCTGTCGGATTTCAAAATCGGTGAGGTCGTCAGCGGCGATCCCGTCAATCTCGCAAACACCGGCGGCAAAGCCGTCGTAATCGAAGCTTGGGGCGTTCATTGCGGTCCGTGCATCGCGAGCCTTCCGAACATCGAGAAACTCGCCAAGCGCAACAAGGCCGACACTATCTTCATTGGCGCCGAAAGCCAGAATTCGTCGGACGCCGAAATCAAGGAAGTCGTGAAGAAGAACCGCCTCAGCTACACCATCACCAAGGGCGGCGTGAATGGTCCGGTGAACTTCAGCGGCATTCCTCACGCGTTCGTTTTTGATACGACCGGCAAACTCATTTTCCACGGCCACCCGTCGGATCGGGATTTCGAGAAGGCAATCCGGGATGCGGGCAAGCCTGCCGCTGCGAAGTAAGCTTCCGCGCTCATTTCTATAAATCAGAAACCCCGGTGACTGCACAACAGTCGCCGGGGTTTTCTTTTGCCCGGTGGTTTGGCCGCCGGAGTCTGAGATTAATCCGTTGCCAGTCCCGCGTGAAACGCTGCAACGTCACTCGTATTCAATGACCACATTCAACCGGGAGCCGCGAAGATTTCTGCCGACGATACGGTTCGTCATCGCCGTGTGTTTTGGGCTGATCATTTCCGGATGCCGCCCTGCCGAGGCTCCGAAGGCCGCCCAGACGGATTCGAAACCTGCGCCGCCCAAGCCGCCGGCCGTGTCGATTCTGGAGCCCGAGGCGTCGGTATTTCCGAAGTACGCCGGCTCAAAAAGTTGCCGTGAATGTCACGAGGCGCAATTTGCGCCGTGGGAAAAGTCGAATCACGGTCTGGCCGAGCGCGCTATTTCACCGGAGATGGATCGCGCTGCGTTTGAGCCGGGCCGCGAATTCAAACATGGCACGCAGACTTCGACCGCGTCGGTGAAGGATGGGCGTTACGTAGTCGAGACCGTCGGCTTTGACGGGAAAAAGGAGCCGTATTCCGTGGCGAGGGTCGTTGGAAATGATCCGCTCCGGCAATTTGTGGTTGAGCGCCCCGGCGGTCGATTCCAGACGCTCGAAGTCGCTTTTGATCCGCACAAGGGCGAGTGGTTAAATGTTTATGGAAATGAGGATCGTCAGTCGGGCGAATGGGGCTACTGGACGGGGCGCGGGATGAATTGGAACACGATGTGCGCCAGTTGCCACAACACACGTTTGCGGAAAAATTATGATGCGTCTGCCGACGTCTTTCGGACTTCGATGGCCGAGATGAGCGTCGGGTGCGAAGCATGCCACGGACCGATGAAGGCGCACGTCGATTGGCAGCGGGCAAATCCCGGCGTGAAGTCCCCGGACCCCACGGTGAAGAAGCTCGATCGCGATCAGGTTTTCGATACGTGCGGCTCGTGCCACGCCCGCCGGCGGGAGTTGACAGGCGATTTTGTTCCCGGCGATCGCTTCTCCGCGCACTTCCAGCTCACGACGGTGGATGAAAGCGACCTGTATTTCCCCGACGGGACCGTGCGCGACGAGCTTTACGAATACGGGAGCTTCTTGAGCAGCAAGATGCACCATGCCGGTGTGCGTTGCATCGACTGTCACGATCCGCATCGCGCAAAGCCGATGCTTGTGGGCAATGATCTCTGCCAGCGCTGCCACGGCGGTGGTGCTACTGCGCCGGGCGGCACCGTGCGGGCCCCAGTGGTCTCGCCGGAACTCCACAGCTTTCACAAGGACCCTTCGGTGATCTGCCAGAGCTGCCACATGCCGGTGACCGTTTACATGCAGCGGCACCCGCGGCACGACCACAGTTTCAGTATTCCTGATCCGTTGCTGACGAAGGAAAATGGAACGCCAAACGCCTGCAATCTCTGCCACAAGGACAAGGATGTGGACTGGGCGATTGCCGCTGCGACGACGTGGTGGGGGCCGAAACTGGAACGCCCGACGCGCGAGCGCGCGCGCCTTGTAGCCGCCGTGCGCAAAGGACCGCAGCCTGCGGCGCCGATTGTCGCGATGGCGCGTTCCGAACCTTCGCCCTACTGGAAGGCGGCGCTGTTGAAACTTATCGCCGTTTCCGTTCCGGAAGCAGACACTGGCCGCGTGTTTCTCGAATACGCACAGCATGCGGACCCGCTGGTGCGCACGGCGGCCGTGCAGGCGCTTGAGGGAAGGCTCGCCGCTGGCGACGCTGCGGCGCAGCAGGTCCTCGTCCGCAAGCTCGAAGATCCGGATCGTAGTGTGCGCGTCGCAGCGGCATGGGCGTTGCGTTCTTCTTTAACCGCCGGCGCGCGTGCGGCGGATGAACTCGCACACACTTTGCAACTCGGCGCAGACCAGCCGCTCGGGCAACTGGCGTTGGGCGCACTGGCGCTCGCGCAGGGACGTCTGGAGGACGCAATCCGTCACCACGAGAAAGCGGTTTCGTGGGATGCACGCAGCGCCGGCATCCGGCACGAATACGCCGTTCTTCTCGCGGAGGCGGGGCGTTTCAATGAATCGCTCGCGCAAATTCGGGAGGCTGTGAAGCTGGAGCCGGGCAACCCGGAGTTTCGCTACAAACTGGCCCTTGCGCTGAATGAAACGGGCGGATTGCCGGCGGCGATTCCTGAGTTCGAGCAGGCGGTAAAACTGGATCCGAATCACGCCCGTGCGTGGTACAATCTCGGCCTCGCCCGCAATCAACTCGGCAATCCGAAAGGCGCGGTGGGAGCGCTTTTGAGTGCTGCGAAAGCAGACCCTCGCGATCCGCGCATTCCTTATGCGCTTGCTACGATCCATGCTGCGCAGGGGCGGCTGAACGAGGCCCGGGCGGCTGCCGAAGATGCGCTCCGTATCGATCCCGGAATGCCAGAGGCGCTCCGGTTTCTGGGGCGTTGAATCCGGGATTCATAAAAGGTCTTGCCGTAACACGGCTCCCGTTTGTGGTGACGTTCCTCTGAACGACGATAATATGCCGTCCAACTTGTTACATCCCGTCATTGGCACTTGCTTCACTGGGATTTAACATTGGGCGTCTTCCGATGCTCCGCTGTTACCTCACTGTGCTCGCGCTTTTCGCCGCGTCGCTGCTCCACGCAGCGCCGGCGTTCGAGGTTGTCGCGGAGTTTGCGCGTCCGGGATTGAATCCCGCGAGCCGGTTGCTCGCTCACACGGATGGCTACTATTACGGGACCACGCCGGTTGGCGGCACATACAATCTCGGCACAGTGTACCGCATGAGCCCGGCTGGCGTAATCACGACGCTCGTTTCGTTTTCCGGCAGTTCAGGCCCAGCGAAGGGCGGGAATCCGGGCTCCGGTCTGACTGCGGGTGTTGATGGATTCCTCTACGGCACGACGTTCAATGGCGGTGCAGGTGACTTTGGCACGATCTACAAAGTGAGCACTGCGGGCGTTTTCAGCACGGTGGCGGAATTCACCGGTGACTCCGGCGCGTTTGCCGGTGCTGTTCCGAACGATTTGGTGCTGCATCCGGACGGTTCATTTTATGGCACCACGCAGGCCGGTGGAACGAACTCGCTCGGTACGGTTTTCAAGCTGAGTTCCACCGGGACGCTGACGACGCTCGCGCACTTTTCCGGAACTGCGGGTGTGTATCGCGGCATGTCGCCATCCGGCCGGCTGGTGTTCTCGGGTTCCACGCTTTACGGCACCACGCAATGGGGCGGCGCTTCCGATTGCGGGACGGTTTTCAAAATCGATACGTCCGGCGGTTCGTGGAACGTGATTCTCGATTTCACCGGCACCGAGGGCTCACGTCCCGGTTGCAATCCGACCGGACTGGCAATCGCGTCGTCGTTGCTTTTCGGCGCGACGGAAATGGGCGGCGCGGACGATGTCGGTGTCGTATTTCGCATCGGCCTGTCGGGCGGAAATCACAGTGTGCTGCGGCATTTTTCCGGTGCGGACGGCGCGTATCCGGCAGGGCAGATCATAGCGACTCCCGACGGCAGCCTGTTCGGCACGACGTCGGTCGGAGGCACGTATGACGCCGGTACCGTTTTCAAGTTTGGCAGCGGCGCAACTCCGTCGATGAGCACTCTCGCTTCGTTCGGCGGGAGTGAGGGCACTTCGCCCGGTTCGGGTCCGCGTGCCGCGCTTACCGTCGGGCTGAATGGCGAGCTCTTCGGAACTACGGAAGCCGGCGGGATTTCGGAGACGGGGACCGTTTTCCAAATCACGACGGCCGGTGTTCTCTCGTCGCTGGCGAACTTTACGACGACGCATGGATGGAAGCCGATCGGAGCGCCGCGGGCGATTTCCGGCGCCGTTCTGTTCCCGCTCAAATACGGAGGACAGTGGGGAAGCGGCACAATCGTCCGCGTTCCGCAGACTGGAATTGCGGCACTTGAAAGCGCGTTTCCGGAATGGGTGGGTCCGCCGAACGGTAGTCTTCTGCCGGTAAATGGAGCGATGTTTGGTGTGTCAGACAATCGCGTCTACTTTGCGGTGCCTCAGGATCAACCGCCGACGCTGGTTTCCGTTCTCGGAGCCTCGCTGGGTGAGGACGCGGAGGAATTGAGCGATGGTGGCGACGGCTTTTTCTACGGAGCCTCAAACGGTGGTGGCGCGGCGGGGAAAGGTGCGATTTTCCGCGTGTCGGAATTTGGATCGCCCCAGCTTGTCGCGACATTTTCCGGCGCAAACGGCGCTGCTCCTGCGGGACCGCTTGCGAGGGGCGTGGACGGGCTCATGTACGGCGTGACTACGGGCGGTGGTGTCGCTTCCGCGGGGACCGTGTTCAAAGTCAGTGGCTCCGGAACGCTGGGAACGCTCTTTTCCTTTTCGGCGACGGGTCCGCGCAAGCCGGAGGGCGGTCTGGTCGCTGGAATAGATGGCAACTTTTATGGCACCACGATGGAAGGTGGCGCGGCTGGAAAGGGAACGGTTTTTCGGATTACGCCGGGAGGTGCATTCACGGTGTTTGCGGAATTCACGGGAAGCGGCGGTGCTGCGCCGGGAGCGAAGCCATCGCGATTGCTCGTTGCGTTGGATGGAACGCTTTACGGGACGACAGGCTCCGGTGGTTGGTCGGATTGCGGAACGGTTTTCCGCATCGCGCAGGGCAGTGCGCTTCAAACGCTGTTTCACTTTTCCGGTTTCACGGGAAACGCGCGCGGCCGCGATGCCGAGGGGAAACTGGGGTTTGGTCCCGGCGGCGTGCTCTACGGCATCACACCCGATGGCGGAAGCGGCGGAGGCGGGACCGCATTCCGGATTCCCGGCGCGGGCCCGCATGCGGGAAACGGAGCAGCGCCTGTGGTGTCGGGTGCGAGTCTCCTGCTGAACGGCGTGGTGCAGGCCGGAGGTGAGGCCGGAAGCGCGTGGTTTGAATTCGGGCCGACTGCTTCGTTGGGGCAGAACACGCAAGCGACGGCTTTTGTGCCGGGGAGTGAACCGACGCTTCCTTTCACCGCGTCGATTCTGCAGCCCGCGGCCGGTCTGACCGTTTACTTTCGAGCCCGGGCTTCAACTGCATCCGGTTCCTCAGCGGGACCGATTTCTTCCTACACCGCGCCGACGGCATCGGAACAATGGAAGCAGACGATGCTCGGCGACCCTGCGGCTCCGGATCTCGGTGATCCTGATGGGGACGGAATGGCGACGATTCTCGAATACGCGCTTCTCCAGCATCCGGCGGTTTCCGGAAATCCTCCGCCTCCGGGCATCGGTGCATTTCCTGAGGGCCGCCGCATGACGATGACGCTCCAGCGCGACCCATCGCGGAATGACATCAGCATCGAAGTCCTCGCCGCACCGGGTGCTGCGGGGCCGTGGACGGTGGTTGCAAGCAGCGTGAATGGTGCGCCATTCTCCGGGCTGGGCTACGTGAGCGGCGAGACCGCTGGGACAGCGGTTCGGACTGTGATTATCAAGGATTCCGCGGCGGACCCCGCGGACAGCCGCAGATTCATGCGCATTCGGGTTGTGCATTGAGGCATCGTGCTTGCCGCTTCCCTTTCGGAAAATGCGGAGGCATTCTGTGACCAGTGAACACCCTTCCTCCAAGTCGCTCTTTCCGCGGTGCGGATATCCGGGACCTGCGCGGCGTTGCGCAGCGGGCTTTCACGCGTACCGCTGGCGCGCCGCTTGTTGAGGGGAATTCCGTGCGCCTGCTGCTCGACGCCACCGAGAATTTTCCCGCGTGGCTTGCGGCAATCGAGGGCGCGAAAGAGACGATCTTTTTCGAGAACTACATCATCCGCGCCGACAGCACCGGTGCGAAGTTTCGCGATGCGCTGGCCGCTCGGGCGCGTGATGGCGTCAAAGTGCGCGTCATTCAGGACTGGCTCGGCTCCCTCGGAACCGGGCGGAAATTCTGGGCGCCGCTCATCAATGCGGGCGGCATCGTGCGTGTCCACAACGTCGCGCGTTGGGATAGTCCGCTCGCTTGGTTGAGTCGCGATCACCGGAAGTCGATCGTCGTCGATGGTCGTATCGGCTTTGTCTCCGGTCTCTGCGTGAGCGATGCGTGGTTGGGAAATCCTAAACGCGGCGTTGAGCCATGGCGCGATACCGGGGTGGAGATCCGCGGCCCGTTGTGCGCAGACATCGTCCGTGCGTTCGCGCATGTGTGGGACGAGAACGGCAGTCCGCTTTCGGCGGATCTCAGCCGGATTCCCGAGGCTCATTCCGCTGGCGAGATGGCGGCTCGATTGATCGCGACTGCTCCGAACATTGCCGGGGTTTATCGTCTCGACCTTCTCATCGCTTCGATGGCATCGCACCGCCTGTGGCTCACGGATGCGTATTTTGCCGGCGTTCCGGCGTACGTTCAGGCGCTGCGGAGCGCGGCTCACGATGGCGTGGATGTGCGGCTCCTCGTTCCGGGCGGCAGCGATTTGCCGTGGCTGCGTCCGCTTTCCACGGCGGGTTACCGCCCGCTTCTGGAGGCCGGTGTCCGCGTGTTTGAGTGGAACGGCTCCATGCTCCACGCGAAAACCGCTGTGGCCGATGGTCGATGGGCGCGCGTGGGTTCCACGAATCTAAACATCGCGAGCTGGCTGAATAACTGGGAGCTCGACATTGCCATCGAGGACGAAGGATTCGCCGCGAAAATGGAGGCCGCGTATGAACGCGATTTGCACCACTCCACGGAGGTTGTTCTACGCCAGCGCAAGCGCATCCGTCTGCCCGCTGCGGAGGACGTGCCGCGCTCGAAGCCGGGTGGCGGATCGATGGTGCGTGCGGCTGCCGGTGCGATTCGCATCAGCCGTACGGTGGGTGCGGCGGTATTGAATCACCGCGTTCTCGGGCCCGCCGAGGCTGCGCCGCTTGCGCTTTCAGCAATGGTGCCGCTGGCGGTCGCGATCATTGCGGTATTCTTCCCGGCGGTATTTGCGTGGCCGATTGCGCTCATTCTTCTCTGGCTCGGCTGCACGCTTCTTTTGCGTGCATGGCGTCTTCGTTCGACAGGTCGCAAGAAGCAATAGGCTCTCGCGCTCACGCAGTGCTTGCATCCGCGGGATGCATCCCGTCCATTCGCGGCGATGAAATTTTTCTCGTGGAACGTGAACGGCGTGCGTGCCGTTTTGAAAAAAGGACTCACCGACATCCTCACGGTGCAGGACGCCGACTTCGTGTGTTTTCAGGAAACCAAGGCGCGACCGGACGACGTCGACCACGACTGGAGTGCGCTCGGTTATCGCTCAGCCGAGTGGAACTGGGCCGAGAAGAAGGGCTACAGCGGGGTGCTCACACTTTCAAAAAAGGCACCGATCTCCGTGACGCGTGGCATCGGTGTGGATGAGCACGACCGCGAGGGCCGGGTGCTCACGACAGAGTACACGGATTTTTTTCTCGTGAACACTTACGTGCCGAATTCGCAGCGCGAACTCACACGGTTGCCGTACCGTCAGCAGTGGGACGCGGCGTATCTCGCGTATTTGAACAAGCTGCAGAAGCGAAAGCCGGTGATTTTTTGCGGAGACTTGAACGTGGCGCACACGGAGATCGATCTCGCAAGGCCGAAGGACAACGTGAGGAACCACGGTTTCACGATCGAGGAGCGGCAGGGGTTCGGTGCGATGATCGATGCGGGCTTTCTCGACACGTTCCGCGAGTTTGAGCGTGGCGGCGGGCATTACACATGGTGGAGCCAGATGAATCAGGCGCGGTCACGCAACATTGGCTGGCGCATCGACTACTTCCTGTGCTCGTCGCCATTGCGTGGCTCGCTCAAGACTGCGCGGATTTTTCCGGAGATTATGGGCAGCGACCATTGTCCAGTGGGGCTGGAATTAAAGTGACCGCGACGTCCCGCTCTGCGTAGGGTTTTCACGAAATGAAAGCGCTGTTTCTGACGAACGAGTATCCGCCAACCATCTACGGAGGTGCCGGTGTGCACGTAGACTATCTTTCGCGCGAACTGGCGAAACTTATCGATGTGGAGGTGCGGTGCTACGGGAAGGAAAAGCGCGAACCGCGGCTCAACCTTCCGCGTCTGAAGGCTGTGGGATTCGGGTGCGACACCTCGGAATACACTGCGCCGAAGTCCTTGCACTCGGTGTTTTCAGCTATCCAGCGCGGGCTCGATTGGAGCACGACGGCGATCGATGCGGATATTGTTCATCTTCACACGTGGTACACCCATCTCGGTGGGATCATCGCGAAGCTGAATTACGGAATCCCGATGGTGCTCACCGTGCATTCGCTTGAACCGTTGCGTCCGTGGAAGCGCGAGCAACTCGGCGGCGGATACGATTTTTCATGCTGGGTCGAGAAGACGGCCATCGAGATGGCTGACGCGGTCGTCGCTGTATCGGAGGGCACACGGCAGGACATATTGAATCACTTCAACGTGCCGAAGGAACGCGTCCCGGTGATTTATAATGGAATCGACCTGGCCGAGTACCGGAAGGTTACGACGACTGGTGCTTTGGAAAAATACGGAATCAATCCGCGGGAGCCGTACGTGCTTTTTGTCGGGCGAATCACGCGGCAGAAGGGAATCATTCATCTCGTCCGCGCGATTACACACATGGCCCCGGGCTTCCAGGTCGTGCTGTGCGCGGGCGCGCCGGATACGCCGGAGATTGCCGCTGAGATGAAGGCCGCGGTGGCTGTCGCGCAAGGACAGCGTCCGGGCGTCATCTGGTTGGAGCAAATGGTGTCCAATCCCGAGAAAATCGAACTTTACAGCAACGCAGCCGTCTTCTGCTGTCCGTCGATTTACGAACCCTTTGGAATTATCAATCTCGAAGCGATGGCGTGCGAAACTGCCGTCGTGGCGAGTTCCGTGGGTGGGATGAAGGAAGTAATCGTGCATGGGGAAACCGGCTATCTGGTGCCGCTTGAGCAAATGAGCGAGTCGCCGTTCGAGGCTACGAAACCTGAGGCTTTTGCGCGTGATTTGGCCGCGCGTGTGAATGAGTTGATGTCTGATTCCGCGCTCCGCGAACGAATGGGAAA
Source organism: Verrucomicrobiaceae bacterium (assembly GCA_005791535.1). Classification (GTDB taxonomy): domain Bacteria; phylum Verrucomicrobiota; class Verrucomicrobiia; order Chthoniobacterales; family Chthoniobacteraceae; genus SXWH01. The sequence goes on along the minus strand of SXWH01000217.1, from coordinate 24,698 downwards.
GGCGGGGCGCAAACGCGTGGAAGAGCACTTCGGCTGGGATGCCATCGCGCGGCGGACCGTGAGTCTCTACGAGAGCCTCATTCATTAAAATCGTGGCACTTTGCGCATGGCTCCGTTGACGAGTTCGGCCGAATCTGATTGTTTCCGCGGCACCATGAAAACGTTCACCCTTGCGCTTTGCGCTTCCACTACTCTGTTTTTTACCGCCTGCTCCGATACGCTATACTCGCACCGGCCTGAATTCGGCCCGAAGAAAGGCAGCGGCCCATGGCACGATGCTTACGATAAGCTGAAGCACCGTCCGCTGACCGGTGAGAAAAAGGCACCGGCTTCGACGCAGCGCCGTGTGACCCACGGCCAAGCCAAGGGATAGAGGTCCCGGGTCGGTCTTAGTATTTGTTGAGCGAGTGTTCGTGGAAGGCCTGCATGCCGTCCAGTGGCAAGGCAGTTGCGGACTCCGGTAGTGTGCATTTGTCGCGCATCTTCGGGTTTGCGGAGTGTAGATGGACTTCGCTGTTTGGTGACTTATTGCACACTCTGTTTTGCCGCGATTTTGGAAAAAGTTCTCGCGTTTGTGAGAGCCGGCTGGGTTTTCCGGTCGGGCGTTCGTGTTCAGGTGGGTATTGATTTTCAGCGGTTTGCGCTACGCTCGGAACGGTAATTCACTGGAGCTGTAATTTTCACAATTGGTATTTTCATTGGATTTCCTTATCGGGCATCCGATGTGCTCCTAGCAAGTGAGCAACTTTTATATCGCCGCTCCAATGCCAAAACTTCTCATCAAACACCCGGAAAAAGGAGATCTCACATTCACTATAAGTGGGAACCGCATTTCTGTCGGTCGACGCGCTGAGAACGGGATCCAGATTAACCATGGAACCGTTTCAGGAGTTCACGCTGAAATCGTAGCCGTGAATGGCCACTATCTTCTGCGTGATCTGGGGTCGACCAATCACTCTTTTGTGAACGGCAATCAGGTTACGGAGGCTGAACTTAAAGGTTCTTGCTTGATTACGTTCGGAACGGTTGAGTGCGATTACATTGCAGAGGATGCGAAGGCAGCAGCCCCCAATTCTGCGGGTGACCTTGATATATTGCGGAAAAATGTCGGCATCCTGCGCGCCCAAAACGACGAACTCCTTGCCAAGGTTGCCGAGCAGCAGAATCAGATCGAGATTCTCGGCTCCGCAAAGCTTTTGATTCGTCCGAGTGGCGATGGTGATGCGGCGGGTTTGAAGCACAAACTGGCGGTTGTTACTGCGGAACGCGACGCGTTCGCGATGCGAAACAAGGCTCTGATGGATGAACTCGCCATGCTTCGGGCGAGCTATGGCTCCGGGCTTCGGAACGACGATGACCACGACATAAAGGACACCGTGAGGATCAAACTACTGCCGACGCCGGTTGGAGTGGATGCCTCTCCATCGATTGGCGCGGCTGGCACGCCGACTCCGCACATCGTGGTCGCCGCTGCATCCCACTGATACCCGATTGACCGAGGATTGAGGTCAATCCTGCGCGACGACTTTGGTGCCTTCGAAATCGAATCGGAATCGCGTTTCCCGCAACCCTTTGCTCCGCATTGCCTGGCGAAGGTGCGTGTTGTTTTCGGTGTAGAACATTAGGAATCCGCCGCCGCCAGCGCCGACGATTTTCCCGCCGAGCGCTCCGTTCCGCATCGCGTAATCGTACCATTCGTTCACCTGGGCGTTGCTCATTCCTGCCGAGCGCTTTTTCTTGTGCTGCCAGTGGACGTCCATAAGCCGCGCGAACTCGCGGAGATCGCCGCTTTCGAGAGCTTCCATGCTCTCGACGCCGAGTTCCTTCACGAAATGGAGGTTATCCACCATCGCCGGATCCAGTTCCTTTGTTCGCCGATCCTGTTCCTTCAATATGTCTGAAGCCGAGCGGGTGTAACCGGTGAAGAAGAGCAACAGGTTGTCCTGAAGGTTAAAAAGTGTCTCTTCGGATAGCTGGAGCGGTATTACTTCCACGGAGCCGTTTTCACGAAAGTGGAAGCAGTTAACTCCACCGAACGCGGCGATGTATTGGTCCTGCTTGCCAATCGGTTCCTTGAGGACGTTCAGCTCGATTTCGCAGGCCTGCGCGGCAATCTCGCGCGGGTGCATGATATTTCGGCGGTAGGTGTGCAGGGCCTTCAGGAGCGCCGTCGTAAAGCTGCCGCTGGAGCCGAGTCCGGTGCCTGCGGGGATGTCCGCCATGGATGCAATTTCGAGCGCGGGCGCATCGTCGACGCCGGTGATCCGCAGTGCCTCGCGGACGATCGGGTGCTCGACTTCGCTGATGCAGGTCACTCGTTCCATGCGCGAGTATTTGAGCAGGATTCCCGGCTCAAACATTTCCATGAGCGTGATGTAAACGTACTTATCGATGGCGGCTGAGATCAGAAATCCTTCGTGCTGCTCGTAGTAGCTGGGCAGGTCGGTGCCGCCGCCGCCGAGGGTGATTCGAAGAGGTGAGCGGGTGATGATCATGATGCTGCGTAAATGGTTTCGACTACTCGGAGCGTCGCGATGGCCTCGCGAGGCCCGGGCTCCGGTTCGCGGTTTTGCCGGATGTCTTCGAGAAACGCCGCCATCTCGCGTTCCCACGAATCGTCCACACCTGGAAAATCCCAGACGGTTGTCTCCGGCGGCCCCATTTGCGGAAGCATTCGGTAGTAAGTGAGTCGCTCGACCCCGTAGCTTCCGCCGAGTCCTTCCACGTGGAGTTTGCCGGTGCGTCCGTAAATCTCGAATGAGAAAAGATTCTTCCACTCGGTGCAGCTCGCATGAAGCCACGCCGTCCGTCCCGCTGCGGTGCGCAGCGAGATGAATGCATTGTCGTCGACCGGCATGTCCCAAAAAGATGTTACAGCGTGGCCTTCGATTCGGTCGAAGTCGCCTAGAAACCAGCTCGCGAGGTCGATCAAATGCACTCCCTGATCGATCAGTTCACCGCCGCCGGCTAGGGCGGGATTCGCCCTCCATTCGCGGTCATAGCCGGTGCGGCCGCCGTGCCCGTACCGGCCGCGGAGAAACATGAGCGGCCCGAGTGCGCCGCCATCCACAAGCTCGCGGGCTTTCCTGAGTGCCGGGTGAAAGCGGTGATTATAGCCCACCCGGACGCGCACGCCGGACGCCTCGGCTGCGACGCGTAACGATTCAAGCTCGGAACTCGTTCGCGCAGCCGGTTTCTCGACAAGCACGTGCTTGCCGGCCTTCACTGCTGCCAGCGAAAGCGGTGTGAGCGCGTTGTTTAGCGTTGCCACTACGACCACGTCGGCGTCGCTTGCGAACACCTCTGCGGGATCGGTGACTGCGCGACATCCGGGCACCAGCGCAGCCAGACTGCTGGCGCGCGATTCTTCAATGTCGCACGCCATGACAAGCGATCCTCCGGCGAGTGCGGCTGCGCGCTTTCTTCCAACGAGGCCGCAACCGATGATGGCGATTTTTGGCTTCATGACGATGTCAGGGGGCGGTCCGCAGGCAGAACGCGTCGCAATTGAAATACGTCGGACCCGGCAATCGATTCGCGATGTGTCGCAAGCGTTTCCCAGGCGTCCCATTGCGCGCTCAGCAGCCGTCCGTTAATCCCGTCGGATGCGCTGGAGAGCAGCCATTCCACGAGCGCGCAGACCCGTTCAATCGGCTGTCCGCCTTCCTGCAACTGCCGGCTCGCGCGTGCGAATTCCTCGGCACCGGCCGCGGGCGCACCAGCTGCGACGATTTCACGGGTCATGTCTGTATTGATTGCTCCGGGTGCAATCGCGTTGATATCCACGGGTTCGTCCTTCCACTCTGTGGCAAGGTTTTCGACGAGCCTCACGACGGCTGTTTTCGAAGCAGCGTAAGCCGAAAAGCCGGGCCTCGCCGAGGTCGCACCTCCGCCGGAAAAGCAGACGATTTTACCGCGTCGTTTCGACTTTCGCAGCAACTCCCAAAACGCCCGGATGGAGAAAAATGTTCCGTCCAGATTCGTTCGCACCGTGGCGCTCCAGCGAGCCGGGTCTGCGGTCATTGCCGGGCCGATTTCTCCCTGCAGGGCGGCGGCGCAAATAATTGCATCAATCGAATCCCATTCTGAGGCCACTGCGTCGCGAGCAGCGGCGACTTGCGGCCATTCAGCGACATCGCACTTCGAGGACTGCTGCCCGTCCGCCGACCGTGAGATCGACCAGACTGCGTTGCCTCGTTCACGAAGTATCTCGGCGAGAGCGCCGCCGATGCCGCGGCTGGCACCGGTGATTACGATGCGCATCGGATTGCGTGGAATGAACGGGACATGCGCGGAGAAAAGCAGTCCGGTCGCGCAGGCGCAAAGCAGGATTTCCCGTCCTGGTAAACATACTACGCAAACGTAATATCTGGTTGCCGGAGCCCGTCGATTGCGCGAAAGTTCCCGCCGTCATGCCTGCCACCACTGCCGAGATATTCGATCGCCTCCTCGCCGACGGCGACGAGACCACTGCGGGAAATTACTTTGTCGCGAATTATCCGCCGTTTTCGTTCTGGAAACCGACGCTCATCCCGCGGGTTTGCGAAGTGATCGAAACTCTGTCGCCCGAGGGGACAGCGCTGGGCGTCTATTTCCACATCCCGTTTTGCAGAAAGCGCTGCCACTTCTGCTACTTCCGCGTTTATACCGACAAGAATGCCGAGGAAATCAAAGGATACATCGAGAACGGAATGCGCGAACTTGAGATGTATGCCCGCACGCCGCGTATCGCCGGTCGCAAGCCGAAGTTCGTCTATTTTGGGGGCGGCACGCCGAGCTACCTGAGTGTCGCGCAATTGACGATGCTCACCGAGCGCATGAAAGCCGCGCTTCCGTGGGATGAAGCGGAAGAGATCGCGTTTGAAGCGGAACCAGGAACGCTCACGGAGCAGAAACTTGAGGCCATCCGCGCAATGGGAGTCACGCGCCTTTCGCTCGGGGTGGAAAACTTCGATCGCCACATTCTGGAGGTGAACGGTCGTGCGCACAAAGAGGATGAAATTTACCGTGCCTACAGCTACGCGCGGAAGATCGGCTTTCCGCAGATCAACATCGACCTCATCGCCGGAATGGTCGAGGAGACCGATGAAAACTGGAAGCGCAACATCGCTAAACTGCTCGAACTTCTGCCCGACTGCGTGACGATTTACCAGATGGAGGTCCCGTTCAATACGGGCATTTTCAAGCAGATGCAGAGCGAGGGAAAACTCGTGGCACCTGTTGCGGACTGGCACACGAAACGCCGGTGGGTAAACGAGGCGTTTACCGCGCTTGAAGAGGCGGGCTACACGGTCACCAGCGCCACGACGGCCGTGCGTGATCCGCAGAAGACGAAGTTCGTTTATCGCGATGAACTCTGGAAGGGTGCGGATTTGCTCGGTCTCGGGGTGGCCAGCTTCAGCCATCTCGGCGGCGTTCATTTTCAGAATCTGCCCGACTTTGAGAGCTACACGGCCGCCGTGCAAAAGGGTGAACTCCCGATCGGCCGGGCTTTGGAGACGACTGTCGAAGAGCGGTTCATCCGCGAGTTGATCCTGCAACTCAAACTCGGGCGCGTTTCACTTGCGTATTTCACAGGTAAGTTTGGCGTGAATGTGACTGAGAGATTCTCTGCGCAATTTGCCGAGTTGGCCCGCCGCGGGCTGATGCGCGAGCAGGATGGATGGCTGGTTCTCACTCGCGAGGCATTGCTGAAGATCGACGTGATCCTGCACGCGTTCTTCCTGCCGCAGCATCAAAACGCCCGATACACATGACCGACTATCTTCATCCGCTCCCCGCATTGTACAAGGCTGCGGGCCGTGAGATGCCCGTTTTTGAAACCGTCCCTCCGGAACAACTCAGTCCGGTCGCGAGGCGGTTGCTCGTCCACGCTGGCGACATGACATCGAAACTCGAGGAGTTCTACCACGATGATATGCTGCTTCGCGTGCTGCAGAGGGAGCACACGGAGACGCATTACCGGCGCGAAGTCCTGCTGTGCTGCGCAAAAACCATGCTGCCTGTGGAGTACGGAGCCATCGAGATTTCGCTGGATGCGTTTGAGGAACCATTACGGTCCCAGATCATCGAGGCGCGTCTGCCGCTCGGCGGCCTGCTGAATAAATACAAAATCCGCTACGGCAGCGAGCCGCACGCGTTCCTTCGTGTCGCGCCGTGCGGCCGGTTACAGGAGTTGTTTTCACTGGCGCAGCCACAGACGCTGTTTGGACGCTCGAACCGCCTGATATCCGCGAGCGGTGTCGTGCTCGCGCAGATTGTCGAGGTTTTGCGGCCCGTGTAGCAGTCGAGTTTTCACTTGTCGGCGATCGATGAATCGCTGCAAAACCAACGGAATCTTTAATCGAACGTCATGAAAACTCTCACCACCGTTGTCCTCGCCACTCTAGCCGCGCATTCATTCGCCGGACAGGAAATCGCGCCGCCATCGGCGTCTTCGAAGGGCGTTGTGGACCCTGCTGAACCAGCGTTCGGGGAAGTGGAGTTGCAGGTGGATGCATACGGCACCTACGTCGATGCCGGAAGCAGCGATGGCGACGGATTTGGAGGAGGTCTTGCGATCGATTATTTCTTCCACCGGAACTTCGGTCTCTCGCTCGACACAAACGCTTCCGAAGGGGATTCCGACACGGTATGGCAGCATTCGGTCGGGCTGATTGGGCGCTATCCTTTTGAGCTGAACGGCGTGTTTCTCTCGCCGTATCTCAAGATTGCGGGCGGTATCCAGTCGCAGGACGGAACGGATGCGTTTCTCGCACTCGGTGGCGGTCTCGAATGGCGCGTGAATCCGCATCTCGGTTTGTTCACGGAAGCCACTTACGGGTTCGTGCAGGACGACGCGGATTTCGTAAACATCCGCGCTGGCGTGCGCTTCGTCTTTTAATTCTGCGGCGAGTCCGGCAGACCGCCGAGCTTTCGCAAGTATCGGAACGTGTAAAGTCCTGTGGCGTGGCCGTCGGCCCACGTGGGTTGCAACGAGTATCCGCCGATGAGCTGCCAGGCGCGGAGCTCGAAGCTCGACACCGTGTGCCGCACCTCCGGCTTTGTTACGTTTCCGAGTGCATCGGGCTCCCCGCAGCACGCCGCACAGGGACACGCGAGGCGCAGATTCTCCAGCGTGAGGTAGGTCTCGAGGTCATCCTCCCACGCGATTGCGAGTTCGTTGCCGATAATCTGGATGTTTTTTGGAGCGAGCCTTTTCTGCATGCCTACTCTTCGCCTCCCGGGCCTGTGGGACGCCATGTTTTTCCGCTGCGGTCGCCGAAAATCGCCGTTCCTACGCGGACAAGTGTCGCTCCTTCTTCGATGGCTACCGCAAAATCGCTGCTCATGCCCATGGAAAGGTGCGGAAGCCCGATGCGGAATTCGTTTTGAAGCCGATCGCGAAGTTCACGCAATCGCACGAAGTACGGGCGGGAGTCTTCGGATTTCGGTTGCGGAGGCGGGATGCACATCAGCCCCTCGATTGTGAGACGATCGAGGGCGAGAAGTTCCTCGATTTGGGAAATCAGCGCATCGGGCGCGAAGCCGAATTTCTGTGATTCCTCCGCAAGCTTCACTTCGAGCAAGATCGCGGGCCGCTGCGATTCCTCGGCGGCGATTCGCTGGATATCGCGTGCGGTCTCGATGCAGTCCACGCCGTGCAGAAGTTCGAAGAGCGGCAGGGCCTGACGAATCTTGTTCCGCTGAAGATGGCCGATGAAGTGCCAGCGGGCGCGCCCCGGAACGAGAGGAATCTTTGCGCGTGCCTCCTGGACGCGACTCTCGCCGAAAAGCGTCTGTCCCGCTTGCAGAGCCTCTGTCACCGACTCCGGCGGATGGGTTTTTGAAACGGCCACCAGCTCCACTTCGCCGGCTTTGCGCCCGCTGCGATCGAGGGCGGCTTGAATGGCTGTCTGTATGGTCTCCAGACGTTGTGCGATGGATGTCTCGTTGCTCATGAAAAAGGAAAATCATCACGCGGCGGAACAGCCCGCGCATCCGAAATTTCGGGCAGATACTGAACATGCCGCGCAGGTCACCAATAGCCCACGCCGTTCGGCTGGTTCAAAGGTTTTTCCGGTCCACGCTTCGCTTGCATGCATTTTGACAACGACGCGGCGTGACGCTAACTGCTGCACGCATGAAGCATTTCATCGCTATCGTTGCCGCCAGCTCTGCCGCATTCGCGCAGGATTCCACCGAGTTTAAAGGAAGTATCGAGCGGCTCGATCCCGCGCTCGATGCGCTAATTGCTCCGGGTGCAAAAATCGAGAAGCTCGCGGAGGGTTTCAATTGGTCTGAGGGGCCGACTTGGTACGAGGATGCGGTCGTCTTTTCCGACGTTCCGGAGAACATCGCATACCGCTGGAAAGAGGGGATGAAGAGCGCGGAGGTGTTCTTGAAACCGAGCGGAATGACGACGCCCGTCTCTGGATTTCGCGAGCAGGGAAGCAACGGATTGTCGCGCGATGCGCAGGGACGGCTTCTCGTGTGCATGCACGGAGATCGCCGGATCGCGCGATGGGAAAAGGGAGTGTTTACGACAATCGCCGATCGGTTTGAGGGAAAGCGATTCAACAGTCCCAACGACATGGCCGTCCGTAAGAACGGAGACATCTATTTTACGGATCCGCCGTACGGCCTCGACAAAGGCGAGGCTTCGCCGCTCAAGGAGCTTCCGTTTAACGGGGTGTTTCGCGTGAACACGAAAGGCGAGGTTGCCCTCGTGACCAAGGATGTGAACTGGCCCAACGGCATAGGTTTTTCGCCCGACGAGAAGATTCTTTATGTTGCCGTGAGCGACGGGAAAGCTCCGCGCGTGATGGCCTACGATGTCCAGCCGGATGGCTCCGTGACAAACGAGCGGGTTTTCTTTGATGCGCTTACGGCGCGCAAAGACGGTGACAAGGGTTCGTGCGACGGAATGAAAGTGGACGCACTCGGAAACGTGTGGGCAACAGGCCCGGGCGGCGTTCTCGTGATCTCTCCTGCTGGCAAACTGCTCGGACGGATTCTCACGGGACAGGCGACGGGAAATTGCTGCTGGGGAGGACCAGACGGCTCCACGCTTTATATTACCGCGGACATGTTTCTGGTGCGCGTGAAGACGCTCACGAAGGGCGCGGGCTGGCAGTAGCGAAAATTGCGTCTTGTTGAGTGCGCATGCCGGAGAAGAGGATTACGTATCGATCAGCCATCGCCAACTCTGACCATCCGCGAGCAATGGAAGCGCAGTGTTCGCAAGGAGCGGACGCCGATATTCGTTCGCGCAGTCGGAATTCCGTACAAGGTTGAGATCGAACCTGCGAACGATCCGAGCAGAGTGGATCACGTCTGGATGACGATGGAATGCCCGCCTGTCGGAAAACTGCTCGTCTCCATCAATACCCTGTCGCGCTACAATCGTGACGGTGGTTTCGATCCGCGAATCCGGCTTGGAAAAGTGATGTCTCGGTATCAGGAGCGACCGGAGCCGGTGCTGGAGCGCCACGACCCGCTCGACTACACGGTGCTCGAGGCGTTGCATCCGGTTGATTACTTTGCCGTGGACCATGACCCGCTTGAGGAGATGTTGATCACTAAATGCAATAAAGCGGTTCGCGCAGAAGTTTGGGGCGAACTCTATATTCGCGAGCATCTCGGGATTCATCAGATTCACAGCCGCCGCGCGAGTTGCGCGGTGGCGCGCGATATCATCGGGCGCGATGGCGGGCTCCGGCTTTACTATCGAGACGGAGTTGCCGAGCTCCTGCTGTTCAAGTTTTGCGGCCAATGAGCGCGCCCGTCTTCAGATGGTTGGGACGAGTGTCGTTCGAGGAGGGGCTACGGATTCAGGAGGAGATCATTGTGCGAAAGGCGGAGGATTCGTCCGCGGCTGACGAGGTGCTATTGCTGGAGCACGACCCGGTTTTTACCATCGGCCGCACTCCCGATAAATCCTCGCTCCGCGACCCGGCGCAACTTCCCGCGCCACTTGTTGTCATCGGACGTGGCGGACAGGCTACATGGCACGGGCCGGGACAGCTTGTAGGCTATCCATTGCTCGATTTGCGGACGCGCGGGCAGGACCTGCACAGGCATCTGCGCGGGATTGAGGATGCGCTGATTGAACTGTGCAGGCGGTTCGGTGTTGAAGCCGGACGGCGCGATGGACTCACGGGCGTCTGGGTCGCAGACCGGAAGCTGGCGAGCATCGGTGTTGGTGTTCGCAAGTGGATATCGATGCACGGGTTTGCGCTGAATGTTTGCGGCGGTCTCGATGGTTTCTCGCATATCACGCCGTGCGGGATTGCCGGCGTTACGATGACCAGCCTCTCGCGCGAAGCGGGTCGCGAAATCGGTGTTCGGGAAGTTGCACGCGAGTTTGAGGCACTGGCTGCCATGCTTTAGAAAAGGAAAAGGCGGGAACGCCGGAGCGCTCCCGCCTTTGAAATAGGGTGGTGGATTTGCAGCTTACTTTTTGTCTCCGCCTTCAGGCTTCTTGTCGCCGTCAGGTCCGCGACGTTCGCCGCCGGGTCCGCCTGGGCCGCCGCGACGACCGATTTGTTCCTTCATCTTCGCCTTCTGTTCCTCGGTGAGGACGGCGTTGATTTCCTCCTGCTGGGCTTTGAAGGTCTCCATCATCTTTTTGCGATCCTCGTCGGTGAGGTTCTCGCGGCCCTTCTCGCGGAGCGCCTTCATTGTTTCGGCGTTCTTGGCGTAGATGGCCTTGATTTTGTCCTGCTGCTCCTGCGTGAGGCCGAGGGTCTCGGTCATGCGCTTGAGGCGTTCTTCAGGGCTGAAGTTGCCGCGACCGCCGGGGCCGCCGGGACGTCCGCCTTCGGGCTTCTTCTCGTCCTGAGCTTTGATGAGCTGGGTGGTGGAAAGCAGCGCGAGAGCTGCCACTGCGATGGATTTGATGGATGTTTTCATCGAGGGGTGAAACTGCCGTGCTCCGGAAAAGTCGCGAAGATTTTTTCGCGGCCTGGTAGGCTTACGGTCGCGCCGCGGAGTGTCCGAGCCAGTTTGCGAAAACCCACTGACACCACAAAAACAAGCGTTCATCGGACTTTCCGCTGCGATGTGATGCGTCGCGCGAGGCGAGAAAATCCCGAGAGAATCCGGCAGGAAGATCGTGTGTCGGGAATTGGAAATGCCCCTCCCGCAGCCATGCACCGATCGGCATGCCGAAGCCTTTCTTCGGTCGATCGATGATCGCGTCGGGAATCACGCCGCGCAGCGCCTTTTTAAGGATCCATTTGGTTTCACCCGCGCGGAACTTGAGCTGCCACGGGATGCGGCGGGCGAGGTTCACCACGTCGATGTCGAGGAATGGCGAGCGGGCTTCGAGCGAGCACAGCATCGAGGCGCGATCGACTTTCGCGAGGATGTCGTCGCGCAGATAGACATCAGTCCACCATTGCAGTGCGCGATCCACGAGGTGCGGCTGTTTGCAACGATCCCACGCTTCGATGGCCTCGCTGAAAACCTCCTCTGGATCGCATGGCGCGCCCGTAAACTCCGCGATTTCCCGCGGCTCCAGTGCGGACATCCACGCCGCGTTCCAGAGCGCCGGCGGGTAACTTGTTCCGCGAAGGAAGCGCTTTATTTTGAAATCGAAGCTCACGTTTTTGTGCGAGACAGGCAGGCGGGACGCGAGCATGCGGATGCCCTGATGCACGGGCTTTGGCACCCACCGCTGCCAGAGTTCCGCGGCGCGGAGCGCCTTGAACGGATCGTATCCGGCGAAGAGTTCGTCTCCGCCATCGCCGCCAAGCGCCACGGTAACATGCTTTCGTGTGAAGCGACTCAGCAGGTAGGTCGGTAAAAGCGAGCCGTCCCCGAGCGGTTCGTCCAGTCGCGAGATCAGTTCCGGCAAAAGCTCCCGGCTTTTTTCGAGATCGAGCGTTTCGTGGTGGTGCGCGCAGCCCAACGTATCGGCAACCAGTTTCGCGTGGCTGGATTCGTCGAAAGTCGGGTCGGTGAATCCGATGCTGAAAGTGTTCAGCTTCCCGCGCGGAATGTGGCGTGCGGCGAGCGCTGCGATCGCGCTCGAGTCGATGCCGCCGCTCAAAAACACGCCCAACGGGACATCGGCCATCAGCCGCCGTTGTGTCGCTCTGTCCAGTGTGTCGGCGACCTGCTCCGGCAGTGTCGAATCGTTTCCCAACGTCGAATCGGGTTCGATTTGAAACTCCCACCACTGCGTGATTCTCAGCTCACGAGCGCCGAGATCATAAGAAAACGAATGCCCGCCGGGCAGCTTCCACACGCGTTCGACAATGCTGCGTGGAGCGGGGACATAGCACCATGCAAAGTACTTCCGGACGGCCGTCGGCGAGATCGAGCGGGGGCAGTCGGGATGCTCCAGCAATGCCGGCAGCTCGCTCGCGAATCCGAAGTTTCCTCGCTCGTGAAAATAGTAGAGCGGCTTTTTCCCGAAGCGGTCGCGCGAGCCGAAAAGCCGCTTCCGCGCTGGATCGTAGATGACGAACGCCCACATGCCATTAAGCCGCTCGACAAATGAGTCGCCCCACTCGCGGTATGCGTGAAGCAGTGTTTCGGTGTCGCTATGGTCGGTGTGGAAGGAGTGACCACGAGCCGCGAGTTCTTTCCTGAGTTCGGCGTGATTGTAGATCTCGCCGTTGAATACAATTCCGAGGTTTCCGCAGTTTGCGCAGCCGCGCGTCCACATGGGCTGGGCTCCGGTCGCAATATCGACGATGCTCAGCCGGCGGAATCCGAGAAACACGCGTGCTGCATCATCGAACCATTCGCCGGAATCATCCGGCCCGCGGTGCGTGATGCGCGACGTCATTCGCGCGAGCGTATCGCGGTCGCCAGTCCCCGTGAATCCAGCTATCCCGCACATACGGCGCGTGTGATTGTGTTCATTCGCATGCGGGACAATGGACGAAGCGCGCCTTCGGAGTCAGCATCAATTCAGCGTTCCAGTCAAAAAACGCGCGGCATCCGATTGCTGTATGCCCTCGGAAGCCCCACGGGTACAAGGCTGGAGGGAGTTCTGGGAAATCGCAGGAGGCGCGGGAACCGCATCTTTTCGAGCTTCTTCCGAATGGATCCGCGCCCGCATGGCTCAACTCCAAGCAACGGCAGGAAGGGCAAGAAATTTTTGCGGAAAAAGTTTACGACACTTGGGTGAAATTTCTTGGCAGCAGCGGGTGCAAAACGAAAAGCTACAGCCGTTCCGGCGGGTGAGTCCCGACCGGTTGTGAATAACTTGTGAATACATTCGAGAACATTAACGGTGACGGTTTTTCCGCAGCTTGCCCTGCTCGCGGGATGATGGCGTATCGTAACGATTTCGAAAACATCAGCGTTCCACGCCGGTGTGTTCCGCAACTATCGGAAAAGAGGCGGTTTATGTATTTCATGGCGGGGTTTTCGCCGCCTGGTGTGGAACTCTAGGATAACCGGGATGTGAGCCGGAAGTGCGTTTCTGGCTGGCATCTCTCAACTTCAATCATCATCATAACACAGAACACCGCCCCTGTGGATAACACAGACACTCACACTCATCTCAGCCTTACTTGGAAAGGCATTGCCGACGAGCTTCGCTCGACGGTTTCGTCGGACATTTTCGAGCGTTGGTTCAGGGAAATCGAACTTATCGATCTCGCTCCGGAACACCTTACGCTTCGAGTTCCGAACGACATTTATAAATACTGGATCGAAGACAATCACATGGGACCGCTCCGAGCGGCGGTGTTGATGGTGCTGAAAGGTGCCCGCGAAATCCGTTTCGCGTGCGGTTCAAACGCAAACGTTCCCGGACCCGCTCCGGTTCGTTCTCCCGAGCCAGAGCCCGTCGCCTCGGAGTCGGTCGAGGAGCGTGCGCTTGCAAACGGATTCAATCCGCGGAATACGTTCGAAAATTTTGTGGTTGGTCCCACGAATGAATTCGTCGCTGCGGCGTGCCGCGCCGTCGCTGACAATCCGTCGAAAGTTTACAATCCGCTCTTTTTCTACGGTGGCGTGGGGCTTGGGAAAACACACCTGATGTTCGCTATCGGGCAGCATCTGCAGGCCACGCGCAAGGGGATTAAGATTGCGTATCTCACGAGCGAGAAATTCACGAACGAGTTCATCGATGCAATTCAGACGGGCACACTGGTGAAGTTCCGGAAACGCTACCGCCAACTCGACGTGTTATTGATCGACGACATCCAGTTTCTGGCGGGTAAGGAACGTTCGCAGGAGGAGTTCTTCCATACATTCAATACGCTCTTCGACGGGCATAAGCAGATCGTGATGACCTCCGATCGGCCGCCATCGGAAATCGGCAACCTCGAGCCGAGACTTGTGTCGCGATTCGAGTGGGGGCTCACCGCGGAGATGCAACCGCCGGAGGTGGAGACGCGGACGGCGATCCTTCAAAAGAAGGCTGCGTCGCTTGGGGTGTCGGTACCGAAGGAGATTCTGGCGTATCTCGCTGAGCGAATCCGTACGAACGTCCGCCGTCTTGAGGGCGGGCTGATGCGTGTGGCCAGCTACATTTCGCTGAACGGAGGACGTCCGAGCGACGAGCGAATCGAGATGTTGCTCAAGGATATCATTCAGGAGGAGGCGCGCCGCGCGGTGAATGTGGAGCAAATCCAGAAGCGAGTCGCAGAGCATTTCGATATCCGCAACGCGGACATGACCGGCAAGCGCAGACCGAAGAACATCGCGTTCCCACGGCAAATAGCGATGTACCTCGCCCGCGAGCTCACGAAGATGTCGCTTGTCGAGATCGGCGAAGCGTTTGGCGGACGCGATCACGGGACCGTGCTCCATGCACACCGTCTCATCAAAGAGCGGATGTCGGATGACGACAAGATCCGCTCCGTGGTGCGCTTTCTCAGCGACCAGCTCTCGCGCTAACCGAGCTCTCTATAGATGAAAATGTTCCGCTCTTGCGTCCTTGCTACATGTGCGCTGTTCGCCGCGTGCTCCACTCCGTCCGGCCCGCCGCTCAAGACCGTGAAACACGTGGACGTGGCCCGCTACATGGGCGCCTGGCGTGTAATCGCAAACATCCCTTATTTCGCCGAGAAGGATTGCGTGGATACCGTCGAGAGCTACGCACTGCGAAAGGATGGTCGCATCGATAACTGGTTCACCTACCGGCGTCCGTCATGGGATGACCCGCAGAAAAAATTCACGGCCCTCGCGTGGGTGCATGATCGCGCGACCAACGCTGAATGGCGCGTGCGCTTCTTCGGGCTTGTCACCGTGCCTTATCTGATTCTTGACGTGGACCCGAATTACCGATGGGCCGTAGTCGGACATCCTTCCCGGAATTACGGCTGGATCATGGCCCGCGAACGCACGATGCCGGAGAAAACGTATCGCGAAATCCTCGGGCGGCTCGGTGAGCAGGGCTACGACACTTCGCGCTTTGTTAAGGTGCCGCAGGTTCCACCGCGGTAGCTTTACGTATTCTCAGCGTCCGGGCTGATCGAGTTCCGGTCCTTCCATGTCGGCGTAATCTGCGAAATGGTCGGGCCGAAGTGGTTCGCTGACTTTGTATTCCTCGCCGAGCCATTTTCCGAGGTCAACCATCTTGCAGCGGTCGGAGCAGAATGGCCCCATCGGCGGTGCAAAAAAGTCCGCCGGACGTCCACACGTCGAGCATTTGAGTTTCGTTTTCGGGCCCGCACTCATGCTCAGTTGAAATGCAGCCGACCGGGAAGATTCCGGTCGCGCTCGATGGGTGGATAGCTCTCCTTCGTCCGGTGGGAGCTTCCTCCGCTTGCATTTGAAAGCGCTGCGATGACACCGATGACGGCCAGAATTGCCAGTATGAGCAGCGTGATTTTCACCCAGCTCTTCGGATACTTTCCGGCGATGGTGCCGGTGTAGCCGTTCACCACGACTTGATAGCTCTTGTGTCCGTAGTCATAGGAAAGCAGCCATACCGGAACGAGGATGTGCTTGAACGTTTGCCCGGAAAAATCCGCGTCCACCTGCAAGTCGCGGTGCGTGTCTCCGGGAACCTGACTCGCGCAAAGCGACCGTGTTTTCTGCTCCATGGTGTTCTGTGCGCTCTGGGCTGCGGCAACGAGGTCGATCTGATATTGTTCGACAATCCATCCGCTCAGGAATCCCGAGTCGTAGGGCTTGAGATCCTGAAGCGTCGGGAACGGTTCCACTTTGCGAAGGAGTGTCGAATCGACACCGCGCGTGGCCGGGACAAGCTCGTCATCGAAAAAGTGATCAAGATGCCCGCTGGACGGATACCAGCGGACTTTGCGGACCTGCCGGGTCTGGCGGTTGCCATTCGAGTCGGTGTAACTCTCGGTTTCGTAATAGTAATCGCCGGACATGGCTGTCCAATCGGCCGCAACTTGTGCGTCGAAAGTCCAGTATGGGATGTAGATTCCTTTCACCGTGTCGGTCAGAGCCTTGGTTGCGAGCTTGTTTGGCGCAAACCAACGGGAGCCATACCACTGCCGGATGGATTCGCGGACGTTGACCTCGCTGATCTTGAATTCCAGCACCGACTCGGGCCGGATGGGCCGGAGTTGCTCGTCGACCGGAATGATGCTCGCCGAGCCGCAGAAGTCGCAGCGTTGGGCTGCGCGCGAGGGCTCGAAAACCGTAATCGCCTGGCAACTCTGGCACTTCACTGAACGCGTGGCTGTGGCCCAACCGCGATGGTCCGGATCGATGTTTCGCAATGCGGTGATGAGGCAGTTCTCCGTAACCTCGCCGCCGGTTTCGCCCGGTTGCATTGGCGCGCTGGTGCCGCAGTAATTGCAAACGAGCATCTGCTTTGCCGGGTTCCAGACGGCTTCGGCGCCGCAACTCGGGCAGTGGAATTTGTTCTGTGCGCGGACTTCGTCCATTGATGAATTCACTATCGAAATTTCCGGGAATGTTAGACAGCCCGGGCGGGTTGACAAAAACTTTGCGTGAGCGGTTCTGTTCACGACGTCCGCGTGTCTAGCCGTTCGCGGGCCGTGTGACAAAAAGGAACTGCTAAAATTTCGCGGCCGCCCCGCGAGCAGAAAGGAACTGCGAAAACCGCCGGAGCGAGGTTGTTGTTCCGTATGCGAATATTCACCCGCCTTCTCCTCATTCTGATCTGCATTTGCGGCGCGCGTGCCGATGAATTCCTGCCCGGAAAAAAGCGCATTCTGTTTATCGGCGACAGCATCACTTACGCCGGCCAGTACGTGGATGAATTCGAGTCGTTTCTGTTTACGAAATTTTCTGATCGCAAGTTCGAGGTCGTTAATTGCGGTTTGCCGAGCGAGACCGTGAGCGGTCTCAGCGAGGCAGGTCACGCGGGCGGGAAGTTTCCGCGTCCGGATGTCCACGAGAGGCTCGACCGGGTTCTCGCGACCGTGAAGCCGGACGTCGTGTTTGCGTGCTACGGGATGAATTGCGGAATCTACCTTCCGTTCGATGAAGCGCGCTTCGCCGCGTATCGAGCGGGCATCGAAAAGCTTCGTGCAAAAGTGAAGGCGGCGGGCGCGGACATCATTCATCTCACGCCACCGGTGTTTGATTCGGTGCCGATTGCGAAGCGCGTAAAGCCGGCGGATTTGACAAAGGATGGAGATATGTTCGACGGCTACAACGGCGTGCTCGACCGTTATTCCGCCTGGCTTGTGGAGCAGTGGAAATCGCAGGGCTGGCGTGTCATCGACACCCACACGGCAATGGCCGATGCAATTGCGTCGGCCCGCAAATCGAATGCGACATTCACATTCGCGGGCGACGGCGTGCACCCGAACGACGAGGGCCATCGCGTGCTGGCAGTCGCTCTGCTGAAGGGGCTCGGGCAGGAGTTTGACCCCGCGTCAGTGCCCGCGGAGTTGCGCAAACGAGTCCGGCAGCGCGGGCGTATTCTCGCGGATGCTTATCTGAATGCCGCGGGCCACAAGCGTCCCGGCATGGCAAAGGGGTTGCCGCTGGAGGCTGCGACCGACAAAGCCGCCGAACTTGAACTTGAGATTCGGGCGACTGCGAAGGCGAAGTAGACCATCAGGCGTCCGCGGCGCGTTCGGTGAGCATTTTCCGAATCGCGGCGGCAAGTGCGGCGTTCATTCCGGCCAGCGCCATGATTAGTGGTATGCCGAAGACAACTTGCACACTTGCTGCGAGAATCGGGATTCCCACAAGGTGGCCGAAGAAGCTGGTGACCATCGCCGCGGGGAAGCCGCCCCATTTCAGCCGCAGTGAAAACCATGCCGCGAGCCGGTAATGAAAGATGAACTCGAGGGGAATCAGGAAAATCACCTGAAAGAAGACAAGGAACGATTCGGTGCTGTCGAACGCAGATGTAAGGAGCGATGGCAGGCCGCATACAAGCGACAAGGCGATGATGCTTCCGACCGGCAGGAGCGAATGCAGCACCGCGCGCCGTTTCGAGCGAATCAGCGCCTTGAGTTCCTGCGGAAGAACATAAAGGTCGCCGAGCGTCTGTCCCCGAACCTCGGTCCGGAAAACGCGCGAACCCGCGATTGCGGTCTCAAATAACGCGACGAGTGTCGAGAGGGTGAAGATGGTCCAGATGGTCGCTTCGGTCGCGCGCCAGTGATTGCCGGCCATGCTGGCGGTGATCCACACCGCGAGCGAGAAGTAGATAATCGCTTTGATTGCGGCGGTTCGGCTTCCCCCGTGGATGAAATGCTGATCCTTCCACGCTATGGCGTCCGGCCACGCACGGCCGGCGCGGGATAGGGATGAATTGGCGGATTTGTTCGCGATCGCACGCGGTTTCGTCTCCGGCGGGTCGGCTGCAAACCTTCCGAACGATGCCCACGCGAGTGCGAAGAAGCCCAATCCTGCGATTCCGAATGCGAGCGAAGTCCCGCGCCATGGTGCGGAGCCCCATGCGATACTGATTGCCTGAAAGAATGTGCGAAACCCGGAGTATTCCAATGCACCGCGCTGAAAATCCGAAAACGTCGAACTGAGATTCGATACGCCGATGAATCCTGTGAAATCTGCGAACCATCCGAGAATCGAAGGACTCCATAGATACAGCCATCCGAGGAAGACCGTCAGTAACGCTGCACGGGTGTTGTTGCGCGCGATGACGGACGCGAAGAGCCCGAGGTTTGCGCAGAAAAACAGAAAGCTGCAGAGAAGAACGTAGCAAATCGCAATCTGCTCCGGGGCCATTCCGCCAAGGGTTACGGCGAGCAGCGCGAACGGAAACTGGACGAGCAGCAGCATCATGCCTCCGAGCATGCGACTGGTTCCTTTTCCAAAGAGAATCGCCAGCGCGCTGAGATTCGTCATTCGCAGGAGGCCGAGTGTTTGCTCCTCCTTTTCCTCCGTTATGGCCGAGGCGAAGTAGCTCGTGGCCGCGATCATGATCATCAGTCCATTGTAGACTGCGAATGGCGCGAAAAATTCCATCCCCGCTGCGCCACCGGCGGACCAGCGCGCGCGAAACATCATCGTGATGAGCACGACAATCGCGAGTCCGGCACGCATCCACGCAAAAGAGGGGCCGCGGACCTGTTCGCGGAGTGAGCGGACGAAAAGAGCGAGGATTCCGTGCATTGACCTAGTCCGCTGCGGCTGCGAGCGCGATGCGCTTGCGGATGGACACCATCAGCGCGACGGACAGGAAGAACTGGATGACAATGCCGAGGAGCAGAAATGCTTCGTCCGACGAGCGCGCCACTTCATCGAGAAGCACGGCAAAAATCACGTTGCCGACGAATCCGATTGCGATCGTAGCCGGCACCGCACCGCGGCGCATCTTCAGCGACAGCCAGCATGCGAGCAGGGGAATACTGATGAGGTGAATCGCAACGTACGTGAATGCGAGGAAGGATTCTTCGCGACGCGTGATGTCCCGCCATAGTTCCTCCAGGCTTTCGGGTGCGATCATCGCACCCAGAACCACGAAGCAAAATCCCGGTATCAGCGATGCCAGAGCGGCGAGGATTTTCTGACGGATGATGCTCCCGAGCGGAATCGGGATCGTGATGAGGGACGACAGCGTCAGCCACCGGCGCTCGATTCCGAAAATTCTGGCCGCGCCGAGCACGAGCTCCACGCACAGACCGATTCCGGCAAATGACATCATCATTTCTCCGATATCGTCGGACTCCATGTAGTTGTTGTTGAACGTGACGAGGCCGACGAAGCCGAAGACCAGGACTGCGTAGCCGATGAAGCGGGAAATGAGTCCGCGCCGCCCACCTTGGAGGAACCAGAAATCCTTCCAGGCGATCGCCCATCCGTCGGGTCGTGGTGCGCGCAACAGCTTCGCCCCTTTCGCCGATTTTTTCCGGCGTGGAGCAGTCTCCGCGGTTCCGGAGCAGAAGCGCCCAAACAGCGCCCAGGCGAGAAGGAAGAAGGATACTCCTCCGATACCGTTGAAGGTCCACGGACTCACCGTCAAAGGCATTCCGCGGCCGGCGGCGCCGAAGACCATCGTGCCAAGTTGGTAGAGCGGATTGTTTGCGAGCAGATATGCGAATACATCGCTCCAGACGCCTGATGGCTGACTGCGGCCGAACTCTAACGTCGAGATGTAAGCGATGGGGCCACCGACGTATATGACAGTTCCGACGAATAGTGTCAGAGCCACGGCGACGCCTGTTTTCCTGCAGATCACGGACATGAGCAGCCCTAGATTGCAAAGGAAGAACAGCGTGGCGATGAGCACCGCGTATCCCGAGAGAATCTGCTCGCCCGAGACGCCGCCGAGCGTCACGCAAAGCAGGGAGAACGGAATCTGCGCAACGATCAGAAGCATTCCGCCAACGAACCGACTGAGCCCTTTTCCGAAGAGAATGGCGACCGGACTGAGGTTCGTCATGCGCAGGAGCCCGAGCGTGTCGTCCTCCTTTTCCTCGGTGATTGCGGAGCAAAACGCCGTGATTCCACCGAGCACGAGGCCGAAGAGGTTGATCACCATCACGAGGAAAAACACCTGCAACCCCGGCGCGGGCTGGCGGGCGAAGTTGCGGTGATTGATCGCGAGGAAAAACAGGATCACCAGCACGAGCGCCGCGCGTGCAATGGGCGTGAACTTCGCGCGGTTGTCCTCGCGAATGGAGCGGATGAAGAGTGCGAAAATCGGGCGGATCATGTCCGGACGCCGGGATCGGTGAGGTCCATGAAGGCATCGTTCAGATGCTTCACGTCCTCCTGGAATGCCACAATCTGCGCCTCCACCGACAGCGCCGCGTGCAGCACCGCATTGGGGCCGATGCGCGTTTTATCAAACTGCACCGAGTATCGGAACTCGCCGGCTTCCATCTGCTTTGCCGCCGTCACTCCCGGCAGCGCGGAGAGCGTCTGCAGAAGGCCCGTGTGCTCCGTTGCGAGCGTGAGGATGTATCCCGTGATGTCGCCTTCCGTGGCCGAGATGAGGCCGCGCATCGCTCCCGTGTATTTCACCTGACCGCGATCCAGAATCGTCACGCTGTCGCAAAGGGTGGCGAGTTCGCTGAGGATGTGGCTGGAGATGAAGATCGTCTTTCCGAGGCTGCGGAGTTCCTGAAGAATCTCCATCAACTCAATGCGCGCGCGTGGGTCGAGTCCGCTCGCCGGTTCGTCGAGGAGGAGGAGGTCGGGATCGTGAACGAGCACGCGTGCGAGGCTCACGCGCTGCTGCATTCCGCGCGAGAGTCCCTGGATGTAATCGTTCCGCCGTCCGGCCATATCAGTCAGCGCGAGGACGTCGCCGATCGTCTGGTCACGCTGCTTCTGGTTCAGCCCGTACGCGGCGCCGAAGAAATCGAGGTACTCGAATACCGTCATCTGCCGGTACATCGAGAAATGGTCCGGCATGTAGCCGATGCGGCGGCGGACGAGGTTGCGGTCGCGGACGATGTCCTGTCCGAAGACGTGCACCTTTCCCGTCTGCGGCGCGAGCAGCGTGGCGAGCACTTTCAAGGTCGTCGTCTTGCCCGCGCCATTCGGGCCCACAAAGCCATGGATGCTTTTTTGCCCGACGGTGAACGTGACGTTCGACACTGCGACGTGGCTTTTGTACGCGTGCCGGAGCCCGGAGATTTCGATGGCTGGAGAATCGCTCATGATTACTGGTTCGTGGTTATTTGGAAGGTGCAGGATTTTGGAGGGTCTGGGAGTAAAGGATGTAGCCGCCGCCAAACTGAAAATTGGCCGCCGGCATCGGCCACGCCTCGGAAACTTGCGCGTAGGTGAAAAGCCGGATCGTATCCGCGCCAGGGTCCGGGGTGCTGATTCTCTGCCGCATGTGCGCTTTCGAGCCCGTGAGCATGCCGGTGAAGAGCGTGCCCAAATCCGAAAGCCGTCTCTCAAGTCGGACGGTCTTCGGGGCGTTGGGATCATGCTCTCCGTCGAAGCTGTAGTAGCCGTAGTAATTGAACTGCTGGCCGTCGGTGAATGAGTCGATGTCCTTGGAGTTCGCCCCGCTTTCCGCGACCCACTCGTTCCCGTTCGGCGTCATGTCATACACCCGTCTCCGGTGAACTGCGTACATGGACTTCACGTTCTTCGGAAAGTTCGCGTTGGGTTTGATGCGGAACTTCTCCAGCCGGTCCGGGGCTTCCCACGCGGTGATTTCAACGCTCGTATCATCCGCGGCGAGCGTTCCTCCATGCACAAACGGTCGCGCGGAAAACAACGGAATTTCCGCATGAAGCGCAGCCTCGGCTCCGGCCACGACGTCCGCCCGGACCGTGCCGGAGCTCGTGAGTGTGGCGTATGCGTGACCTCCTCCGGCCGGGTACTGGAAATTGTATTTGCCGCTGCTCGTCGCGAAGGCGTGCATCCATTGCGTGACGAGGTGACGGTTCCCGCCGAGCGATTCCGCGTATCCCACGGTGTGAATGACCTGCTGCTCGCCGTACCCGCGGCGTCCCACGACGGTGAAGAGCCACGCGAAAAGCGCGACGGTTCCGACAAACGCGCCGAGCATCACGCGATAATCGCGCTTCCTTTGGAAATAGAACACCGGCCCGATGAGCACGACATACAGCACCGTGAGCAGGTAGATGAATGGCCACGGAATGTTCGGGCGGGTGATGTCCGAAAGCCGGTTCACGAGCAGGCCGGAGACATCGGTCATGTGTCCGGTTCCGTCGGACAGCATCTTGGGTTCCTCGCCGAGATCCTTCGCCTCGATGGTCTGGCGGGATTTTTCGTGTCGGACGATCCGGCCGGCGCCGAACGTGCCGCTTTTCCCCGTGATGTTGAGCGGTGCGAGTTCGCCGTCGAACTCCGGGAATTTGCCGTCCACTCCCTGAAGCAGGTGCACGATGCCGCCGCGATACACCCAGTCGCGAAACGCCTGCCGCCGCGGAGCATCCCAGCGCGGGACGTGATCCATCACCGCAGCGTAGAGTCCCGTCGTGCCCGTCACGGACGGAGGGAAAAGATTCTCCATGAAAGGACGCAGCCGCGTCTGCTGCGTTACGGGCGAATCCGGTGCGTTGAAAACAACAGTCACCGGCGCGCCTGTGCGGACGCTGTCTTCGTCGCGCAGGACGCTCATGGAATCGCCGCGGCCCTGTGCGTCGCGCCACGAAATCTGCCAGCGCTGATAGCCCGTCACGTACGGATAAAACTGCACCCAGCGCGACGAGCCGGGCGAAACGAAGAGCATCTGCGAGGTCTTCACCGGACTGCCGCTGAAGCCGCCGTCGTCGATCGAAATCACGCCTTCAAATGGCTGCGCGCCGGTGTTCACGACCTCCACGGATAGGAGATTGAACCGCTCGGGAACAAAGCCGCCGCCAAATCCGGCGACGGGGTTTCGCACAATCAATTCCGCACGGGCGGAGAGCACGAGGGCCAGCGAGAGAAGCAGGGAAAACAGCGCGCGGTTCATTTCAGTGGCGCGGACGCTGGCAGATTCGTGCGGCGAACGCCAGCGCTTGTTCAGCGATAAAACACACGCGCCAGAAACAGCCCTTCAGCCGGCGCGGCGAACTGCGTCTTCTGCGCCACGCCTTCGAGAATGGACCGCAGCCACGCCGTATCGCCGCGTCCCTGCGCGATGCGGATGAGGCTGCCCGTGAGCAGGCGCACCATTTTATAAAGGAAGCCATCGCCCTCGAATGTAAGCGTCAGCAGCGGGCCGCGTCGCGAAATGCGGATGTCGTGGATGGTCCGCACGGTGTCCTTTTCCGGCGTGCCGCGATTTGCCGCGAACCCCGCGAAGTCGTGCCGCCCCGTCAGCAGCTTCGCGCCTTCGCGCAGCGCGTCGAAGTCGAGTTCGTGCGGCACCAGCCAGGCGCGGCCGATTTCCATCGGGTGGAGAAAGCGATCATTCCAGACCCGGTAAACATACCGCTTCCCGGTCGCCGAGAACCTCGCGTGGAATCCCTCCCGTCCGCCGCGCGCGCGGGCCACGCGCAGCACCCGGATTTCCGGCGGCAGGTTTGCGTTCAGCGCGATCTGCCAGCGGTCGGGCGGATGCGTCGGCAGCGCGACGTCGAAATGCGCCACCTGTCCGAGGGCGTGGACTCCTGCGTCCGTACGGCCGGAGCCGTGGAGCCGCACGGGAACCCCCGCGATCTTCTCCGCCGCGGCCTCGATGTGGTCCTGAATGCCGCCGCCTCCCGACTGGCTCTGCCAGCCGTTAAAAGGGCGGCCATCATACGCGATGACGAGCTTCAGCCTTTGCAACGCGCCACTCACAGCCCCGGTCCGGCCATGGACTGCGCATCTAGCCAGCCCTGGAGAATAATCTGCGCCGCCGCCTGGTCGATCACTGCGCGGCTCGTCTTTGCGTTGCGACCGGCCTCGTGCAGATTCCTCTGCGCCGC
>SXWH01000216.1 GCA_005791535.1 Verrucomicrobiaceae bacterium | reverse complement strand
GGTCGCATCACGGACGGGCAGGGGCGCACGGTTGATGTCAAGAACACCGGCATCATCATGACGTCGAACATCGGATCGCAGTTCATCCTCGATGACGCGAACAGCGAACAACGCGAGGCCCGCGTGATGGACGCGCTGCGGCAGCACTTCCGGCCGGAGTTCCTGAACCGCGTGGACGAGACGATTATCTTCGACCGCCTGAGCGATACGGACCTCACGCACATCGTGGAGATTCAGGTGCAGAAGCTTCAGAAACGGCTCGCCGAACAGAAGCTCACGCTTGTCCTCACGGACAAGGCCAAGCTGCATCTCGCCCGCGAAGGCTACGACCCGGTGTACGGCGCGCGGCCGCTGAAACGCTGCATCCAGCGCGATCTGCTCGACCCGCTCGCACTCGATATTCTCGATGGCAAGTTTCTGGAGAACGACACCATCACCGTCGATGCCGGTTCGTCCGGCCTGACGTTCGCGAAGTAATCGCCTACAGCGACACTCCGCGCCTCCACGGCAGGAAATCATCCTGCCCGAGTCGTGCCGCCGCAGTCGTCGCGCGTCCGCTGGCCACTTCGATGAGGTGATCGAGCAGCCGGGCTCCGGTCTCGGCGATGCTTTCCTCGCCGCGGATGATCGCGCCGGCGTCGAAGTCTACGATGTCGGGCATTCGCGCAGCGAGCTCGGAGTTCGTGCTCATCTTCACGACCGGGCAGACGGGATTTCCCGTCGGCGTGCCGAGTCCGGTGGTGAAAACGATGAGGTTGCACCCGCTTCCGGTGAGCGCGGTCGTCGCTTCCACGTCGTTGCCGGGTGTGCAAAGGAGCGTGACGCCGCTGCGCCGGGTGACGGGCTCGGGATAATCGAGCACATCGACCACCGGAGCCGTGCCGCTTTTCCTCGCCGCGCCGAGGCTCTTCATGGCATCGGTGATCAGGCCGTCACGGATGTTTCCCGGCGAAGGATTCATTTCAAACCCGCTGCCCACCTCGCGTGCGCGGCGGTCGTAGCGGTCCATGAGCGTGAGGAATTTTGTCGCGAGTGGAGCGGTCTCGCAGCGGTCGCACAGCCACTGCTCCGCGCCGCAGAGTTCTGGAAATTCGCACAGCACGCCGCTCCCGCCGAGGGCGCAGAGCAGGTCGTTTGCATGGCCGAGCGCGGGGTTGGCCGAGATGCCGGAAAAGCCGTCGCTGCCGCCGCACTTGAGCCCGAGCACCAGCTCGGAAAGCGGGCAGGGTTCGCGGCGGAGTTCGTTCGCTGCGGCGATTCCGCGGAAGGTTTCGCGCAGGGCGGATTCGAGCAACTGCCGTTCGCCTGCGGATTTCTGCTGCTCGAAAAACAGGACGGGCTTAGTGCCGTCCGGCATCCGGCGTGCGAGTTCCTCGCGAAGCTGCGCGGTCTGCGCGTTCTCGCATCCGAGGCTCAGCACGGTCGCGCCGGCGACATTCGGGTGCGCGATGTATCCGGCCAGCAAGCCGCAGAGAGCGCGCGCGTCGTCGCGGGTTCCGCCGCAGCCCATCGCGTGGCTGAGGAACTTTACGCCGTCCACATTCGGGAAGACACGGCGCGTTCCCGCGGAGGCGGGCAGGGGAATGGCGTCCAGCGCGGCTCCGGTGCGGTGCGCATCGGCGAGCTCTGCGACGAACTCGGCGTAGGGCGTCGTCACCGCGTAACCGAGCCCTTTCGTCAGCGCCTCGCGCATCACGTCCACGTTTCGGTTTTCGCAAAACACCATCGGTAAAACGATCCAGTAGTTCGCCGTGCCGCAGCGTCCGTCGACGCGGCGGAATCCGTCGAAGGTGCGTCCCTTCCACCGCGAAACATCCGGCGCGCTCCACACCGCGCGTTCGCTGCGCAGCTCGGGAAGGGCCACCGAGTGCGTTGTGTTTTCACGCGTGAGCACTTCTCCTTTCGCGACATCGCGCGTGGTGCGTCCGGCGATGGTCCCGTACATGCGCACGGCGCTTCCGGCGGGGAGCGCGGTCGCTGCGAATTTGTGTTTTGCGCCGACGTCGGTGACGAGCGTGACTCCGCCCACGGTTTCCCCGGCGGCGAGTGGACGAAGGGCTACGATTGCATTATCGGAGGGATCGATGATCTGGATGGAGGCGGGCATGGGCGCGGAGTTTGATCCGAAGCCGCGCGCTTCGACAAGCCGGAACCTCCGCCCCGCGTGTTCGCGAAATCGCCCGTTGACCGCAGCCGCCCGGATACGGTTTGCTGCGGGGAGATGGCTTACGAATTCACACTCACCCGCCGCATTGAGTTTGCGGAGACCGACATGGCGGGGATTGTGCACTTCGCGAATTTCTACCGCATGATGGAAAATACCGAGCACGCCTTTTTCCGCTCGCTCGGCTTCTCCATCCATGGCGACTACGACGGCGTCCACATCGGCTGGCCGCGTGTCTCCACGTCGTGCGATTTCTTCAAACCCCTGCGCTTTGAAGACATGGTGGACGTGCAGCTCATCGTCGCCGAGGTGCGCAACCGCTCCATTCGCTACGGCTTCCGCTTTTGGAAGACCGAGAACGGCGAACGCCTGGAAGTCGCGCGCGGCATGGTATCCACCGTCTGCGCTTCCGTGGACAAAAAGGCCGGTGTCATCGCGGCCGTGCCTATTCCGGAGGCCATCCGCGCCCGAATCTCCGCGGCACCTGCGGAAATGCTGACAATTTTCTCACCTTCGCCCGCCAAGTAAATCGCTCCGCCGCGGGTCTCCATCTCCGTTCAATGTCCAATCAACCAACACAGCAAAAATCAATGACCTGGCTTCTCTTCGCATTTCTCACCGTCGCATCCTGGGGCGTTTACGGCGTCCTCCTCCACAAAGGGCAGCTCGGCATGAGTGACATGGTGAACGGACGCTACAAGGCCTTCCTCTTCGTCGGCATCGCCTACTTCCTCGTCGCCGTGCTTGCTCCGCTCGTCATGCTCCGTCTCAGCGGAAAAGAAGGCGCGACCAACTTCCTTTCCTATCCCACCACCGGCTGGGTGTGGTCGCTCATCGCGGGCGTCGTGGGTGCGATTGGCGCATTCGGTGTGCTGCTCGCGTTTGGCGCGGCACCGCAGCCAAAGGCGGCCTACGTGCCGGTGGTGATGTCCATCATCTTCTGCGGCGCGCCGATTGTGAATGCGATCGTCTCGATGATTGAGCATCCGCCCACCGGCGGGCTCGCTGCGGTGAAATGGCAGTTCTGGGCCGGCATCCTCATCGCCGCGATCGGTGGAAGCATGGTCGCACTGTATAAACCGGACGCGCCTTCTCCGGCGAAGCCCGCAGCCGCTGCTCCGGCTGCGCAGCCACCGGCGAAGTAGCCTGCCGGGGAGTCTCGCGGATCGCTCTTCCTGCCAAATGACGCTCGAAAACCTCCTCCGCGAGATCGCACAGAACCCCTTCCAACGCCCGCGCATCGCCGGCGGCTGGGAAAGCGTCCCGTTCACAACCAAGGCCGAGCTCGCCGCCGACTTCGCCGCCCATCCTCCCTACGGCACAAACCTCACCTTTCCGCGCGAACGCTACACCCGCTTCTGCCAGACCAGCGGCACCACCGGCACGCCGCTCGCCATTCTCGACACCCCCGAATCGTGGGACTGGATGCTCGCAAACTGGACCCGCATTTACCGCGAAGGCGGCATCCTTCCGGGCCACAGCATCTACTTCGCGTTCTCGTTTGGCCCCTTCCTCGGATTCTGGACCGCTTTTGAATCCGCCGCGAAATACGGCGCGCTCTGCATCCCGGGCGGCGGACTTTCCACCGCTGCCCGCCTCCGCGCCATGGCCACCCACCGGCCCGATGCGCTCTGCTGCACACCCACCTACGCGCTCCACCTCGCCGAAGTCGCCAAACAGGAGCGCCTGCAAATCTCCGTCCGCAAAATCTTCGTCGCCGGCGAGCCTGGCGGCAGCATCCCGAGCGTCCGCGAACGCATCAGCGCCGCATGGAACGGCGCCGAAGTCCTCGACCATTACGGCATGACCGAAGTCGGCCCGGTCGCCTTTCAAAGAACCGGCCAGCCCGGCGTCCTCCACATCATCGAGGAAAGCTACCACGCCGAAGTCATCGACCCCGCCACGGCGCAACCCGTCCCCGACGGCACCATCGGCGAACTCGTCCTCACCCCGCTCGGCCGCACCGCCTGGCCGCTCCTCCGCTACCGCACCGGCGACCTCGTCCTCCGCCGCGGAGCCACGCTCGAAGGCGGCATCATCGGCCGGGCTGATGACATGCTCGTCGTCCGCGGCGTCAACATCTACCCCACCGCCATCGAGACCATCATCCGCGCCATCCCCGAAATCCTCGAATACCGCGTCACCGTCTCCAGCCGCAGCGAATTGACCGAGCTCACCATCGAAATCGAAACCCCCGACGACACCGCAGCCGCCCGCCTCGAACGCACCCTCGGCGAAACCCTCGCCATCCGCATCCCCGTCCGCCGCGTCGAAAACCTCCCGCGCTTCGAACACAAAGCCCGGCGGTGGGTAAAGTGACCCACCGGAGCGGCGGTCTTTGGTAGTCGCCGCTCGTTGTCGCAGGCGGCACCCCAACTTTCGAAGCGAAAACCCCGGGAACGACTTCTGGAAACCGCTCTAGTTCACTGCCGTTCGATGTGGAAAACCTCCCTCAGTTCGACCGCGACCGGACTGTTGTCGGGATTTGCCGGCATGATTTCCTTCATCGACGCCCACCACCGCCTGCACACCTCGGTGGATGCAATTTCCTGCCAGAGCTTCTCGCTTTCAACCTCGGCGTAGGCGAAGAGGCGGCCCGATTCCGCATCGAGAAAAATCGAATAGGTGAGGACGCCGTGGCTGATCAACGTCGCATGCAATTCCGGCCAGATCGGACTGTGCCTGCGTTCGTACTCCGCCTCGCAGCCGGGGTGCACAGACATGACGAATGCTTTTCGAATCATGTGGCGGGTATCATCCGGCGGTGAACTTTCCGCAACTTTCGATTTGCGGAATCGGTCAGTCCGCGCAGACTGCGCGCCCTTTTTCTATATTTATGAGCAAACCAAAAGTCTTAGTAGCGGATCCTGTCAGTGAACGTGGTGTGGCGGAGTTGATGGAGGGCGGTCTAGTCGATGTGACGGTGAAAACCGGTCTCAAGGAAGACGCGCTTCTCGAAATCATCGGCGAATTCGACGGCCTCGTGGTCCGTTCCCAGACGAAGGTGAATGCGAAGGTCATCGGCGCTGCCAAGAAGCTCAAGTGCGTGGGCCGTGCGGGAGTGGGCGTGGACAATGTGGACACCGATGCAGCGACGAAGGCGGGAATTGTCGTGATGAACACGCCGGCGGGAAACACCATCTCGACCGCGGAGCACGCTTTCAGCCTGCTCATGGCCATCTCGCGCAATATTGCGCAGGCGGATGCTTCGATGAAGGCGGGCAAGTGGGACCGGAAGAATTTCGAGGGCGTGGAGCTTTACGGAAAGACGCTCGCCATTCTGGGAATGGGCCGCATCGGCACCGAGATTGCGCGCCGGGCGATTGCGTTTGGGATGCGCGTGCATGCGTATGATCCGTATCTCAGCCAAAGCCGCGCCCGCGCGATGCAGGTGGAATTGGTCGAGCGTCTGGAGGACATCCTGCCGTTTGCCGACTACATCACGATGCACATGCCGCTCACCGACGAGACGCGCGACATGCTGAACGCGGAGCGCCTCGCGAAGACGAAGAAGGGCGTTCGCATCATCAATTGCGCGCGCGGCGGTCTCATCAACGAACAGGCTCTCGCCGATGCGCTGAAGAGCAAGCAGGTTGCGGCTGCGGCGATCGACGTGTTTGAAATCGAGCCGCCCGCTGCGGACAACCCGCTGCGCTACGCGCCGAACATCGTGCTGACTCCGCACCTTGGTGCGAGCACGGCAGAGGCGCAGGAAAATGTGGGCATCGAAGTCGCGCAGCAAATCCGCGCGATGCTGCTCACGGGCGAGGTTCGCAATGCAGTGAACATGCCGAGCGTCGATGCAAAGACGCTCGCGCTCATTGGGCCGCACATCGCGCTCGGCGCCAAGCTGGGCAAGTTCCTCAGCCAGATCGCGGCGAAGCGTTGCGACAGCATCAATATCAACTACTCGGGCAAGATGAACGAGCAGGACACGACGCCGATCACCCGTGCGATTTTGAAAGCGTTTCTCCACACGGCGAGCGGTGGCGAGGTGAACGAGGTCAACGCACCCGCATTTGCGCAGCAACTCGGCGTGAAGGTGACCGAAAGCCGCGAGACCGCGGGCGGCGATTTTGCGGAGCTCATCGAGCTGACGGCGACCGGCGAGGGCGGATGGGTGAGCGTCGCGGGAACGCATTTCGGCAGCCAGCCGCGCATCGTGAAAATCAACGGCCGCTTCGTGGAAGCCCGGCCCGAGGGCGCGCTGCTCATTTACGAGAACAAGGACCGTCCCGGAATGGTGGGCTGGATCGGCACGCTCATGGGGCGTCACGGCGTAAACATCGCCACGATGAGCCTCGGACGCAACGAAGCCGGCGGCCACGCGCTCGCGGTCCTGAATCTCGACACCGCGCCCGGCGAAGGCGTGGTGAAGGAACTCCTCGCCGAGCCGGACATCCGCAGCGTGCAGGTCGTTCAACTTTAACCGACTCCAGCCATGCTCCACGGACACAGCTTCATCGCGGGAAAACAGGCGGCGGATTCGGCGAGGACATTCCTCGCAAAGTCGCCGCTCGACGGGAGTGAACTCGCGCCTGCATTCCACGAGGCCACTGCGACCGAAGTGGACGCCGCCGTCTGCGCCGCGGAGGATGCATTCGAAATCTACCGCCGCGTGGATGCACTGGCGCGGGCGGATTTTCTCGACGTCATCGCGAATGAAATCGTCGCGCTTGGCGATACGCTCATCCAGCGCGCGCATCTGGAATCGGGACTGCCAGTCGACCGCCTCACCGGCGAGCGGACGCGGACGTGTTCCCAGCTCAAGGCTTTTGGCGCCCTGGTGCGTGAAGGCTCGTGGGTAGATGCGCGAATTGATCACGCCAACCCGGACCGCACGCCCGTGCCGAAGCCGGACATGCGCCGCATGCTCGTCCCGCTCGGGCCGATCGTGGTGATGGGCGCGAGTAATTTCCCGCTGGCGTTTTCGACTGCGGGTGGTGACACGGCGTCGGCGCTTGCAGCCGGATGCACGGTCGTCATGAAGGCGCACGGCTCCCATCCAGGAACGGCGGAACTCGTGGCGACGGCCATCTACCGCGCGATCGAAAAATGCGGATTGCCCGCCGGTGTATTCTCGATGCTTCATGGCGCGGGCTCGGTGGTGGCGCAGGCTTTGGTAAAGCATCCGCTCGTGCGCGGTCTCGGCTTCACCGGCTCGGAGCGCGCAGGACGTGCGCTGTTTGATGCCGCTGCTGCGCGTCCGGAGCCAATCCCGGTTTTCGCCGAGATGGGTTCATTGAATCCGGTGGTGATTCTTCCGAACGCGCTGAAGGAGCGCGGAGCGGCAATCGCTGCGGGGCTGAAGAATTCCTTCACGATGGGCGTCGGGCAGTTCTGCACGAAGCCCGGTCTGGTGCTTGCACTTGGCGGTCCGGACTTCGATGCATTTGCGCAGGCGTTTCGCGAGCAGGTGCAGTCGGCGGCGCCGGCGACGATGCTGAATCGCGCAATTTGCGATTCCTTTTTCTCCGGTGTGGATCGTGTGCAGTCGGTGAAAGGCGTTACGGTTCTTGCGGAGGCGGTCGCTGATGCGGACCCCGCGAAAACGCAGGGCGAGCCGGTGGCGTTCACCACGGACGCGGAGACGTTCATTTTGAACCACGAGTTGCGGGAGGAGATTTTCGGTCCGTTCACTCTGCTGGTCGTGGCTCGGACGGTGACGGAGTTGCTCGCGGCGGCGCGGGCCTTTCGCGGGCAGTTGACCGCGACGATTCACGCAGCGGGCAGCGACCTCGCGGATTTTGCGGACCTCGTTTCCGCGCTCGAACGGCGCTCCGGCCGTGTGGTGGTGAACGCATTTCCGACCGGCGTGGAGGTGTGTCCTTCCATGCAGCACGGCGGGCCGTATCCATCGAGCACCGACTCGCGATTCACGAGTGTGGGAACTGCGGCGATCCTTCGCTGGGCGCGGCCTGTGAGCTGGCAGGGATTTCCGGCGGATGCGCTTCCGGTGGAACTGCGCGACGAAAATCCGCGCGGGATCATGCGCACGGTGAACGGAATTCTGACGCGCTGAGTCGCGGCGATGCGCTGGTGTCTTCCGGCTCCGATTGAATCGGCCCGCGTCCGGGAACTTTCCGACGCTGCCGGTGTGGAGCCGTGGGTGGCGGAGTTGCTAATCCGGCGCGGAAAATCTTCGCCGCAGGAGGCGCTCCGATTTTTGAAGCCGATGCTTCGCTCGTTGAGTGATCCCTTCTCGCTGCCCGGAATGGATGCGGCAGTCGTGCGTATCATCGCGGCGATTGAGGCACAGGAACGGATTGTTTTGTTTGGCGACTACGATGTCGATGGCGTGACGTCCCTGACGATTCTCGCGCGGGTTCTGCGGGCGTCCGGCGCGGTGGTGACGACCTTTCTGCCGCACCGTGTGGACGAAGGCTACGGGCTTTCCGCCGAGGGAGTTTCGCGGTGTGTCGATGTTCATGCGCCACGGCTTTTGATTGCGGTGGACTGTGGCACAACTTCCACCGCGGAGGTTGCTGCGCTGCGGGAGAAGGGCATCGACACGATCATTCTCGATCACCACGAGCCGAAGGAATCCCTGCCTGCTGCGGTGGCAATGGTGAATCCAAAGGTCGCCGGCGAGGAGTTTCGCTACCTGTGCAGCGCGGGCATTGCGTTCAAGGTCGCCCATGCTCTGTTGAAGCGGCGGCCCGTCGCGGGCTTTGATCTGAAGACCGTGCTCGACCTGGTCGCGGTGGCGACCGTCGCCGACATCGTGCCGCTGGTGGGTGAGAACCGCATCCTTGTGAAGGCGGGGCTCGAAAGGCTCGAGCAGACGAGTTGGGCCGGGCTGCGGGCGCTGGTCGAGGTGTCGGCTCTAAAGCCCCCATTTGACAGCGGGCACATCGGTTTCGGGATCGGTCCGAGGCTGAATGCATCCGGGCGTCTTGCGTCCGCGGAGGCGTCGCTGGAGGTGCTGATGACCGACCACGCGCCGCGCGCGACCATTCTTGCGAAGATGCTCGATCAGCAGAATCGCGAACGCCGCGAGGTGGAGGACGAGGTGCTGGGGCTTGCTGAGGCGCAGATCCTGAATCGCTTCGACGTGAACTCCGACGCGGCCATCGTCGTCGGCGGACAAGGCTGGCATCCCGGCGTGGTGGGCATCGTGGCATCCCGGATTCAGCGGAAGTATCATCGCCCGACAATCGTCGTGGGCTTTGATCCGATGGGCGTGGGGAAGGGGAGCGGGCGAAGTATCGAAGGGTTCTCGCTTGTCACGGCACTCGGCAATTGCGCGACTCATCTGGAAAAGTTCGGCGGCCACGATATGGCGGCCGGACTTTCGATCAGGCAGGAGTTCTTCGATGAATTTCGCGCCGAGTTCCTGCAGACCGCGGGAGAAATGCTCGTGCAGGAACAGTTGGTGCCGACGATTCGTCTCGATGCGGAGGTTCCTCTATCCGCGGTGAATTACAACCTCCTCGAGCAACTCGATTGCCTGCAGCCGTTCGGCACGGACAACCGGCAGCCCGTTTTCTTTGCGCGCCGTGTGCTCAACTACGGCGAGCCGCGTGTGATGAAGGAGCGGCATTACTCGATGATTCTGCGACAGGGGCGGTCGGACGTCCGCGCTGTTTGGTGGGGCGCGGCGGAGTATCCGTTGCCTCCGCTGCCGTGGGACGTGGCGTTCACCGTTTCGCGGAACGAATGGAAGGGCACGGTATCCGCGCAATTGGACATCAAGGACATTCGCACGAGCGAATAGTCGTTGCCAGGTGCTGAACGCGGACGCAGCCGGTGAAGAAGGCGGAGCTCTATTTCAGCGTGGAGACGTATTCGACGATGTCGCGAAGCTCGCGCTTTGTGAGAAGGTCGCCTAGGTTTGGGATCATCCCGCTGGGCGCGTTTTCGCGTTTGGCAACGTCGGAGGCTTTGACATTTTCCGCGGGCATTCCGGGATTCTGGATCGCGAGCACACCATTCTCTTCGGACTTCAACGTGCCCGCCTTGATGCTGCCATCCTTCAGAGTGAGGATGACCATCTGGAAGCCGGGAGCGATTTTCGCGTTCACGTTGACGATGCTTTCCAAAATGTAGGCGCGGTCGTGCTTTGCTGCGAATCCGGTCAGGTCCGGCCCAGCGTCGCCGCCGCTATTGGAGACCTTGTGGCAGCGCAGACATGCGGCGACAGGGTGTTCCTTGAAGAGCTTTTCGCCCGCCTCTTTGTCGCCGCCGCTCAGGGCGACGTTGTATTTCGCGAATGGATTCGCGAGCGCCTTTTGATACGCGGCGAGTGCAGCTTTCGCTCCCTCGTGTTTCCCTGCGGCTTCGATGATTTCGAGCTGGGCCTCGGCGGGTTCGTTGGAGATTCCGGCCACCAGTTTCGCGAGAAACTCCGCGGCTTTCGTGCTCTTCGTCTCGCCGAGTGCGGTGGCGATGTCCTGCTTTTGCGCGCCATCCGCAGTCGCCCATGCTCCGATGAGTTGTTGCGCCGCGGTATCGGGATTACGCTTGCCCATGAGCTTGCTCGCAGCGGTTTTCAGCGCGGCGTTCTTGTCCCCGCCTGCGGCGATGAGTCCGGCTTCGAGTTCGGGAGTCGCGAGCTTCGAAAGCGCATCCAGCGCGGCGAGTCGGGCCTTTTGCGGAGCCTTGTCGTTGCGCAAAAGCGCGAGCACGTGGGGTGCGGCGGTCTTCACGTCGTTCGCCGAAATGGCCTCGCATGCGGCGATGAGAGTCTTTTCGGATTTGTCCGCGAGCAGGTCTGCCGCGACAAGATTGAGCTGGAACGCCGCATCCGTGGCAGGTCGCTCGGCCAGT
Source organism: Verrucomicrobiaceae bacterium (assembly GCA_005791535.1). Taxonomy (GTDB): domain Bacteria; phylum Verrucomicrobiota; class Verrucomicrobiia; order Chthoniobacterales; family Chthoniobacteraceae; genus SXWH01. Next base: position 2,854 of record SXWH01000216.1, on the reverse strand, counting down.
GGACGGAAAGTGCCGGTGATGTAATCGCGTTGCGGCGGTTTCGCCCACGATTTGAGCATCGTCAGCGCGACTCCGCGCAGACTCTCGTGCTTCGAACGAGCGGCAAATAGCGCGAGCCGGTTTGCTCCATCCGTACCGCCGACGCGGAAGTTCGCGTTCAGCACACGGACCGCAAGCGCCTCATCCTTCCCATCAATCGGCGCAACCTGCCCGCCCGCATCCTTGGAAAACGCGAGCTTCGCGAGAGCAGGCATCGCGGCGGGAATCGGTGCATCGTTGATAGCGATGGCGGCTTCGCGGACGAGCGACTGGTCTTTGTCGGCGAGGAATTGCGCGAGGTTCTCGCTACCGAGCTTCCGCCACGCAAGCAAGGCTGCGAGCCGGACTGCGGGCGATTGATCTTTTGCCGCATCGTTTAGAACAGCGGTATTCCTCATTCCGGCTAATGCCATGACTCCGGCATGTGAGAGATATGTGTCGCGCGAGTCGTTTTCTCTGAGCATTTTGATGACCTCAGTTCCTGCCCCGACATTGCTGCGGTCGAGATCTGGCATTGCGCGCTGAAAAGCCTCTCGCATTTGAGGTTGGATTGTTGCTGGTAGCTCGACGTTCCCCATTTTACTCAATGCCATCGCCGCCTCAAAACGAACTCTAGGATCGGCATCGGATAGTTTGTCTGAAATCAGCTTCAGCAATTGAGGACTTGCGATCGGCGGATACTCGCGCGCAAGTCGAAGTGCGTTGATGCGGATAATTGGATCGGCGTCAGTAAACAAAGCAGCTTCGAATCCTTTTGCAACCATCGTGAGCCCAATTCGCCCTTGACGCTTGATTCGCTTTAGTTTTTCAAAATGCGTGTATATCCAGATAGCGTGGATTCGGGAGAGTTGTTTATGAGGGCCATCAATTCCTTCAAGCATTGTGGCTTCTAAGCGTTTCGCAATCGGAATGTTCTCGTCTCTTCTGTCTGGGTTTGAGAGCTTCTCAACCAGCTCCCACTGCGCTCCAAGCCTTACCCGCTGGTCGCCATGCGCCAGCAGCTTCACCAATTCCTCCGGCGTCCGCTGCTTGAATCCCTCGCTCAAAATCTTCTGCACTTCTGCGATTTGCGCGGCTTGTTCCTTCCGCGCGGCTTCGTGGCTGAGGCGGTAGATGCGGCCTTGGTCGGAGCGCTCCCATCCTTCATCCCACGCGCTCACGTAAATGCGCGAGTCGGGGCCGAAATCCACGTCGGTCGCCTGCACGTTGTCCATGAATGTCTTCAAGCCCACGAGCTTGAAGCCCGCGCCGTCGGGCTCGGTTTTGAACGTATTGACCTGACTCTTCGCCGTGCTGCCTTTGTAGCCCGCGAGGAAGAATGAGCCGTTGTATTCCGCAGGCAGTCCAGTGCCGGGATAATGCACGAGGCCGCTCGGCCCATCGGGCAGATTCGCAATCGGCGAAAGAATGTAGGCCGGCTGGTTTTTCTTCGGGTCGCGCGGCTCCCACATTTTCTCCGCGAGCCACGGATTGAACTCCTTGCCGAGCGGATGATGCTGGTAGCCCACGCGCCAACCGGCATCGGCGCCCTCCGTCACGAGCACCCAGCGCTCGCGGTCGCCCTGGTCGCTGTCGTTGTCGCCGGTGAAAAGATTGCCGTAGTCGTCGAACGCCAGTTCCTGCGGATTGCGCAGACCGCGCATCACGAGTTCCAGACGCGAACCATCCGGCTCGCAGCGGAAAACCGCGCCTTCATCGGGAAGTTCGATGGTCGTGCCTTCCTTTGTTTTGATGGAAGAACCTCGGTCGCCGATGGAGAAATAAAGGCGGCCATCCGGCCCGGCGATGAGCCCATGGAAATCGTGTCCCGTGTAACTAAAGCGCACGCCGTATCCGCGGTGGAGTTCCTCTTTTTTCTCCGCCTTGTCCGCGCCGGTCATTTTCCAAAGCGCCGGGATGTTTGTGAAATAAAGCGCGTCGTTGTGCCAAAGCACGCCGCTCGCGATTCCATCCAGCGCGGAGTTGAATCCGTCGGCATACAAGCTGGATTGGTCGGCTTTCCCGTCGCCGTTGCTGTCCTGCACGAGGCGGACGAGTTCACTCTCTTTTTCGAGGTTCTGCCAGTCTTTCGGGAAGTTCTTCTTAATCGACTTCATCCAGTCGTCCTGGTTGCGCGAGGCGAGATCGTCCTCGATCATCCAATAGTAGTGCCGGATATCCAGCACGCTCGTGCGGTAGCGATGCGTCTCCGAGACGAACATCCGCCCTTTGCCGTCGAAGCAAAACGCAACGGGATTCGCCAGCAGCGGCTCGCTCGCCCAAATGTCCCCGGTGAATCCCTCGGGCAGCTTGGCCTTCTGGAAGTTTCGCTCGGCAGCGTCTTTTGTGTCCTTTGGCGGGTAAACCGGGAGGCGCGGAGCCGGCTTCAATTCACCGCCTTTTCCCGTGCCGCCCGAGACATCGGCGGCGAATGCGTGAAGCGAAAGACCAAGAAACGCGGTGAGAGCGGAAGTAGCAGTTTTCATAAAAGAGCGCGGAGAATACGCACGGTGCCCTGCGACGCAAGCAGCCACGAGGCTTTCGGGGCGTTCCGCATCCGACGCTCAGAAAAAATTTCCGGTGATTTGCGAAAAAGTGTTTGCCGTACGCTCCCGGCACCGCTATCCACACGCCTCCCAAATTCAAGGAGTCTTAGCTCAATCGGTTAGAGCGCCGCCCTGTCACGGCGGAGGTTGCGGGTTCGAGCCCCGTAGACTCCGCCACTCTTTTCCAGAGTAAAATCCGGAAACACGAGTGGTGGAGGTTGATTTGCATGGCAGTTGCATGGCACATTCGCGCCATGCACACCATTTCCAATGACGGCAGGAAAGCCCGG
>SXWH01000215.1 GCA_005791535.1 Verrucomicrobiaceae bacterium | reverse complement strand
TTCCGCGAGCGAGCCCGCCGCAAGGGTCCGGGTGCTTGAATCGCTCGCGCTGATCGCGAACCCGCCTCTCCGTGCGAAGTTCCAGCCGCTACTGGCGGGCGCAGTCGCAACCGCGCAGACGCGCGCAGCCGCCTTCAAGGCGATGCCGCTGATGGGGCCGGAGAACGCAGCCGCAAACTTCACCGTACTCGCAAACGCCCTGCGCAAAGGCGAAGACCGGGCTGCCGCGGCGCGCGCAATCATGCAGCTCCCGCGCACGAGCTGGAACAAGGATGCCGCCGGTCCGGTCGCGGAAGCCGTCCTCGCGTGGGCGAAGACCGTCCCTGCCGGCGATCGCACGAAACAGGATTACATCGAGACCGCCAGCGCTGCGACCGAGCTCGCCGGGCTGCTCGCGCCGGCGGAGGCGACTCGCCTTCGCAAGGAAATCCGCTCCCTCGGGGTGCCCGTTTTCGTCGTCCACACCGTTCACGAGCAGATGCGCTACGACAACACCCGCATCGTCGTCGAGGCCGGCAAGCCGTTTGAGATCATCCTCGAAAACAGCGACACCATGCCGCACAACCTCGTCATCGTAAAACCCGGCCAGCACGAGAAGATCGGCACGGCTGCAAGCACGATGACTCCCGACAAGCTCGACAAGCAGGGCCGCGCCTACATTCCGAAGGATTGGGAAAAGGAAATCCTCGGCGCGACGAAAGTCATCGAGCCCGGACAGAAGGAGGCCATCAAAGTCACCGCCCCGACGCAGGAAGGTGAATACGAGTACGTCTGCACGATGCCCGGTCACTTCGTCGTCATGTGGGGCAAGCTGATCGTCACGAAAGATGTGGACGCCGCGCTTGCCGCGAGCGCTGCCACGGGTGGCGCGGGAGCTCCGCACGGACACGGCGCGAAGTAATCCGGCGACTGTTTGCACAAAGGCCCGGAGCGGATTCGTCCTGCTCCGGGCTTTTTGCTGCCCTACGACAACGCGGACTTCCAGCGCACGAGCTGCGACGACACGTTGGCGGGCGACGGCGCGCCGATGGCTTTGCGCGCGGCCATTGCTTTGGAAAGGTCGAAGCAATCGAACAAATCGGCCTGATACTCGGGCGAAATCGCCTGGTAATCTGCGAGCGGGATTTGCGGAAGGTCGCACCCGCGCTGCGTGCAGAGGGCCACGGCTTTTCCCACCAGCTCGTGGGCGTGGCGGAATGGAACGCCGCGGTTCACGAGATAATCCGCGAGGTCTGTGGCGAGCAGCATCGGGTCGGCCACGGCGGACGCGCACGCGGTGCGGTTTGCTTTTACGCCGCGCATCATTCCCGTGAAGACGGCGAGCGAATTCTTGATCGTGTCCACGCTGTCGAAGACCGGCTCCTTGTCCTCCTGCATGTCGCGGTTGTAGGTCATTGGGAGTCCCTTGAGCGTCGTTAAAAGCGACATCAGATTCCCGTACACGCGCCCGGTTTTCCCTCGCGTCAACTCGGCGACATCGGGGTTCTTCTTTTGCGGCATGAGCGAGCTTCCGGTCGTGTAGGCGTCGCTGATGTGGATGAACTTGAACTCGCTCGACGCCCACAGGATCACGTCCTCGCTCAGTCGCGAAAGATGCGTCGCCACGAGCGCCAGCGCAGCAAGCAGTTCGACTGCAAAGTCGCGGTCGCTGACGGCATCCATGGAATTTTGCGTCACGCTATCAAACCCGAGCTGCGCGGCCACGAACTCGCGGTCCAAAAGGATCGTCGATCCTGCGATCGCGCCACTCCCGAGCGGCAGAATGTTCATCCGTTTGCGCGTGTCGGAGATCCGGCCGCGGTCCCGCTCAAGCATCTCGACGTAGGCGAGCAAATGGTGCGCGAACGACACCGGCTGCGCGCGCTGAAGATGCGTGTAGCCGGGGATGATCACATCCTGCTCGCGCTCCGCCAGCTCCACGAGCGCGCTTTGCAAATCCCGGATTCCCCTCGCGATCGAATCGCATTCGTCGCGCAGATAAAGGCGGATGTCCGTAGCGACTTGATCATTCCTCGAGCGCGCCGTGTGCAGCTTCGCGCCTGCCGCTCCGATTCTCCGCGTGAGCTCGGACTCGATGTTCATGTGAATGTCTTCGAGCTCGATCTTAAATTGAAACGTCCCCGCTTCGATTTCCGCGCCGATGGCCCGCAGTCCGTCCACGATGCTTGTGCGTTCCTCCTTCGTGATCAACCCCGCGCGCTCCAGCGCGGCGCTGTGCGCGATGGAGCCTTCGATGTCGTGCCGCCACAGCCGCCAGTCGAAGCTGATGCTCTCGCTGAACGTCTGTAGCAACTCTGCGGTTTGTTCCTGAAATCTACCTTTCCACATAATGCGCGAGCGATACCGCCCGCCGCGCGACAAATCACGGCAAAACTTCGCATCGCCGCGCGTCTCCGGCTCCGTTTACATCCTGCGCATGAAACTTCCCGTCCTTCTCGCGCTCGCATCCGCCGCATCGGCCGCCGACATGTTTCCCTTTCAACTCCCGTGGGACGACTCCACGCCCTCGATCACGAACATCGCCTGGCTGAACGACAAACCCGCAGGCCGCGACGGCTTCGTGCACGTCAAAGACGGCCACTTGTTCGCCGGCGAAAAGCGCCTGCGCATCTTCGGCGTGAACATGTGCTTCGCCGCGAACTTCCCCAGCCACGACGACGCCGACAAAATCGCCGCGCGCCTCGCGAAGTTCGGCATTAATTGCGTCCGCTTCCACCACATGGACATGTTCAGCGCACCGGCCGGCATTTTTGAAAAAGACGGCCGCACCCTCGACGCCGGGCAGCTCGACAAGCTCGACTACTTCATCGCCGCGCTCAAAAAGCACGGCATCTACGCAAACCTCAACCTCCACGTCAGCCGCACCTACCCCGACCTGCCCAAAGCGGAGAAGAAAGGCAGCCCCCAATTCGATAAAGGCGTGGACAACTACCACGCCCCCATGATCGCGTTGCAAAAAACCTACGCCCGCGACCTCCTCACGCACGTCAACAAATACACCGGCAACCCCTACGCCGCCGAACCCGCCGTCGCGCTCGTCGAAATCAACAACGAAAACGCCCTCGGCTTCCAATGGTTCGCCCGCGAGATGGACGACCTGCCGCCCATATATAAAGAGGACCTCGAAACGCAGTGGGGCGCGTGGATATTAAAGAAATACGGCGACGACGCAGCCGCACGGAAAGCGTGGAGCGAAGGCGAGAGAGCGCCGGGCGCGGAGCTTATCGGCGAGATGAAACAAGCGAGCCGGATTCGCAGCGACATTTTTGGTCCGATGCGGCAGATTGCCAGCTTTGCAGAGAACGATGATTCCTCCGCAGCGACGTTAGCGGAATTGCGAGCGAAGCGAACCAAGGAGCGGCGACATTCCTGTCGCCGTTTAGAAACATACGCAAAGCGCTTAATTCCATTCGTTGCGTTCGCGGAGAAGTTTGGCGCTTCGCGCTATATTTTAGTCGGCGACAGGAGCCGTAAGACAGCCGAAGGCAATGTCGCCGCTCCCAGTCGCAAGCGCGTTGCCTCGGATTTGGAAACATTTAGCACGTACACGGAGACTCGCAGCGCATTCTACGCCACATTTACGTCTGGTTCTGAAAACTCTTCGTCATTGCGGGAAACATTTTTCCCATTTCATATAACACTGCTGCCATTGAGCGAAACCCTTATCGGCCTGAGTGAATTCCCCAAGCAATCCAATAACACACTTACGCAATTGAGTGGAACCCTTGCAGGATTTAGCGATAAACTTTTGGGATTTTGTGAAACTCCCGCCCGATTGAGTGAAACTCTTTCCTCATTGCGCGAGTTTCATTCCGCTCTTGTTACTACAAAATGGCTTGAGCGTTTTACTATTACCCTTAAGACGGTCGCTAACGACGCTACGGGAAACTTTCAATGCGCAGAGCGGGTTGAAAGTTCACCGGAAGCATTCAGCAAAACACCAAAAGTTTCCTACAATTTTGAGACGCATGGTGCTGCAATGGCTAAATCAACCCACAATAACGGGAAGATTTCTATCATTGTCGATGAACCAGGTTCCGAGTCGTGGCATGTGCAGTTCACTTTGGGGGAAATTTCTCTGGCAGCGGGCTCGTATGAGGTAAAGTTTCGGGCAAAAGGTCCCGCAGAGGGGGAAATATCGGTTGCGTTGCAGCAAAGTTCTTCTCCGTGGAAGGTGTTGGGGTCGGGGAAGGTGAAGGTGGGGACGGATTGGCGGGATGTTTCGGTGATTGTGAGTGTCGGGTCGGCTGAAGAGCGGGGAAGGTTGACGATTGGGGGGATGGGGTTGACGGAGGGGCATTTCGATTTTTCGGATTTTTCGCTGAGGTCGGTGGGTATCGATGGCGGGTTGGTGCGGGACGCAAAAGGGCGTGTGCCGATGGTGAAGAAGCGGGAGCTTTCGCGGGTCACGCCGGCGAAGCAGCGGGACTGGCAGGAGTTTTTGTGGGACACGGAGTTGGTTTACTGGAACGGGATGCGCGATTTTTTGAAGAAGGAGCTGGGGGTGCGCGCGCCGATTGTGGGGACGCAGGGGTTTTGGAGTCCGGGGCATGTGCAGTCGGGCATGGATGTGATCGATTCGCATGCGTATTGGGAGCATCCGGACTTCGAGGGCGGAGCGTGGAATCCGGAGCGCTGGACGGTGAAGAACATCCCGATGTCGGGCGTAAAGGGGGGCGGAACTTTGCCTGCGCTGGCCGCCCAGCGGGTAAAGGGGAAGCCGTTTATTTGCACGGAATACAATCATTCCGCGCCAAACACGTACGGGGCGGAAACGGCGCCGATCATCGCGGCGTTTGCGGCGCTTCAGGATTGGGACGGGGTGTTCATTTTTGCGTACTCGCACAATGACAAATGGCAGCAGGAGCACTTCGATAGCTTTTTCGATATCGCGAGACATCCGGTGAAGATGGCGACGCTGCCGGGGGCTGTGTTGAGTTTCCGGAGGCCTGATCCGAGTTATCCGAGCACTTACATCCCGCAAAGCACGATTGGAATTGTGCGAAGTAAAGCGCCAGAACTCGCGCTTACGCACGGGCCATCATTCACGAGTGGTATCAAAGCCTTCGAGAAGCTGGACGTTTTCACAACCATCTTCGATTTCACGCACGACCTCGATGAAGCGTTCTTCAGTCCCGAGCAAAAGAAGCTAGGCTTCGCCCACGCGGGACGCCGCGGCGTGGGAAGGAGTTCCGCTCAGTGGTTCGATTTCGCGTGGAACCGCAACGAGGAGTCGGGAAATGCTTCGGCAGAGTTGCGGTCGCGAACCTCCGCCTTCGTAATCGGAAATGCGGATTTGTTCGAGGCACGCACCGGTTCCTTTTCGAACGAGAAGGTTCGGATTCGGAGCAGCGCGCGCAGTTGGGCGAGCTACCAGTTGACTGCGATGGACGAGATGGACCTCGCGACGTCGAAGAGGCTGCTGATCACCGCGACCGGTTCCATTGAGAACACGAAGATGGGCTGGAAGAATGCGGAGCGGACGACGGTGGGGCGTGATTGGGGGATGCCGCCGGTTTTAGTGGAAGGCCCGAAGGCAACCATCGACCTGCCGGAGGGCGGGCGTTTTAAAGCGTGGGCGCTGGATGAACGCGGGCAGCGTCGCGAGGAGGTGCCGGTGCGGGATGCGAAGCTGGAGATCGGGCCGCAGTTTAAGACGTTGTGGTACGAGGTGGAGCGGTTGTAGGGGCGTTCGTTGCGGAGGCGGAAAAGGTCGCCGGAGATGCGAAGAATGTCTTCGCCGACGCGGCAGCGCGTGCCAATGTAGGCGGCGATGTCTGCTGAATCGACCGCCCTTCTTTCCATCGTCGTGCCCGTGTATCGCGAGGAGCGCAACGTGCCGGAATTTCTGTCGCGAATGGCGCCGATTCTGGCGGAGACGGGGCTGGAGCATGAGATCATTTTCGCGATGGACCCGTCGCCGGATCGCACGGAGGAGGTGATTTTGGAGGCGCGAGCAAAGGATTCGCGCGTGAAGCTGCTGAAGCTTTCGAGGAGGTTCGGCCAGCCGATGGCGACGCTGGCCGGGATGCAGTTTTCGCGCGGCGATGCGGTGGTGGTGATGGATGTGGATTTGCAGGACCCGCCGGAGTTGATCCGCGAGATGGTGGCGGCGTGGAAGAGCGGCTCGGAGGTGGTGTTTGCGCAGCGAAGGAGCCGCGAGGGGGAGACGATGTTGAAGAGGTTCACGGCGTGGCTGGGCTACGCGGTGATCACGCGCTTTGCGGAGGTGCAAATCCCGCCCAACACGGGGGATTTCCGGCTGATGAGCCGGCGCGTGGTGGACGAGGTGGTGCGCCTGCGGGAGACGCACGGTTTCCTGCGCGGCATGGTGGCGCTCGCGGGCTTCAAGCAGACGTCGGTGTTGTTCGACAGGCCGGCGAGGTTTTCGGGCGAGGGAAACTATAACCGCTTTCTCGGCTCCCTGCGCATCGGGTTCAACGGTGTGTTTTGCTTTTCAACGGCAGCGTTGCGTCTGGCGACGATCGCGGGCTTCGCGAGCATCGGCGCATCGGTGCTCATCGCGCCATTCGTGGCAAATACGCTGCTCGTGTTCGCGGTGCTGTTCCTCGGGGGCGTGCAGTTGCTAGCGATAGGCATCCTCGGCGAATACATCGGGCGCATTTACGAGGAAGTGAAGCAAAGGCCGAAGTTCATCGTGGACCGCGCGGAGGGAATCGACATTCCGAAGCAAACCCGCCATTTCTAGAACATGACCGTGCCGCAAAACACCATCGCCATCGTGTATGATTACGACCAGACGCTTTCGCCGAACTACATGCAGGACGAGGTGTTGTTCCCGGCGTTTGGAATCGACTCGGGAAAGTTCTGGGCGCGATGCCAGGCGCTGGTGAGGGACGACGGATACGACAGCGAGCTCGCGTATTTAAAAGCGCTGCTCGATTGCCTGGACCTGGATCGCCCGACCAATGCGCGACTGAGACAGCTCGGCGAAGGCCTGAAGTTTTACCCCGGCCTGCCGGAGATGTTCGAGGAGCTGGCGAAGACCCTCCTGCGCCCGGAGCACGTGGCACTGGGAATCAAGGTGGAGCATTACATCATCAGCAGCGGCCTGAAGGCGCTGATCGACGGCTCGCGGATTGCGCCGTTCATCAAAGCGGTGTTCGGGTGCGAGTTCGCAGAGGACAAGGCGGGGAGCATCACGTTTCCAAAACGGGTCATCAGCCACACGCAGAAGACGCAGTTCCTTTTCCGCATCAACAAAGGCCTGCTGGATTACACGCAGGACGTAAACGATCACATGCCGCCCGAGATGCGGCCGGTGCCGTTTGACCACATGATTTACGTGGGAGACGGCCCGACCGACGTGCCGTGCTTCAC
>SXWH01000214.1 GCA_005791535.1 Verrucomicrobiaceae bacterium | reverse complement strand
ACGGGCTGCCGATTGACTTCAAGGTGGTGAAGGAGCAGCGCGGCTTGGAGCCCGCGGAAATCCGCCGCCGCGCGGAGGCGTTCGCGCGCAAATACATTGAGATCCAGCGCGGGCAGTTCAAGCGGCTCGGCGTGTTCGGCTCGTGGAGCGACCCGTATCTCACGCTCGCCCCCAGCTACGAGGCGGACATCATCCGGGCGTTCGGGAAGTTCGTGGAGAAGGGCCTCGTGTATCAGTCGAAAAAGCCGGTCTATTGGAGCACCGGCGCGCAGACCGCGCTCGCGGAGGCGGAGGTGGAATACGCGCAGCGGACGGACCCGGCGATTTTTGTGAAGTTCGCCGCGGCGGGTGGAAAAGATGCGCTGGCTGGTGCTTCGTTCGTCATTTGGACAACGACACCTTGGACGTTGCCTGCAAACGTCGCCATCGCAGTGCATCCGAAGGCGAAATACAGCGTCGCGGAATTCGGCGGACAGAAGCTCGTCGTCGCGAGTGAACTGCTGAACTCCTTCGCGAAGGAAGTCGGACTCGAACTCGGCGCAGTCAGCGCGGAATTCGTTGGCGAAGAACTCGTCGGCCTTGAAGCGAAGCATCCATTTTTGCCGCGGACATCGAAGGTCATCGGCGCTGATTTCGTCACGCTCGACACCGGTACCGGCCAAGTCCATATCGCGCCCGGCCACGGCAAGGACGACTATATCGCCGGCCAGCAAAACGGCCTGCCCGTGCTCTCGCCCGTGGACGACTACGGCAAGCTCACCGAGGACTGCGGCATGCCGCAATGGGTCGGCAAATACGTCTTCGATGCCAACGCGGAAATCGTCACTTTCCTCCGCGAAAGCGGCGCGCTGCTCGCCGAGCAGAAATACGTCCACGATTACCCGCATTGCTGGCGCAGCAAGACCCCCATCGTCTTCCGCGCGGTGGAGCAGTTTTTCATCAAGGTGGACGCCATCCGCGGTGCGGCGCTCGAGGCCATCGACAAGACGACGTGGATTCCGCATTGGGGCCGCAACCGCATCTACGGCACCGTCGAGGCACGGCCCGACTGGTGCATCTCGCGCCTGCGCACTTGGGGCGTGCCGCTGCCTGTTTTTTACGACGAGAAAGGCACGCCCATCGTGCGAGCTGACATCGCCGCGAAAGTCGCCGACCTCGTCGAGAACGGCGGCACGAATCTTTGGTTTGAAAAGGACGACGCGTGGTGGGCCGCGCAGCTCGGCCTGCCCGCGGGCACTTCGCGCCGCAACGACACGCTCGACGTGTGGATTGATTCCGGCGTCTCGCATCAGGCCGTGACGAAGCGCCACCCGGAACTTGCCGCGACCGGTGGCGTCGCCGACGTGTATCTCGAAGCGACCGACCAGCATCGCGGCTGGTTCCAGTCATCGCTCATGACCTCCGTCGCGCTCACCGGTGCAGCGCCCTACAAGACGGTCATCACGCACGGCTTCGTCGTGGACAAGGACACGAAGAAGAAAGTCAGCAAGAGCGACCAAGGCCAGGGCGGCTACAAGAAGCCGATGGAGGCCGACTACTTCGTCGGCAAATACGGCGCGGACATCGTGCGCCTGTGGGCCGCGAGCGTGGAGTTCACGAATGACGTGCCGTTTTCCGAGGACGGCTTCGCGCGCACGAGTGAGGCGTATCGCAGTTTCCGCAACGTGCTGCGCATTCTGCTGGCGAACATCGCCGACTACGATGGCGGCGGAACCGCCGGAGCCACCACCGTGGACCGCTGGATTCTCAGCAAACTCCAGGGCGTCATCTCGACGTGCCGCGCGGCTTACGAAGCGTACGACTTCCGCCGTGTGTTTGAGACGCTGAATCAATTTTGCACCGTGGACCTCAGCGCCCTGTACGTGGATATCACAAAGGACCGCATGTATTGCGACGCCGCCAAATCCCCGCGCCGTCGCGCGACGCAGGCGGTGATGCAGGCTTGCTTTGAGTCCGTCGCAAAACTCCTCGCTCCCATCCTCGCCTACACCGCGGATGAAGCGTGGGAATTCTCCGGCAAGACCACCAGCATCCACATCGAGAAGCTTCCCGAGGCGAATTCCTCACTGCGCGACGAAGCGCTCGAAGCCAAAGTGGACGAGTGGCTGAAGCTGCGCGCCGCCATTTACCAGCAAGCCATCGAGCCCGCGCGGCAATCGAAGACCATTGCGAAATCGCTCGAAGCCGCAGTGGTGCTGGAGTTGGACGATGCGTCGCATGGAACCTACAGCGCGTATTCGCCGAACGAACACGCCGAGTTGGAGGAGTTCCTGATCATCAGCGAACTCTCACTTTCCAAATCCGCATCAATCGGCGCTCGCGTCGCAAAAAGCGCACAAGCCCAATGCCCGCGCTGCTGGCGTCACCAACCGCTCACATCCAAGGGCGTGTGCGGACGGTGCGACGAGGCGCTGGGCTAAACACCCGCCCGGCTCAAACTAAGATAAAGTCGATATCCGCGATTGTCGGAGCGGCGTTGGGGCCCTCGAACAGCGCGAGAAGTTCGTCGTTTGCTGCTGTGTCGGTGAGGTCGAGAATACCGTCGCCATCGACGTCGAAATATAGGCCGGTGCCGGTAACGCTTTTGCCTGCCACCATAAGCTGGGTCGCCCCAAACAAGACGCGGCCACTCATTCCGCCCGTCATGGTGATGCGGTCGCCCTCTGACGCTTTGAAGTCTTTGATCCACGCAAAGTCCCCGGTGCCGGTAGTTGCGGCGATGCCGTCATCGTAGAACGTATCCGCGCCAGAAGTGAGTTGGAAGTGATCGGCGCCGGCTCCGCCAACGAGCACGTCGATTTCCAGTATGCCCTGCGCGTCCGTGCCGGTTAGATAATCGTCGCCAGTGCCGCCATTCAGGGTGTCACTGCCGCCGCCGCCGTTCAGTCCGTTGCCGAAATTGTTGGCGGTGATGATGTTTGCGAGGTTGTTGCCGCTTGCCGAGAGAACCGTCGCGACGGCGGCGACTTGCACTTCCTCCACAAACGCGCCGGGATTGAGAACGAAATTATTCACCTGCACGATTGCCTTGTCGTAGCCACCGAGGATTCCCTCATGGATGACGGTGTCGCGGTCTTGGATAATGAACACGTCATTGCCGTTGCCGCCATCGAGCGTGTCTGCGCCGCCGCCGCCGGTCAGTGTGTCGTTACCGCCCATTCCCCGCAGGACGTTCAAGCCACCGCTGCCGATGATCTCGGTCGCGAGGTCATTGCCCGTTCCGTCGTTTGTGCCTGCGCCAGCGACGAGCATGACGTTTAGATTTTCGACGTTGTCGCCCAATGTGTAGCTCGTGCCAAACGAGAATACGCGGTCTTTTCCTTCGCCGGGATTTTCGGAAACGATATCGGCAAGTTCGTCCACAAAATATGTATCGTCGCCCTTGCCGCCGAAGAGGGTCTCGATGCCCGACCCGCCGCTGGTAGCGGAGGGATTTAGCACATCGTTTTTCGGGCCACCGAAAATGCGGTTCGGTCCTCCGGCCCCGTTGAGAGTGACGCCCACCGTGCCGGTGTAGATGAGTTCCTCCACACCGAGCGGCGCCGTGTATCCGACGCTCGTGCGGATAGTGTCGAAGCCCTGCCCAGGCTGATCGGTAACGGTGTCGCCAAGCGAGTCCACGATGTAGGTGTCATTGCCAAAGCCGCCGCTCATCACGTCGTTGCCAGCGCCTCCGTCGAGGTAATCGTCTCCGCTGCCGGTGAAGCCGGGGATATCGCCGAAGAGCGCGTCGTCGCCATCGCCTCCGAAAAGACTGTCGCTTCCGTTGCCGCCTTCCAGAGTGTCTGCTCCACCAAGAGCAGTGATGACATTATTGCCTGCATTTCCGACGAGGCGCTCGGCATTCTTCGAGCCGGTGGCATTGATATTTGCGACGCCCGTAAGCAGGAGCGTCTCGACATTCTTGGGGATCGTGAACGTCACGCTCGACCGGACGGAATCAATGCCGGCGTTCTCGATCTCGAAAACAACGTCGCCGGGCGAATTGACATAATACGAGTCGTTGCCCGTGCCGCCGCTCATGCCATCGTTGCCATCGCCGCCATCGAGCGTATCGTCGCCACCGAATCCGACGAGCGTGTCATTTCCGTCATCTCCAAAAAGCATATCGGCTGCTCCATCGTCGGTGTAATCATCACCGCCTGAGTTGAATTCAGCCTGGCCGTAAATTCTGTCGTTTCCACCGCCGCCACGCAGGGTATCGGCACCGTCGTTGCCCGTGATCATGTCGTCGCCGCCACCGCCAAGGATGGAGTCGTTTCCCGCCTGGCCGTGCAGTTCGTCTTTCCCTTCGCCGCCGGAGATCGTGTCGCCGCCGCCTCCACCGAAAACAGAGTCGTTTCCAAGGAGCGCATCGAGCACGTTCGGTTGGTCGTTTCCGCGAATCAGGTTGTCGCTGCGATTCCCTACTCCGTTGATCGCAGTGCCGCTGAGGAATAAGTCCTCAACGTGGGTGCCGAGGGTGAAGTTTACCGAGGATTCCACGCGGTCGCGGCCTTCATTGATGTTCTCGATGACCGCGTCGAGAACGTCATCCACGAGGAAAACGTCGTCGCCCCTGCCGCCATACAATTCATCCCGCGCAGCGGTACCGCCGTCGCGACCGTCGAGCGTGTCCTTTCCATCGCCGCCAAAAATCGTGTCCGCACCACCGCGACCATCGAGCACGTTATTGTTGCTCTGGCCAAAGATGACGTTCGCAATCCCGTCGCCACGCGCCGTGATCGCGGTGCCAGCCAACTCAATGACTTCAATGCTGCCGATCACCACCGTCCCGCCTCCGACTCGCGTCATCAGCAAGTCCGCATCCACGTAACTCACGATGGTATCCTTCCCGCCGCCGCCCGTTGCTTCATCGATGAGCAGAACATTAAAAATACCGCCATTTGCGATTTCATAAGTGTCATCGCCAAGGCCACCGCGCAACGTGGAGACTTCTTTTGCCAGCGTATGAATGTAGTCATTTCCAGCGCCCGCATCCACGAAATCGCGGCCTTTCCCGGTAAAAATCGTGTCGTTGCCGAGACCACTCTCGATTGAATCGTCGTCGGGGAAGGTGTCGTTCGGCGCGATGAAAACGTCGCCACCAAAGATCAGGTCGTCGTAGTTCGAGCCGCCGATCGAATCGTTTCCAGAACCACCGTAGATCGTTGTGTTCAAGGACGAAGAAATGCCGAGGAAATTTGCGATGACGATGTCGTTTCCGCCTGCCGCCGAGACCGTCGCCTTCCCCTGGTGGCCTACGACGATTCCGTTGGCCTGGTCGTTGCCGGTGATGACCTCGTATTTATCCGAGCCATAGAGCAGGAACGATTCGACGTTGAGCGGAATTTTGATCCCGACCGTTGACTGAATCGCGTCATCCGCGCCGTTAGCGGCGCCCTCATTTTCGACGACCGTCACTTTGTTGCTCGTGATTCGGTATAGATCATTTCCCGTGCCGCCTTCGAGCGTATCACCCTTGCCGCCTTCGAGTGTGTCCTGGCCCGCGTTCCCCACGAGTTTGTTTTTGCCTGCATTGCCGACGAGCCGATTGTTCTGACCATTGCCAATTGCGTTGGAGTTTTTCGTTCCGAAAAGAAATACGCCTTCGATTCCGCCAGCTCCCGACAAGGTGAGGTCCACGGTATCCTCGCTGGCAACCAAGTCATTCGCGCCACCGGAATCTATAATCGTGTCGCCAGCATCAATGACGTAGGAATCACTGCCGTTTCCGCCTTCGAGAACGTCCACGCCCAATCCACCGTTTAGGAAATCGTCGCCCTCGCCGCCGATGAGCGAATCGTCTCCATCGCCGCCGGAGAGCGTGTCATTTCCATCGCCGCCTTTCAGCGTATCGTTGCCGATTCCGCCATTCACGTCGTCGTCGCCGAGGCCCGCAATGACACTATCCGCCCCGCCTTGACCGGAGATGAAATTGTCTCCCTCGTTACCAATGATCGTATTGTCCAACTCGTTGCCGACTCCTGCGATAGGCTTATGGATGAGTTCGGTTCCGTCTTCACTGAGGTCCGGTTCGAGCACGAGACCGATCACGCCATCAGGCAGCGTGTAATAACTCGCGCGGCTGAAAATCCGGGAATTTGCGCCTGGGTTTTTGATGACGTCGAACTGCGTATCCACGAAGAAATTGTCGAGACCACCTCCACCGCCATCCATCGTGTCGGTGCCAATGCCGCCATCCAGCACATCGTCACCTTGCGAGCCGAAAAGCGAGTCATTCCCGGCACCGCCTTGAAGGGTGTCGTCGCCGGTGTCGAACGTGATGCCCTGCGCCGCGCCATACAGCACATCATTTCCATCATCGCCGAAAAGCTGATCGTTGCCGCTTCCGCCCTCGAGGGTGTCCTTCCCTTCGCCGCCGTAGAGTTCGTCGTCGTTTTCGATTCCCGCGAGCTTGTCGTTTCCTTTACCACCGAAGATCTGGTCGTTGTCGAGGCCACCGTGCAGCGTGTCATTCCCCGCGCCCCCTTGCATGAAATCCTTCCCCGCTCCGCCGATAAGAAAGAGCGGGAGCTTCACGTCGTCCGAGACGCGGAAGACATCCGCGCCGCCACCGCCGTTTGCGAGCAAATCCTTCCCGGAAAGTGTGATGTCCCCGCCGAGCAAACCAAGCGGTGTTCCATCAAGCGCCGTCGTGGTCGCACTCGAAATGACCACTTTCCCAGGCACCAACACGCCCTTGTCATTGAACACTGGGCGAATGCGGATGCTTTCGCCCTGCTCACCATCTGCGCCAGCAGTGCGGAAGCGGGCATCATCACCGATGAAAATGCGGATGCGATTCGCGGTGAAAGGATCGGCTCCGGCAAGCACCGGCACCGGCGTATTTGCAGCAGCCGCTTTTTCCGCCTCGAAGTCAAAAATTGTGAACGAGCCGAGGTCGAAGCGCTTCGTGTAGAACAGGAATTCCAGATATGCCGCAAGATACGCCTCGATGCGCCCGCTGATGTCGAAAAGGTTCAAAGGGTTGGCACTCGATTGGAAGGCAGACGCGATTTCCTGGTAGCTCAGCTTCCCGTCGTTCGCCAGTTCGGGGTGGCCCGCGACGTTGAAGTTGTCTTTGAAGTCCGCATTGATGGTTCCACGGATGCCGCCCTCCACGCCGCCCTCGGCAATCGCCGGGATACCGATGCTCGCAGTCGCACCGATTCGCATTTCGAAAAACGCTTCAGGCGTCCCGGCAAAGTCGGTGAGGAACAGCCCGTTCAAAAGCTGCGACGCATCGGAAAACCCACCAGCCGCGTAATCGGAAATACCCCGCGTATCGAAGCCAAAGCCGAGGTTAAACCCGACCGACGCACCGATTGCGACGCCCACATTCACGCCCGGAAAGACAGGGAACGACTGGCTAAAATCCGGCAGCTCCGCCACCACCGCGCCCGGATTGTAAGTGATGAGATTCGCGGGCTGCCCGAGCACAAATTTGAATATCTCGCCGGAATCCTGCAAAATCGGGAACGCGACACCGTTTCCCGCCAGACTGTCGCCGAGTTTTTTTAAAGTCGCACTGGCAGACGCTCCAGGGCCGAGTGTTGTCACATGCGGCGTCACATTTCCGAGCGAAAAAGCATCGCTGCGAATATCCGCACCGTTGCCATCCGTCGTGAAACTGATGCTGCCAAAATCCACGGCCGTTCCACCGTTCTTCGCGATGTTGTTCACCGCCGAAACGATGTCGCCCAGACCGGCGACTTTTTTGACCGCTTCGGCTGTGGGTGAACCCGGCCCGGCGATGATGTCGATGAACGTCCCACCGAGACCCAGCTTATTGAGAATCGGCCCGATGCCGGGAATCGGCGCGGAAACTTTTTGCGCAATCGAAATGACCGGTCCTAGCGCAGAAACGATGTTGGAAAGCGCCTGTGCCGCCACGCCCGACGCGAACGAACCCGGATCGAGCCCTATATTGTTAAACGCCACCTGAGGGACCGCGCCAAAGCCTACATTGTTCGGGTCCGCATCCAGCGTCGCGCCCGCGAGGTCCCATCCGACATCCAGCGTGGAACCCACGCCCGGCATGGCTGCACCCGCGCCGAAGTTTGTGAAAAGCTGGAACTTGGGCGTCGCCGCACCGCTCTGTACTTTTGCGGATGAAACATTGCCGCTTCCATCCAGTTCCACCGCGAAATTTGCTGCGAGCAAATCCGGGGACGCAGCGCTGACGAGGTAGGGCAGATTTCCCATCTTCGCGCTCACTTTGGAAAAGGCCCCCGCATTCACGTCCAGGGCCACTCCCAACTCCGCTCCCTCACTCTGCTGGAGGAAGAACGCATCGCCGGAAGTCAGCCCGGCCTGGAAATTCATGTCGTAATTCACCGTGCCTTTGGTCGTCGCTGTTCCGTTCAGCGCGATGTCGAGACCTGGCATCCCAAGGTCGTTCGCGACGTTGGCGTTAAATGTTCCCGAGCCCGTCACCGCAGAAAAATCGATCATCAACGAGCCGCCGTTGATCAGCTTCGCAGTGGGCGTGAATCCCTGCTCCTTGAGTGCGTCGTTCACTGCCTTTAGCACCGCGGTATCGGAGGTTCCGGCGCTAAGCGCAGCGAGCTTGCCGCCCAGAGCATCTTTGAGTGCGGCGATCTTTTTCAGTCCGGCGTTGGACGCGGTCGTAGAGTCTGCGCTCGCAAGTTCGCCAAGATTTGCCCCGACTACCGGCAGCGTTTCGGCGAAAACGTTCGCGCCGAGTTGGGTCTGAATCTTCCCGAGCGCAGAGTTGATTCCTGCGCGGAAATTTGAAAGTTGGGTCGCGTTGAGATTCATAGTTGAGAAAAATTCCAATCAGAGATGCCGACGTATGGAACGCCGCTTACATGGTTTTGCCATTCCGGTGACCCGAGTTGCAAAAAAGTTCGCTTTTTCCGCAGCGAACTCTCGTTTCTACGGGGAAAAAGTCACCTTGGCAGGCAAGTGACGCGGGTTGAAGGGAGGCTTTGGTGCATTCCAATCGAGAGCTTTCTCGGAGAGGCTCTGCCGCAAATCGTTGATGTCCCAAATCTGCGCGGACGATGGAATTCCTGTTGCGAGAAGAAGTCCTCCATCATTGCTGAGCGCCAGCGCTCCGAACGGGCGCAAATCGGGGTGACGCAGTAGGGCGAGTTTCTTTCCGCTCGCGGCATCTACGAGAGCGATTCCGTTTGGTGCGGCGGCGGCCGCCAGCAGTTGGCCGTCACCCGAAATCGCGAGAAGGCTGAGAGAGAAGCTGTTTCCCCCACGAGGCACCGACCACCGCGTGCCCCAGCTTCCGGTGTTCAATGCGCAAAGACGTTGTTGTGAATGGACGTAAAGCACGGTGCTGTCTGGTGAAAATGCGAATCCGCAGGTCATGGAAAATCCCGACAGCTTCGCCGGTGGCGCTTCGGGAGCCGTCGTATCCCACACAGCAATCCACTCGGTCGGCGACGCGGTGCCGGAGCTGACGGCAAGCCAGCGACCGTCCGGACTCAGCGCCGATGTGCCCGGGAAAAATGTCCCGGTCAGCGGCGGTAGCGCTTTTAGCGATACAAGATTCTTCTTCTCGCTGTCGGCGTTGAAAAAGATGAGGCCTTGCCCTGCTTCCAGAGCGAGGGCGCGCCCACTTTGAGTGCTCGAAAAGCCGACCGCGCTGCGCGATCCCGACTGGTCTTTCTTTACGATGATCTCGTCCGCGCTTTTGGTGAGATGATACTTCGTAAGCGTTGCGGTTTCACCGCCCACGGAGCCAAGCGCCAGAAGGTATCGGCCGGGAGTTGCGACCTTCCAAAACGCTCCGTCCGGCCCGCGCTGAATTGATTTTGCGGTCGCCGTATCGATCCATTCGAGGCCGAGTTGCCCCGTGACTATTCCGACAGCGGCATCCTCGAGAATCGCACATCCCCACGGAGGAGACGGTGTTTCGCGACCATCCGCAGAGGTTGATTTGCGAGGCAGCAGTGCCTGACGCACGCACGTTGGCGCAGAAAAATTGTAGAGCGCCAGCCGGGGCGAATATCGCTCCCGAACTGCGAGGAGCGAGCCATCGTCCGAAAACTCCAACTGTGCGGCCAGAATCGGAACACGCAGAATTTCACGCCTCCCGATCGTTTCCCAAATGCGCAGCGTTCCATCGCCATTCACTGCTCCAATCCATTCGCCCGAAGGATGCCACCCGACATCGAGCGCGCCATAGCCCGAGAGCGTTTCAATGAGCGGACCGTCGCCATCGATATACACGACGAAAACCTCCATCCGACCGTTCACAACGGCGAACGCTTTGCTGTCGGAGCGCCATTTAATTACGGTTCCATTACTGCCGGGCGGTGGGAGCGGGATGCGATGGAGGAGCTTCCGGGATTCCAGATCATATAGCTCTATCGACTGCATATCCTCAACTGCGAGCAGCGCACCGTCCGGGCTGAACGCATTTGGCCGGCATGTGTCCGTGCCGAACGGAATCTGCTGCCCATTTGCGTAAACCGTCGTTCGTTTCGCGACTGTATCAAACGCGGCGTAGCGCGAAACATCCCGCCAGACGAGCGTGGTTCCGGGGTTGTCGTGTTTGAAAAGCCGCGTCCATTTTTCAGCCGAGCGATCGTATTCCCAAAAGGTCGCCGTGGAATCCCACGCGGTCGCCTTCTTTCCGTCATTGTCGAGCTTCACGATCGCGCGAAACTCCACACCTCCGGGATTCGCTGGCCGATGTTCGGGCTGCCCATTTGTTGAAGCAAAAACCACTGCTCCGTTTTGAACCGACGCGATCCAATGGAGACTTCGGGCGAAGAACAGCGCTTCACTTCCCGGAATACTCACGTTGCCTGATTCGCTCCACCCCGGCGTCGCGAGGAGCGTGATTGCATCGTCGCGAATGTCGTCGGTAACCCGCAGACTCGCGAGCGCGCGGGCGGCTTCGAGTGCGGCATCGCGCTGGTCGATCCGCCCGCCAATCCGCGCCGCTGCGATTTGCGCGGCCAGTGCATCGGCTTGGGCGGAAACAGCTGCCTGCTTTTCATTGCGAAGCTCACGTCCCATGCGCGCTTGGAGCAGAATGACTCCGACCGTCGCCACTGTGACGATGAGCATCGATGCAGCGAGCGCCGGATTTCGCCGCACCCACGTGCGAAAGCGTTCCGGGATGGTCGCTCGCCTCGCGGAGATGGTTCTTCCGTCGAGCCACGCTTGGAGATCGCGCGCGAGCTCCGCAGCCGTTCCGTAGCGTTCCTGCGGATTCTTTCGCAAACATTTCCGGGCAATCGTAGCAAGGTCACGCGGCACCGCGGGGAGCGCATCCGGTTCGCTCTCGACGATTTTGCGCAGCAGCGCGGGAATCCCATCGGCCTCAAATGGGAGCCGCCCCGCCAGTAACTCATAGAGCATCGCGCCGAGACTCCAGATATCGCTTGCGACACTCGCCGCGCGGGCGTCGCGGGAAGCGACTTCCGGCGCGAGGTAATGCGGCGTCCCGAGCATCGCTACGGTGCGCGTGAGGTCGCCATCATCGCCTGCGATTTTAACCAGACCGAAATCGCTGACGTAGCTGCGGCCTTCGTCATCGAATAGAATGTTCGCAGGCTTCAAATCCCGATGGAGGAGACCGTGGCGGTGGGCGTGGTCCACGGCATCCGCGATTTCTGCAAGCAGCGCTGCGATTTCGCGCCAGCGGCCGCCAAGCCGCGCGCGCCTTGCCGCGAGCGTGCCGCCGCCCGCGAGCTTCATTGTGAAATACGGAAGGCCGTTCTGCTCTCCCACGTGATACACCGGAAGAATTCCCGGGTGGTCCATCGCCCCGACTGCACGTGCCTCCTGCGCAAACCGTTCGCGGGCTCCCGGTGTTTCGGCGAGTGAGGTGAGCATCATTTTCACCGCGACCTCGCGACCGGCCCCACGTTCTTTTGCACGGTAAACCACCCCCATTCCGCCGCGCGCGAGCTCGCCGACTACTTCCAGTCCCGGCAGTAAAAGCGTGCCTTCCACGGAATCGAGCCCCGCCCAAAGGCACGCCGGACAAAGCCCGGAACTCCCCGCATATTCGCTACCGCAATCGGGACAACTGCTTTGTTTCTCGGTTGGTTCGGCCATGGATCCTATTCGAGCAATACGCGCCGCAGGTGCGCGATTTCCTCTTCGACTTCCTGCGGAGTGGAAACCGTGCGCCCGACTTCACCGCGAACGACTTCTCCGAGCCGCCGCCTCCATCGCATAATCTCTGACTTCACCGCTGGAAGCGAAAGCCCGAGCAGCGTTGCCGCAGTATCGTAGGTCTGCGGCTCCTGGCCGACTCCGAGAAACCGCTTCAATACATCAAACGCCTCTTCCCCGCGCTCACGCTGGATTTCATCGCCCACCTTCGCAGCCGCCGTATCCATCACCGCGACCGCCCACTCCTTATCAAAAAGCAACGCAGATTCGGTGTCCGCCTCGGGCTCATTCTCAATTTGATCGAGGGAAAGAATCTCAACGCTTCCGCCGCGCTTTTCCGCGAGCAGCGCCCGCTCGTAGTGAATCAAAAAGCGGTTTAGAACAGTGAGCAGGAACGTGCGGAATTTGCCGCGGAGCCGATTCGCATTTCGAACGATTCCTTTCTCCAACAAGTGGAAGAAAAATGCCTGCGTGACATCCTCGGCGTCCTGCCATCCTCGCTTCCAACCCACAAACCGCCGGACTGGTGCGTAGTAGTTTTTGCAAAGCGTATCCATCGCGGCGCGTCCCTCGCCATTCAGCGAGGCCGCTGCGATTTGCGTCCATTGCGTGGTGGGAAATTCCATCGCGGAACCATACATGCGGACGCATTTCGCGACAGACGAAATTCCCCGGTGCAGCTTTCGCAACCATTGATGCAAGAGCTTGCATTTCTGGAGCGTTAAAGCTCTGTCGGCTGCGCTATGAGCCAAAAAAATACTTTGCCGGCATCGCAGGAAAACAGAAACGCTTGAGCCATGCGATTTCTCGCCGCCATCGTGGTCCCGACCTACATCATTGATCAGATCTCCAAATGGTGGATCTACACGCATTACGCGCTCGATCCAAACGAGCACAATTTCATGCGATTTCCCGATGTCGTGGAGAAGACTGCACATCTGCCTCTGCACACGGATGTGATTCCCGGATGGTTCCAAATTGTGCATTGGGCGAACACAGGCGCCGCATTCAGCATCGGCTCCGGTAACAATTGGTTCTTCATCGTCCTGTCTGCAGTTGCATTCGTCGGCCTGTTGATCGCATGGAAGAAGAATATCTTTACCGATATTCCTTCGCGACTCGGCGTAGCGCTGCTCCTCGGTGGAATTCTGGGGAATGTAACGGACCGCATCGTCCATGGTTACGTCGTGGATTTCCTTCTATTCTGGCTGCACGTCCCGTTTGCGAATCCTTGGCCTGCATTCAACGTGGCCGACTCGTGCATCTTCATCGCGGCGGCTTGCTTTATTCTCTCGGGAATTCTCGACGCTCGTAAAAAGAAACCCGCCGCAGATACGGGAGCGTAGCCGATGGCGGTGAATCGCCCGCGTGCACGTCGCTACAAAATGTGCACTGGCATTTCCGGCGCCTGCGGCTGTGCCGTCGTTGCGTCAGTAGGCGTCGTGCGAAGGGTTGGAGGGACGCCGGCCTTTTCCAAACGGGTGGGGGATGCGTCGGTGAGCAAAGCGCCTACTTCCGTCCATGGCACGAGGAAGTGGGGGGCGGTTCGGTCCAGTTTCGAGGAATCGAGACAGAAAGCGTTTCGCTGACTTCTGCGCATCACAGCTTTCTGCTGCTCCACGATTTCCTGCTGCGAATTCCACAATCCCGCAGCCGTCATCCCTTCTGCGGAGAGAAATGCGAGGTCGAAGCTCCAAAACTCCACGCTCCGTTTCGCTGTTTCGCCGAGGAGTGTGGACTGATGGTGGAATAGTTGCCCCGCAAGCAGGAAGACCTGAATGCCCGGAATCATGGCGAGAATTTCTGCCACTGGGAGGTTTGAAGTAACAATTCGCACGTCGCCGACCGGTTGTTCGCGGAATGCCTCGGCGAGCGCAAAGAGTGTCGTTCCCGAGTCGAAAAAATATGTTCCGCCCGGTTGGATAAGCGGAAGCGCCAGCCTCGCGATTCGCGACTTTGCTGCGGAGCCCTGGCTGCGTCGCTCGCGGAACGAGGGAAAGCGGTCGTTGAACTCGGATAACGCTCCGCCGTAGGTCCGGGTGATGCGTTTATCCTGAACAAGGGCGGCGAGGTCGCGCCGTGCAGTTGCCTCCGAGACCCCGAGCCGCTTGCACAACTCCTTAACCGGAAGATACCGTTCCTGTTCGATGAGCTTTGCCAGCCGGTCGCGACGGGCAAGAACGATATGGAGCGGTACTTTCACTCCAGTGAGGATCCGCTATTTTATGACAAAAGGCAATCGTAAAACTCGGCGGTTATGAAACCGGAGTTCGGTTTTATGAATTGGCGTCTGCCTTCGGCTGCGAACCTTCACGCAAATTGGCGACTTCCTTCTGGGTAAGGAGCCGCCAGGTTCCCGGCGCAATTTCACCGGTCACAATCGGGCCGATGCGCACGCGGACGAGTCGTTCGACTTCGTAGCCGAGTTCATAAAACATGAGGCGAATCTGGCGCTTGAGCCCTTGCCGTAGAACGACCCGAAGTTTCTCGCGCCGGACTGATTCGATGGCTTCGCATTTTGCAAATCCCGGCTCGATACGGAATCCGCGTAGCAGCTTTTCGCGATGGGCCGCGATGTCGAATGGCTTGTCCAGCCACACTTCGTATTCCTTCTCTACCTCGTGCCGCGGATGCGTGAGGACGTTGGTGAGGTCGCCATCGTTGGTGATGATTAGAAGACCTTCACTGTCCTTGTCCAGACGACCCACGTAGTGGACGCGGGGCCAATCGAAAGGGAGCAACGAGAATATGGTCTTTCGCTCCTCGGGATCATTCGCAGTGCAAAGGTAGCCGCGCGGCTTGTTCAAAACGGCGTGGATGATTCGCTCCGGGCGCAACAGTTTTCCACCGACTTTTACGGCGTCCGTCGGCGCGACCTGCGTTGCAAGGTTCGTTACAACCTGACCGTTGATTCGCACCACGCCTCCGCGAATGAGATCCTCGACATTCCGTCGAGAACCGAGACCGGCTGCAGCTAAAAATTTGTTCAAACGCATAATCCCCCAGCAGAAATCAATGTGCGCCGGGAAAGAAGAAAAAAGTGAACTGATTGGCGTGAATACTGGAATAATCAGCGTTTCCGCATCGATTCACGCTCGGCGTCCCGCATGGATCGATACTTTTCGATCATCGCCTGGAAAGCTGCGGGACGTTCTTCCATCGGCAATGACTGAAGATGGCGGGTGGCTTCCGTGAGAAATTTTTCGCTCGGTAGTTTCACGATCAACGGACGCGGGGCTTGGGAGGCTGCGGTGGCACGGCGCGTTTCGCCGCGGTCCTCAGCGAGGATCGCGGCTACTTCCGCTGCGAGTTCCTCCGCCTCGCGATCGGTGGTCGATGAGGCACTGTCAAGGTGCGGTGCTTTCTGACGACTTGATGTCGACGGAACGGACGGCGCGAGTTGTTCGTTGACCGGCGATGGATTTCCACCGGCCGGCCCGCGAATGCGCTGTTGCGGCACGGGCGTAGGTTCAGGGATGTTGTCCGGGTCCCCTGATGGTCGGTGGTTTTGAGCGCCTGTTCCCGGCGATAAAGTCGGCTCGGGAGTAGGCTTGGGTGTGGGTTTTGGAGTCGGCTCGGGAGTAGGCTTGGGTGTGGGTTTTGGAGTCGGCTCGGGAGTAGGCTTGGGTGTGGGTTTTGGAGTCGGCCCGGGAGTAGGCTTGGGTGTGGGTTTTGGAGTCGGCTCGGGAGCAGGCTTGGGCGTGGGTTTTGGAGTCGGCTCGGATTCCTGCTTTGGAATGCTCGGAGGCACATCAGGTGGAGGAATTGGGCGCGGTCGAGCCGGGATGATTGAGCTCGTCGCCTGGGGCGGTAGCAGGCGCGAAACGGCTCCGGGACTGGCGGAGCCCGCATTAGGCACCGGATTTCCGGCTGGGATTGAAACCGGGGGTGGGCCGGCCGATTTCGCCGGAATGAGGGAACTCGTAGCTTCCCGTTTCGCTGGGGGCGACTGAGCGTGCAGTGAAGCGGCAGCAACCAGTGCTGCCAGTCGAATCAATGCAGTGCGGAGAGCCATGGAGAGCGATAACACGTGAACAGAAGAGCGCTTTCCAGCAAATACTCGAGACTTTCGCAAATCACACGGCGACGGAACGGAAGTGGATCGTGTAGGACTCGAACCTACAACCTAGTGATTAAGAGTCACTTGCTCTACCCTTGAGCAAACGATCCTTTCCCGATTGGGGACATGGAGAGTAGCGGGACTGTCCCGGCGCTCAAGATTATTCCTGCGAAATATGAAACTTTTTGCGGATTCGCCGATTACCAGACTCCCTGTGCTTTGCGCTTGAGTTCCCAGACTCGCAGCGCTGCGCGCAGGAGGCGCATGTTCTTTCCGCTCCAGGGCGAACGTTTGGTATGACGCTTTTCCCGTGTCGAATTGCTGTTTTTCATATGGATGAATCAGGTTCGGCTTGAAATGTAGCATCGAACGTTCCAAGCGGCACAATTGTTCATTACCGACGCGGGTAACAGAGTGAAACCGAATATGGTCGACCTTCGCCGGTTGAGGGGATTTCGCGTTATTTCGTTCGGCAACGGGCACGCTCCGTGCAACGGATCGGAACATGAAATGCCAACCGACCACCGTATGAGTAGCAAGCGCATCCTTTTTATTCACGAAGATCGAATCGTTTCGAACCTCTACAGGGAAAAACTTGAAGGCAGCGGATTTGCTGTCGATGTCTGCAAAACAGTGGACTACGCTCTTCGTATAGCCGACCTGAAGCGCCCGGACGCCGCGATTATCGACCTTGTGAACTCATCCGGTGATGCCAACGCTTTCATCGGCTCGATCCGTGCGAACGCCGCGCTGGCGTCGATTCCGATTCTTGCCCTCCCGAATTGCTCTGCAAACGTGTGTGCATCGGCTATACAGGCCGGGGTCACCGCGGTGATTCCCAAGGGCCCGCGTCAGATCGGAATTGTCATCGATTCCGCCAAGACTGCGCTTGGACTCGAGGGACTCGGCCACGCACTGCGGACGAATCTTTTCGATCCTGATGAGGAGTGGCATGCGACGATTGCGTCCTCGATTGTAGAGAGTGTAAACCAAATGCGGCACTGCCTTCCAGGAATCGCCACCCATCCGCCCGACCCAAGTGCTCTGCAGGCGCTTTGGGCGAACGCCCACGCATTCGCTTCCCGTGTTGCGTTCCTTCCGGAAGCGGCATTGGGACAGGTGGCCGGGGCTTTCGAAGTACTCCTGTCCGACCTCAATCTCATACCCGACGAAATCAATCCGTCCACGCTCCGCACCATTGGGCAGGCAATTGACTTCATTGGCATGCTCGGCTCGAAGCCGGCGGATTCGACTACTGCGGACTCTCGGAATGCGAAGATCCTCGTCGTGGACGATGAGGAAAGTGCAAGACAGTTCATCTCCGAAGCAATGAAGCTTTCCGGTTTGACTGCCGACACTGCGGAGTCGCCGTCCGTGGCGATGAAAAAGCTGGGAGGAAGGCTGGTCGATTTGATCTTCCTCGATGTTGGCATGCCCGAGATGAGCGGCTTTGAACTTTGTCAGAAAATCCGCACATTGCCGGAGCATCAAAAAACCCCGATCGTCTTTCTCACCGGGATGGCGACATTTCAGAATAAGGCGCAGGCCAGCCTGAGCGGAGGTAATGACTTCGTCGGGAAGCCGTTCAACCTTGCGGAACTGGCGCTCAAGGCGCTCATGTGGGTATTCCGCGGGCGGATGGGGATGGTCTGACCGGCCGATTGCAGATCGCTACGAGGGCGGAAGCTGCGGGATGATAAAAGGGCCTACTTCGGTCTCTCGGGCGTGAACTTCCATTGCTCGTCGAAGAATCCCGCATCGACGACTTTGCCGGGAAATTTGTCATCGGGCTGAATGGAAATGTCCAAGATGGCCCAGTCGGGGAGCTTGGGCGTTTGCAGGGAGTTTGTTCCGCTCGCCGCCGCACGACTGAACGTGAACCCGCTGTTGAGCACGACGTAGCGCTGCGGGTTGAGAGGGTTGGGAAAGATGAGTATGGGAACGTGATTCGCATCGTACTTATTTCCGCCAAACTCCACTCCGTTCGCAGTCCATTTCACCGGCAGTTTATCTGCGATTCGTCTGAGCACGGCATTCGATGACGGGTCGCCCCAAAGAACCAGATTGCTGTTCTTAACCTGAACATCCGTGACTTTCGTGTCGTCGACCGTCGGCGCATCGCCGCGGAAAATCGCGCGCCACTGTTTCGTCGCATGCGTGATTTCGCTTTTCGCCCATTCGCCGAGCGCGGGCGTGAGCGGCGCGGTTGTGGGTTTTACGAAAATGAAGCTGTTCATGAATGCGTGGTCGATCGGGCCGCACAGTTCCGGCCTTTTGCGAATTGCCCCATCCGGGTTTCCATTTGTCCATCGACCTTCGACTTTTACGAACTGCGCGCCTGCTTTATTCCACGATGCGCTGAGAGGCTGACCATCAAGTACAGCGCGGGTGATGCGTTCGCTGGCCGGTGGGCCATCGGGGACTGGTGACGTGAAGTTGAGCGCCCGAACGTTGCTTGTGGTCGCGATGATTTCAGCTCCGGAAACCGATGCACGCACCTCCGTCCTCTGCCATTCGCGCTCAAGGTTCGGCACTCGCACCCAATCGACGATCTGATAGCGGGAGGAATACGCAATCAGCGTCACCGGCTTTGCAGCGGGAGTCTTCCCGGTCAGGATATGGTCAATTCTTGCGGCCAACTCTTTCTTTACCCCCGCCTCGTATTTATGCCCGACGCCCGGCCCCACGAATTCCTCGATTTTCACGCCCTCTTTCTCCGCGAAACGCTTCATGATCTGCGTCGATTGGCCCTGTTTGTCCTGCTCACCGTGGTAAGCGAGCATCGGATGATTCGCGAGATTGCCCGCGCAGATTGTCGCATCGTACCAACGGTAAAGAATCACCTCCCACCATGGCGGCGGCGTTTTTCCCGCGGCGAAGACGCCCGCGTATTCGGCAGTCTCAGCAAACCCCGCGCCCGCGTGACTCGCGGCCCACAGGCCGGAGTGATGGACTGCGAGATGCCACGCACTCGCGCCGCCCATGGAAAATCCGGCGTTCACGAGCCGCTTTGAATCGACCGGATACGATTTTCTCGCGGATTCCAAAGCCTCGAATACATCGACTTCACCCGCGAATTTCGTCGCGTTGCAGTAGCGACCGTAAGGATGAACAACAAACGTATCCGTCGGGGTGAATTCGCCTGCGCTTTTCATTCGCTGCGCGATGAATGCGAGTTCCGTGAGCGTCTCGCTACGACCGTGGTTCCAAATCCACGTCGCCCGCGGAGTCTTGTCTTCAGCGCCTTTCCATGTCGTTGGAACGACAACGCCAAACGGCTGAACGCTGCCGTCGATTTTTGAACGGTAGCCGCGTACGACGAGCCCGGTCTGTGTCGTCCATGGTGCATTTCCCGCCTTGAGTGCGGCGACACGCGCACGTCCTTCCTTCAGCAATTCGCGCGCGGTCGCGACTTCCTTTGCGTTGTAAAACTCGTCGTATAGCAACGCCCAATCGACCGCTTTGTGAAATACCGCCGCATCTGCGTAGAGCGGATGCGCAGTGAGCGGCGCGAGGTCCTTTTCCAACTCGGCGACCGCCGCAGTAAGCTCTGCGCGGTCGGCGTCAGGAATCTTCACGCCAGGCGGCGGGAGTTGTTTCGGCTGACGGTTCTGCGCTGGAGAGGCGGCCGGCGCATTGGCGTCCGGATCGGTGGCTGGAGTTTGTGCGATGACCGGGACGGAGAGCGCGAGAAGGGCGACGAGGCGTTTCATGGTAGGATGAAGGCGAACATCGACCGCGACATGCAAGCCCGATTCCGTGCATCTTCGGGATTGTTTTTCACCGAGCTGCGCAGTCACTCTGCGGGCATGTCGGACACCATCATTAATAAAGCGCTGGAAGTCGCCATTTCAGCCGCCCGCGAGGCGGGAGCGAGTTTACGAAGTCATTTCGGGAATGCAGCCGAGGTCAACGAGATGCTCGCCCATGATATCAAGCTCGCCCTTGATGTGGAAACGCAGGAACTCATCACACAGCGCATCCTCGCAGCGTTCCCGGAGCACGCCATCTATGGCGAGGAGGGCCTTGCTGGAAATCAGTCGAGCGAATGGCAATGGATCGTCGATCCCATCGATGGAACGGTGAACTTCTTTTACGGAATTCCGCACTATTGCATCAGCATCGCGTTGCGAATTGCCGGCGAGATTCAACTCGGCGTGATTTACGATCCGCAGCGCGACGAATTGTGGCAGACGGTCAAAGGCGGGCCGTCGCTCTTGAATGGAAAGGCGATCTCGGTGAGTCCCCGGACTCAACTTTCCGACGCTGTTGTCTCCGTCGGGTTTTCCAAGACGAAGGAGACAATTAATGCCGGACTCTCGTTGCTGCCGAAGTATGTTCAAAGTGTGCGCAAATGCCGCCTCATGGGCAGCGCAGCGCTCGACCTTGCGTACGTCGCGGCAGGTCGCTTCGACGCTTACATCGAGCAGAGCGTCAGTCTTTGGGATGTCGCAGCCGGCAAGCTTCTCGTTGAGAACGCGGGCGGGAAATTCGAGATGACCCCGCGCCCCGACAACCCGGACAAAATCTCCGTTCGCGCGTGGAACGGAAAAATCACCCTGCTCGAATGATCACGCTTGTTGGAATCGGCTACGACGTCCACCGCTTTGCGGAAGGCCGCAAGTGCGTGCTTGGCGGAGTGGAAATCGCGTATCCGCTGGGTCTCGACGGTCACAGTGATGCGGATGTCCTCTGCCACGCCATTGCGGATGCGATTCTCGGGGCGATTGGCGAGGCGGACATCGGTCATCATTTTCCGAATACCGACCCGGCCTGCAAGGGGATGAATTCGCTGGAAATCGTCCGTCGCTCGGTGGAGCTTGTGAAAGCGCAAGGTGGACGCGTGGTGAACATCGACTGCTCGCTCATCGCCGAGGCGCCGAAGATTGCACCGCACCTCATGGCGATGAAAGCGAACCTTTCCACAGTTCTCGGGCTGCCCGAGCGGCGCGTGGGAATCAAGGCGACAACGAACGAGAAGATGGGATTCCTCGGTCGCAAGGAAGGCATTGCGGCGATGGCGGTGGCGTCGGTGGAAATGCCGGAGTGAGCCATGTATCGCGGCCGCATCGCACCGTCGCCCACGGGCCTGCTGCACCTCGGTCATGCGCGCACTTTTACGACAGCGCAGGAACGTTGCCGGGCTGCGGGTGGCGTGCTGATTTACCGCAATGACGATCTCGATGGTCCGCGCTGCAAACCTGAGTTTGCGCAGGCCGCTGTGGAGGACTTGCGGTGGTTCGGCCTTCGGTGGGACGAGGGGCCGTATTCTCAAAGCGAGCGGATGCCGCTTTATATCGAAGCGTTTGAGAAGCTCCGCTCGGGTGGCTGGCTGTTTCCGTGCAAATGTTCGCGAAAGGAAATCGCCGCTGCGCTTTCCGCGCCCCACGCGGGCGACGAGGAACCGCCGTATCCGGGAACATGCCGCGCTTGCAGCCCCAACGTGGCGAGGGCCGGCGTGAACTGGCGTTTCCGCGTTCCGGTGGGGCGGGAGGTTCGCTTTGTCGATGGACACTTCGGGCCGCAATCCGCAGTGGCGGGGCGCGATTTCGGCGATATCCTTGTCTGGCGAAAGGACGATTTCCCCAGTTATCAACTAGCGTGTGTGGTGGACGACGCACTCATGCGAATCACAGAGGTCGTGCGCGGCGCGGACCTCATCACAAGCACGTTCCGGCAAATCCTTATCTTCGAGGCGCTCGGCTATCCGGTTCCGGCGTTCTATCACTGCCCGCTCGTCACTGACGAGAACGGCGTGCGGCTTGCAAAGCGGAACGATGCTTTGAGCCTCCGCACGCTGCGGGAATCGGGGAATCCGCCGGGCGAATTCCCGGGAGGGCTTTGAGGGTGAAAAAGAAAACCCCGGACTCCTTTGCAGAAGCCCGGGGCTTGGTTTGGTTAAAGTTGTGTTCGACGATTAGGCGGCTTTGGCCAGCGTCGCACCCTTCTTGCCCTTGAGGGCTTCGGATGATTTCGCTGCAAGCGCCTTGAACGCGGCCTCGTCATGGATGGCGAGGTCTGCCAGCACTTTGCGGTCGAGCGTGATTCCGGCGGCTTTGAGGCCCTCCATGAATCGGCTGTAGTTGAGACCATTGGCGCGGGCAGCGGCGTTGATGCGCTGGTTCCAGAGTTTTCCAAACATGCGCTTGCGCGTTTTGCGGTCGCGGTAGGCCCAATACTGGGCTTTCATGATGGCGTTCTTCGCGTAGCGGAAGAGTTTGCTGCGGCGTCCGCGGAACCCTCTGGCTTTATCTACCAGGCGTTTCCGACGCTCGCGTGAAGCGGGAGCATTTGTAGCTCGAGGCATTGTGTATTAGTTTTTGGTTTCTCTCGGCAGGCTGTTTGTTCAGTGAGTGGAGCGGGTGACCTCGTCTGCCGATTAGCCCTTCTTCATCGAAGGGCAGGTCCCCGGTCCTGAGCGCTCTTTCGCCTTAGGCGAAAGGCAGGCAATCCTTGATGCGATCGACCATGGTCTCGTGGACCTGGCCGGTCTTGCCAAGCTTGCGTTTACGCTTCGAGCTCTTGCTCGACGCGAGGTGACGCAGACCCGGCTTGCGGCGAAGGATCTTGCCCGTGGCGGTTACTTTGAACCGCCGCGCAACGGATTTTTTTGTCTTACGACGTGCTATGCTTCTAGGCATGGGGCGGCGGACAATAGGGAGCGAATCGGTTTTGGCAATAGTTTTTCAGGGAAATTTAAACCGGCGGCGGTGGGGAACGTGACGGAAATCCGGTTCCGCATGCCACACTGCCCGGGGCGTAGAGACGGGAGGCCGCGATGCGGCACTTCGCCTTGGTAGTTGGAGAACGCATTTCAATCACGCGTGGGACGGGATGCGGTGCACATCGGGCTTGCCGCGCACTCGCGTGCCCGCAAACCTCGCGGGATGAAATATTCTTTGTTCGATAAATCCGAGGCGGGTGGCGGGGCGACTCCTTTGCGTTCCGAGACGCGCATCGAGGATACGTGGGACTTGTCGCCGCTGTTCAAGGAGCCGAAGGATTGGGACCATGATTTCGCGGTGCTCGGCCGGCTTTATCCGGTGATTGAGCAGTTCCGCGGGAGGACGGGGGAGTCCGCAAAGACGCTTGCGGAGGCGCTGAATTGCGACCGGAAGCTGAGCCAGTTGATCGAGAAGCTGTACCACTACGCGTCGCTGCGCGTGGCGGAGGATAGCTCGGATTCCGCGAATCTCGCGAGGGAGGCGCAGTTGCAAAATCTGCTGACGAAGATCGGCGAGGTGTCGTCTTTCCTCATGCCGGAAATCATGGCGATCGATGACGCGACCTTCGCCGGCTATCTCGCAGCGCCGGAGCTTGCGGAATGGGCGTGCCGTTTGGAGAAGATGCGGCGCTTGAAAAAGCACACGCTCTCGGCGGCGGAGGAGCGGCTGCTGGCGCTCGGGCACAGCGCGGTTGCGGGGCACGACGAGGCGTTCTCGCAGCTCACGAATGTGGACATGAAGTTTGGCCGGCTGGCCGACGACAAGGGCGTGGAGCGGGACCTGACTCAGTCGAGCTACTCGTCCTTTTTGCAGAAGCGTGATGCAGCTTTGCGTCACCGCGCGTTCACGCAGTTCTACGCCGAGTTCGATGATCACAAGTTCACGCTCGCTGCGACGCTCTCCAATTCGGTGAAGGCGGATGTCTTCCGCGCCCGTGCGCGCAATTACGGAAGTGCGCGGGAGGCGGCGTTGTATCAGGACGATGTGCCGGTGGATGTGTACGAGAATCTGATCGGCAGCGTGCGCGCAAATCTACAACCGCTGTTCCGCTACTACGCGCTGCGCAAGCGGGTGCTGGGTTTGAGTGAAATCCGGCAGTGCGATACGTATGTGCCGATCGTTCCAAACTTCGAGAAGGTGACGACGTTTGATGAAGCGGTGGAGCTTTGCCTCGCGTCGTTCGCGCCGCTCGGGACGGAGTATGTCTCCGCGCTGAGCGATGGTTTTAAAAAGCACCGCTGGTGTGATCGCTATGAAAACAAAGGCAAGCGCAGCGGGGCATTCAGTAGTTCCACATACAGCGCGCCGCCGTACATCCTGATGAACTACAAGGACGATGTGTTCAGCGATGTGTTCACGCTGGCCCACGAAGCCGGGCACTCGATGCATTCGTTTTACTCGAACCGCACGCAGAAGTGGCAGGACGCCGATTACCCAATTTTCCTCGCTGAAGTGGCGAGCACGTTTAACGAAGAGCTGCTCACGCATCATCTGCTGGAGCACACAAACGACAAGGCGATGCGCGCGTATCTTATCAATCGTCAGCTCGATGACATCCGCGGCACCGTTTATCGACAGACGATGTTCGCGGAGTTCGAGCGCGACATCCACGCGATGGAGGAAGCCGGCGAACCGGTGACGCTCGACACGATCCGCCAGACGTATCGTCGGCTGCTCGACGCGTACTTCGGCCCGGACTTCACGATCGATTCGCAGCTCGAACTCGAGTGCCTGCGCATCCCGCACTTCTACTCCGCGTTTTACGTATACAAATACGCGACGGGCCTGAGCGCAGCCGTGGCGCTCTCGCAGCAGGTGCTCTCGACCGGCGACGCGACGAAGTATCTCGGCTTCCTCAAGAGCGGCGGCAGTCGCTTCCCGATTCCCACGCTGCGCGCGGCGGGCGTGGATATGTCCACCCCGAAACCGGTCGAGGACACGCTGGCGCTCTTTGCGCGACGCGTGGATGAACTGGAATCGCTGCTCGCGTAACCGCTGTCCTTTTTCACCATGAGATTCGCACTTCCGCTGCTCGCGCTGCTCATTCCTTCCGCCGCGTTCGCGGAGTTGCGCCCCGCCGCGCTCCGCACCGAATGGCTCCAGGATCCGCTGGGAATCGATTCCGCAAAGCCGCGCATCTCGTGGAGGGTGGTGGAGAGCGATCCGGCTATTCGCGGGCAGAAGCAAACGGCGTATCGGGTGCTCGCGGCCTCTTCGCCGGAGCTGCTCGCGGAGGACAAAGGCGACCTTTGGGACAGCGCGAAAGTGAACGACGGCGAGACGCTGGGAATCGAATACGCGGGGCGTCCGCTCACAAGCGGGCAGCCGGTTTTCTGGAAAGTGCGCGTGTGGGACAAGGACGGGCGGGAGAGCGGCTGGAGCGAGGCCGCGCGGTGGAGCATGGGTTTGCTGAATCCGGAAGATTGGAAGGCGCAGTGGATTTCCTTTCCGGACGAGACGCCTTTGCACAAGGACCGGAAGACGCTGCATCTGCCGCCCGCGCGTCATTACCTGAAGCGGTTCACGCTGCGCGCCGAGGTGAAGCGTGCGACGCTCTATGGAACCGCGCTGGGAATTGCGGAATGGCATTTGAACAGCGAGCGCGTGGGCGATGCATACTTCGAGCCGGGATGGAGTGACTATCGCGAGCGGCTCCACTACCGCACGCATGATGTGACGAAGCTCGTCCAGAAAGGCCCGAACGCGCTCGGCGCAATGGTCGCGGACGGCTGGTATGCAGGCTACCTCGGCTATGCATTGCTGGTCGGCTACGGCCCGGAGGGAAGCGGGCGCAACATTTACGGCAAGACGCCGGCATTGCTCGGGCAGCTCGAAGTCGAATACGCGGATGGAACCCGCGAGACCATCGTGACCGATCCGAGCTGGCAGACCACGGACGACGGGCCAATCCGTGAGGCGGACTTTTTGATGGGCGAGAGCTTCGATGCGCGCCGGCGTTTTCCATGGACCCGCCCCGTCCCGCCAACCGACGCGGGTGACTGGAAATGGAGCCCGGCGATTCCGGCCGAGAAGAACGGAAGCGTCAAGGCGACGTTCATCGAGCCCGGCGTGAAAAAGGAAGTGGAGCTGGGATTTCAAAAGCCCAAGCGTCTTGTCGCATACGCGGCGCAGCCTGTGCGAATCACCGAGGAGATACCGGCGAAGAAGATTACGGAGCCGAAGCCGGGAACCTACATCTTCGACCTCGGCGAGAACATTGCGGGAGTCATCCGCCTTCGAGTGAAGGGCGCGGCCGGAACCCGCGTGACGATTCGCTACGGCGAAATGCTGCACAAGGACGGGCGATTGATGACCGAGAATCTGCGCAAGGCGCGGGCGACGGATTTTTACACACTGAGGGGCGATTCCAACGGCGAGACGTGGCAGCCGCGGTTCACGTATCACGGCTTTCAGTTCGTCGAGATTTCCGGCCTGACGGAGAAACCGGGGCTCGAAGCGGTGACCGGACTTGTGATGAATAACGACACGCCGTTCACGGGAACGTTTGCGTGCAGCGACGACGTGATGACGCGCTTTTGGAAGAACACCGTGCGGACGCAGAAGGCGAATTTTCTGGAGGTGCCGACCGATTGCCCTCAGCGGGACGAGCGGCTCGGCTGGATGGGCGATGCGCAGATTTACGCACGCACCGCCAGCTACAACGCGGACGTTGCGGCGTTCTTTACCAAATGGGTGGATGACGTCCGCGAGGCCCAGCGGGACTCCGGGGCGTATCCGGATTACGCGCCGTATCCGTATGCGCACGGCGCTCCGGGCGCGACACACGGAACGGCGTGGACGGATGCGGGTGTGATTGTCCCGTACACGATGTGGAAGGTGTACGGCGACATGCGCATCGTGGAACGGCACTGGGAGTCGATGGTGAAATTCATGGACTGGCGCGCAAAGGCGGACCCGCAGCTCAAGGGAGTAAAGCTCGGGAACACGTGGGGCGACTGGCTTAACGTGAACGAGGACACGCCGATCGAGTATGTTGATTTGTGCTACCACCGGATCAGCTCGCTGCTCATGGCGCAGCTCGGAGGCGCACTCGGCAGACTCGACGACGCGGCGCGATTCGCGAAGACCGCGGAGGCGATTCAGCGTTCGTTCGACGCGCAATTCGTGAAGCCGGACGGCAGTCTTTCGGTGAATACCCAGACGGCCTACGTGCTCGCGCTGGAGTCGCGCCTGATCTCAGATCCCGACGCGATGAAGGCGGCCGCATCGCGTTTGCGCGACCGTGTTGCGAAGAATGACTACCGGATGGCGACGGGCTTCCTCGGAACGAAGCCGCTGTTGCTCGCGCTGACAAAAGGCGGGCAGCTCGATCTGGCGGCGCGGCTTTTCCAAAGCCGCAAGTTCCCGAGCTGGGGATACGAGGTCGAGCAGGGAGCGACGAGCGTATGGGAACGTTGGGACAGCTTCACGAAGGAGCACGGATTCGATGGAGCGAACGGCACGAACAACGCGTCGATGAATTCATTCAGCCACTACGCGTTTGGAGCGGTGATGCAGTGGGGATACCAGACGCTGGCCGGCATCGACACCGATGGCGAAGGCTTTCGGAAACTGCTGATTCATCCGCACGTTCCCTCCGCAGGAAGCAATCCCGACGGACGTCCGCTCGACTGGGTGCAAGCCGCTTACGTGCATCCGCGCGGCCGTATCGAGAGCGGATGGAAGCGGGAAGGGGATGCCGTAATTTACGAAATCGCGATTCCTGCAAACACAACGGCGACCGTCGTTTTACCGGCAGCCGGCAAGCTCACCGAACGCGGAGCGGAGATTCCAGCGGAGTGGATGCTGAAGCAATCGCCGGAAGGCACGCGGTCAATTTGCGTAGGGTCGGGCAGCTATCGATTCGAATTGAGACCGTAGAAGACTAAATGTCCTCGCCTTTCTGGTCCTCCATTTTCCGGAGGATGTCGCTGCGATCCTCGACCTCCTCCCACACTTCGCTGGCGACGTAAATCGGAGCGCCCTGCTGGATGGCGAGCGCGATGCTGTCGCTGGGTCGGCCGTCGAGTTCGATGATTTTTTTCGCGTGAAGCTCGTTCTCCGCGCTGATGATGAGTCGCGCGAAATACGTCTCGCTCTTCATATCGTTAATGATCACCCGCTCGACCTTTGCGCCGAGCGCGGCCATGAGGTGTCCCATGAGATCGTGCGTGAGCGGGCGTTCCTTCGGTGTCTTGTTGATGAACATCGCGATCGCAGCGCCGACGTTTTCATCGACGTAAATGATGAAAACCTTCCGGTCCGTGCCGATGAATACGGCGCGTCCGTTGTTGTATGGCAGGATGGACCGCACGGTGACGGGGATGACCTGTTTGCTCATGCGCGCCACCGTACGAATCGCCGGAAAAAATGCGAGCCCGAGTTCCGATGATGTGGATTTTTTGGCGCGCGGCCGGTCGGCGCGGAGTGTGACACGAAAATATTTCAAAGCAGCGGTTGCAGTGCGGGGCAGATTGCCTTAATCGCGCGCGCTCAATTCACAAAATGCAGCAACAGCAGCCTTGGGACATTCCCGCAGCCATATCACTCTACAACATTGATCGTTGGGGAGGCGGGTATTTTGGCGTCAACGAATCGGGGAACGTGCAGATTTTTCCGACGCAGGATACGAGCACGCCGATCGACATCATGGATCTTGTCGCAGAGGCGAAGGCGCACGGACTGAGCTTTCCGATGGTGCTGCGGTTTCAGGATCTGCTGCGGCATCGTGTGCAGACAATCAACAAGGCGTTCGCGTCGGCGATTGAGGAATTCAAATACGGCAACGTTTATCGCGGCGTATTCCCGATCAAAGTGAACCAGCTTCAGGAGGTCGTGGAGGAAATCATGTCCGCGGGTGAGGCGTTCCATTTCGGGATCGAAGCGGGCAGCAAGCCTGAGTTGCTCGCCGCGATGGCGATTCATCGCGATCCGGAGTCGCTGATCATTTGCAACGGCTACAAGGACGTTCAGTTCATCCAGAATGCGCTGCTCGGAACGCGGCTCGGCAAACGTGTGATTCTCGTTGTGGAAAAGCTCGAGGAGTTGCAGCAGATCCTGACCGTGGCCCGTGAAGTGGGTGTGGAGCCGTGGGTCGGCGTCCGCGTTCGACTGATGGCGAAGGGCGCGGGAAAATGGGCGCTGAGTGGTGGTGAGAACGCAAAGTTCGGTCTCAGCACTGCGGACCTGGTTGCTGCCAGCGATATGCTCAAGGCCGCGAACCTTGCGCACTGCCTGAAGCTCGTGCACTTCCATGTTGGGTCCCAGGTGCCGGATATCGGGACCATCAAACGTGCAGTCCGCGAAGGTGCGCGATTCTACACGAAGCTGGTGAAGATGGGCCATGAGCTCGGCTATATCGATTGCGGTGGCGGGCTCGGCGTGGACTACGATGGATCGCGAACGGCTTTCGATAGCTCTACGAACTACTCGTTGCAGGAATACGCGCGGGATGTGGTCTGGAACATCATGGAGGTGTGCGAGGACGAGAAGATCGCGCATCCGATCATCGTCAGTGAGAGCGGACGGGCCATTGTCGCGCATCACAGCGTTCTGCTGGTCGAGGCGTTTGGCTCGATTGAAAAGGAGCGCGAGATTGTCGTCGTCGAGCCGCAGGCCGCAGATCCGAAGCTTGTCACCGAGATGCTCGATTTGAAGAAGGCTCTCACGAAGCAGAACCGGATGGAGAGCCTGCACGACGCGCAGGAGTTGAAGGAAAAGTCGCAAGCGATGTTTGATCTCGGGCTGCTGGAACTGGAGGCGAAGGCGCGGATCGAGACGATCTTCTGGCAGATTGCCCGCGAAGTCGTGCAGCATAGCGAGGGCATGAAGTACGTTCCCGAGGAAGTGCGGGACCTCGAGATTGCTCTCGCCGACCAGTACGTATGCAATTTCTCCGTTTTCCAAAGCATGCTTGATCACTGGGCTCTCGGTCAGTTGTTCCCGATCATGCCGGTGCATCATCTCGACACAGCGCCTGATCGCGCTGCCACGCTCGTGGATATCACGTGCGATTCGGACGGGAAGGTGAGCAAGTTCATCGATCTGCAGGATGTCCGCGACACGCTGCCGCTGCATCGCTTGAAAGCCGGCGAGCCTTATTACGTCGGCTGCTTCCTGATGGGTGCGTATCAGGACATCATGGGCGATTTCCACAATCTCTTCGGTCGCGTGAACGAGGCGCATGTGTTCCTCGACAAGGACGAAGAGTGCGGCTGGTACATTGAGGAAACGCTTGAAGGCAGCACAATCGCGAGCGTTTTGAGCATGACGCAGTGGGACGAAGCCGAACTCAACCGACTGATGAAGGCGCAGGTGGATGCGGCAATCAAGAGCGACCGCCTTCGTCCAGCCGAGGCCATCCGCCTGTTGAACAGCTACGAGAAGGCGCTCAAAGGCTACACGTATCTGTCGTTCAACGGCGGCTCGAAATGAAGCCGTCAATCCCGATCTTCCGGAACATTTTCGCCCGCGGCACCACGCCCGCTTGACGCCCTTCAATCGCCGCCCTTATCTGCGGCCCTGCTTCGCACTGCCTTGAGTTACACCACGTCTGAAAAGCCAAAACACGAGTGCGGCGTCTTCGCCGTTCATGGACATCCAAACGCCGCGTTGATGACCTACTACGGGCTGTTCGCGCTCCAGCATCGCGGACAGGAAAGTGCGGGCATCGTCACGGCGAACGGCTCCGGATCGAGTTTCAAACGGCACGTGTCCATGGGGCTGGTTTCGCAGGCTTTCAAGGATGTGGACTTTGACAAGATCGCCGGGACGCGGGCGATCGGCCACGTGCGCTACTCGACAACGGGAAGCTCGGTCATCACGAATGCCCAGCCGCTGATGGTTGATTGTGTGCGCGGTCAGATTGCGATTGGCCACAACGGCAATCTCGTAAATGCCGCGCACCTCCGGCGGGAACTCGAGCAGAGGGGGTCCATTTTTCAAACGACGGTGGATAGCGAGATCATCCTTCACCTACTCGCCCAGCCTTCCGAGGGTAGCAACGTCCTCTCCGCACTCCGTCGGATTCATGGCGCGTTTTCGCTGGTGATGATGACGGAGAACGAGATCATCGGCGTTCGCGATCCGCACGGCTTCCGTCCGCTTTCGCTCGGGCGTTTGGATAATGGTGGCTACGTACTCACCAGCGAGACCTGTGCGCTCGACCTCGTGGACGCAAAATTTGTCCGCGATATCGAGCCGGGCGAGGTTGTCATTATCAATGACGAGGGCATTCGCTCCGAGTTCCCATTCAACGATTCGCGCGAAGCGTTCTGTGTTTTTGAATACGTCTATTTCGCACGGCCCGACTCCATCGTTAACGGTGTCAATGTCGCGAAAGTTCGCACGGAAATGGGCCGCCAGCTTGCGCTCGAAACCCGGGTTGAAGCCGATATCGTCGTTCCTGTTCCCGATAGTGGAATCTACGCAGCGCTCGGTTTTGCGGAGGAGCTTGGCATTCGTTACGAGCAGGCCTTTGTCCGCAATCACTACATCGGTCGCACGTTCCTTCAGCCGTCACAGCTCATTCGCGACTTCAACGTCCGCGTGAAGCTCAATCTCATCCGCGAACTCATTGAAGGAAAGCGGGTCGTGGTGGTGGATGACAGCATTGTCCGTGGGACGACCGCTCTAGCTCGCGTTAAGCACCTGCGCGACGCGGGTGCGAAGGAAGTGCACGTCCGCGTGAGTTGCCCGCCGCACAAGCATGCGTGTCATTACGGCATCGACTTTCCCGACCCGAAGAAGCTGATTGCCAATCAGTATACCAATGCGCAAATCGCGGGTTACCTGGGCGCTGACAGCGTCGGCTATTTGAGCATCGACGGAATGGTCAAAGCCACAGGGCGCGCGTTGAACAAGTTCTGCCTCGCATGTTTCAATAAGGATTATCCGGTGGAGATTCCCGATGGTGCCGGAAAGGAAGTCATGTCCGGCAGTCGGCACAGCCTGATTCCTGACCCGGACCCACAGGCCGAACTCTTCGGCAAGCTCAAATAGCCTGCGGCCCTTCGCTCTTCTGCTCCTCCGCACGGGCAATCACGGAAATGGCATCGCCGACTGCCAATTCTCCATCGTCGAGAATCTCCGCGTATAGCCCGCCGCGATGGACGAGCCCGGCGAGTATGGGAACGCCCGTCACGCGTTCGAGGTGTGTACACGGCTCGCACAGTCGAACGCCGCGCATTCGCACTGTGCCGACCATGAACTCGTGTCCGACCAAGTCATTCAGCCTTACTCCGAACGTAAGCAGGTTTCGCCTGCTCATCGCCGCATCGAATGGCTGCATTGATTCGCGCGAGAACCGTTCGATTTCCTCCGCCTCGATGAGCGTGACATCGCGCCGTTCCGGGCGATTGGAAAATGTACCGCACCCCATCGCGTAGCGGTCGCCATCGAGTCCTCGCCCCGAAAGTGCACGGACAGAACCCACCGCAGTTGGCAGCGCTGTGGCGGTTGGTGAAATGTAGATTCCTGCGAGAAATGCGTTCATTGTGAAACGGGCTGGGCGACTTGAGCGGTGAAGAAGCCGAGCGCGAAAAAGCGCGTCATAATTGCGGCGATGGCGAGGCCCAACACAAAGAGCACCCAGCGCCACTCAATCCAGGTCGTTCGAAATGCAGAATACTGCGCAAAGATGTCCGCAACATACGCAGCGCAGTAACAGCCGTTTGCAAGCACTGCCAGAAGGAACAAAGTTAGAACTCCGTCCATGGAAAAAGCCGCCTTGGAACCGGGAAGATTCGACGCAAAATATCCGCAAACGATTGCAGCTAGCACGACGTTGTACGCGATGCGCCGCGGCTCCCAATACCGAATTGCGTCGGTGATTATTTCGCGCATTGGGGTTCGGCTGGAAGGTTTCGTTTCGGATGGATTCATTCGCTCTCGTTTTCGGTAGCACCGGCAGTTCTCGAAATCGAGAGGAAGAAGCGGACTGATGTGCAGATTTCGGTTACCCAAAATGAATTGGGTCGTAACGAGGATGGAGGAACTCCGGCCGGGTGGTCATCTTCGAAAGCGCCTGTCCTGCATTGACTTCACGGCGTTCCGCGCCAGAGTTTATCCTGCTGTGAGAACTTTCATTGCCACCGTCTCCATCGCATTGCTCTTCCCGTTTGCATCGTCGGCGGGGATTGCCCTTCCAAACGGTTCGCTGCTCGGGATGCCGGATGGCTCGTTCATCGGCACGACGAATGGCGGCGGGCCGGAGGGCATCGGGACGGCATTCCGGATTACGCAGTACAGCGAGCTCACGGGGATCGGTCAGTATGTGAGCGGGTCGGCGGAGAATCCGACGTCGGGCTTCATCGCCGACGGGGCGGGGAAGTTGTGGGGGACGTCGCAGTTTGGCGGGGCGAATGATTTGGGGACAATCTATCGCTGCGACCCGGCGACGGGCGCGCTGTCGGTGCAGTTTTCATTCTCCGGCACAAACGGGCGGATGCCCTCGGGGCCGCTGGTAATGGGCGCGCCGGGAGTTTTTTACGGAACGACGAGCCGAGGGGGAGCATCCGACGCGGGGACGGTGTTCAGCTTTGACTCGGCGACGGGAACATTGACGACGCTGGTGGAATTCACGGGGCTGAATGGCGCGGCTGTGGGCAGCGAGCCGGAGACGGGTTTGTTAAAGGACGCGGGCGGTGTGCTTTGGGGGACGACGTCGCGGGGCGGCACGCTGGGGCAGGGGACGGTTTTCAAAATCGACGCGGGAGTGTTTACGTCCGTCGCGAGTTTCACCGGCACAAATGGCGTAGCACTCGGAAGCGCGCCGCGCGGGGAGCTAATCGATGCGGGAGCGGGGGAATTGCTCGGCACGACGAGTGCCGGCGGCGCGAATGGGCTGGGCACGATTTTCCGCGTGAACAAAACGACGGGCGCGGTGACGACGCTGCATGGTTTTTCCGGCTCGGACGGTGCCGTTCCGCTGGGCCCGCTGGTGAGCGATGGCGCGGGATTTTTCTGGGGGACGACGTCGGAAGGCGGTGCGTCGAATCTCGGCACAGTGTTCAAGATCAACGCAGCGGGCTCGCTGACGAAAGTCGTGGATTTCACGGGCCAGACGGGCGCATTTCGCGGAGCGTATCCGCGCGGCGGCATGACGGCGGACCTCGCAGGCAATCTGTGGGGCACGTGCCGGCAGGGAGGTCGCGAAGACGATGGCACGATCTGGCGGGTGACTCCGGCCACGGGGGCGTTCACATTTATCCTCGAAAGCGAAGCGGCACCGCAGGCACCGCTGGCGGCGATTGTGGTGCCATCGAAGACTGAGACGATCGGAAATGCGGGCGATCCGCTGACGCTGCGCGGCGTGACGAGCGACGGCGTGGAGGTGTTGCAGGTGCTGATTTCGCTGAACGGCGGGACATTTGTGCCGGCGCAATTGTCCCCGGGACCGAAGCCCGGCACGTATAACTGGCAGCTCGCAGTGATCCCCGAGAATGGCGTGAACGAAGTGCTCGTGCGCTCGGTGGACAGCGGTG
Source organism: Verrucomicrobiaceae bacterium (assembly GCA_005791535.1). Classification (GTDB taxonomy): domain Bacteria; phylum Verrucomicrobiota; class Verrucomicrobiia; order Chthoniobacterales; family Chthoniobacteraceae; genus SXWH01. The sequence continues at coordinate 1,535 of SXWH01000214.1, read as the reverse complement.
GATCGAGCTCCAGCGTGGTGAAGCTGGTCTTCAATTACACCGTAAACCGTCCCGAGAACGAAGGCGGCTACACGGGACTCGTCACCGCAGTGTCGCTAAGCCCGGTCGCCAGCCCGGCGGCTTTTTCCGGAATGTTCACACTGAAGGCACGCAAAGACGGGAGATTTACGGGCAAGCTTTCCGTGAGCCTGCTGCCGCAACCGGTGGCGTTCACGGGGGCATTTGGAAACGACGGAACTCTGCGCTTTGGAAAGAAGGGGACGCCGGTGCTGATCATCCCGCGAAAGAACCTTCCGCCGCTGGAACTCGCGCTCGCTGTGGATGTCACCGCGCCGCTCACACGGCAGATCACAGGCACGTTGAAAGAAGGCACGTCGACGCACGCGACGCTGCTTGGAGATCAGGCGATTTACTCGGCGAAAAAGGTGCCCGTGCCGCCTTACATCAACGTGCCGGTTTCCATCCTGAACCCGGCGACCGACCGCGGTCGCTACACCGCGGCGTTGCTCCCGCTGGATTCAGCGACGCAGGGCCTGCCGGCGAACCAGTATCCACAAGGCGCGGGCTTTGCCGCGGTTTCCGTGAAATCAAACGGCGTCGCGACATTCACCGGCAAGACTGCTGATGGAGTGCCTTTCGCGGCGGCGGCCCCATTGTCGCGCGATAATGTGTTTCCGCTCTACGCAAAGCTGGCCGCGGTCAAAGGCGCGCTGACCGGTTGGGCGACGTTCCGCGATCTGGCCGGCGCGAGCGATATCGATGGCTCGAACATCCGGTGGTTCCGTGCTGCAAACGCGAAGGCGAAGCTTTACCCCGCAGGATGGCCCGACGGAATTTTCACCGACCTGGTCGGCTCGAAGTTTGTGAAAGACATCACCAAAACGCCGCTCGGAGTTCCCACTGCGGCGGTCAACGCCACGGTGAGGCTCGACGCGGGTTTGCTGCCGTCGGCGTTGGAAAACGAGCTGTCCGTTGCTCTGAACGGAAGCACCGTTGTGCTCGGTCCACCAGTAGGTGCGACAGGCGCGACCGGCCTGCAGATCAAGTTCACCACAAGCGGCGCGTTCAGCGGGACGTTCTCGCATACCGTCGACTCAAAGGTCGCTACGTTCGGTGGCGTGATTTTCCAGAAGACCGGTTCTGCCTACGGATTCTTCCTCCGCGCGCCTGAGTCTGGCTACGTGGAAGTAACGAAAAAATAAAAACGGCGGCCTCGGAGAAGGCGCGAGCGGGGAGTGAACGGTGGTCCGAGGACTAGCTTACGCTGCGTCTTTATCCTGCTTCCGGCGAATCGCGGGCGCTTTCTTGCCTTCGACAACCGCACGATTGATCGTGACCTCCGCGATGTCTTCCCGTCCGGGAACGTCATACATGACGTCGCGCATGATTCGCTCGAAAAGTGAACGCAGCGCACGGGCACCGGTTCCGCGCTTTACCGCGGCCTCGGCGAATGCACGCAGGGCGTCCTTCGTGACGGTGAGGCTTACGCCTTCCATGGAGAGAAGCTTCTGGAATTGCTTCACCAGCGCGTTTTT
>SXWH01000213.1 GCA_005791535.1 Verrucomicrobiaceae bacterium | reverse complement strand
GAGAAGAGCAGCGTTTGGCGCTTCTTGGGCAGGGCGGCGAAGACGGCATCGAGTTCGGTCGAGAAGCCGAGGTCGAGCATGCGGTCGGCTTCGTCGAGGACGACCATTTTGATGTGCTCCATGGAAAGCGATTTGCGCTCGATGTGATCCATCACGCGTCCCGGCGTGCCGATGATGATTTGCGCACCGTTCTTCAGTCCGTAGAACTGCCGCTCGTAGCTCGCACCGCCGTAAATGGGGAGTTCGCGGACGCCCTTCTTGAACGCTGCGAGCCGCGCGACTTCCTCGGCGACCTGCACCGCGAGCTCGCGGGTCGGGCAGAGAATGAGGATTTGCGGCGCCTTCAGCGCGGGGTCCACTTTCTGAATTGCGGGGAGCGCAAAAGCCGCGGTTTTGCCGGAGCCGGTCTGCGACTGGCCGACGACGTCGCGCCCTTCAAGCAACACGGGAACGGCGGCGGATTGAATGGGCGAGGCGATTTCGTAACCTACGTGTTCGACTGCCTTGAGAAGCTCCGGCGACAGGCCGAGCTCGGTAAATGGACGTTTCTGCATCCCGGCGTGTAGCAATTTACCGGGATGCGTGGCGAATCAATTCGCTTGCGAGGGTCAGAGCTTCTCGTTCTTGAGGCGCTCCATTTCCTTGCGCGGGTCTTCGCGGTAAGGGCGCTTTTCCTTATAGAGCATGAGGCGTTCTTTCATGCCCTTTACGTCCTTCGGATGGGATTTTTCGGCGAGCTTCGCTGCTTCCTCCTGCCACTTCACGGCCTCCTCCCATTCTCCGGCTTCGGCGTAGGCGGCTGCGAGCGTGTCGATGGTCGGCGCGTGTTTGTAGTCGGAGGCATGGCAGGCATCCTTCGCGTATTTGATGGCCTTGCGACCGTCGCGGATTTTGTCGTTGGGATTGGTCGCGAGAGTCCATGCGTAGTCGTTTGCCGCGCCGGTGAGTTCCGGGGCACGGCGGAGGGCTTCCTCGAAGTCGAGCAGCGCGTCCTCGGCCTGGTTCTCCACGAGGTAAACACGGGCGCGGTAGAGGTAGGACTGCGGGTTGTTCGGATCGAGCTCGATGGCTTCCTTGAAATCGGCAAGCGCCTCGGTGACGCGCCCGGCGTCGGCATGTGCGGAACCGCGGAGTTGCCGGGGAATGGGGTTTTTCGGAGCGACTTCGACGGCTTTGTTGAAGTCTTCGAACGCCTTTTTGTCATCGCCCGCCTGCGCGTGGCAGATGCCGCGGTTGCAAAGCGGTTCGATGTCGTCGGGCGAGCGTTTGATTAGGTCGGTGTAGTCGGCGATGGCTTTGTCCCAAGCCTTCATCGCCTGATAGGTGGCAGCGCGGAAATTGAGCGGGCGGACGTCGCCGGGCTGGAGTTTGAGGGCCTCGGTGTAGTCGGCGACGGCCTTTTCGTATTCCTCTTTTGCCGCGTAGGCAAAGCCACGGAGTACGATGGCGGGAGCGAGTTTGGGATTTGCGTCGATGGCCTGCGTGAGGAGCTTGATCGCGCGGTCGAAGTCCCGCTTTTCAAATGCCTCCTGGCTTTCCTTCAAGACATCGGCCGGGTCGCGTTTGATGGCCGCCGGAGCGGATGCGAAAAGGCCGAGCAGGAGTGCGGAGATGAGCGCGAGTCGTTTCATGCGCCGGAATGTGTGCAATTTACCCGCGCGCATCAAGCGGGGTGTTTGCGGGAATTTCGCGCGGCGTGACTAGAGCCAGCCGGTGATGGGCGCGGCGTCCGTCACTTTGCCGACCACTGCGACGCCGATGCGCGCACGTTTGCGGCACTCGGCCGCGACGTTGCGGATGTCGCGCGGCTGGACGGCGTGGATTTTGTGTTCCACGTCATCCGGCCGGAGGACGTTCTTGTAGGAGAGCAGGCTCTCGCCCATCCACATGATCTGGTTCGTGGTGCTCTCGAGACCCATGAGCGTCTGGCCGATCGTGTAGTCCTGCGCCATCTGCAGTTCCTTGCGCGTCGGGCCGCGCTCGGCGAGGGCTGCGATTTCTTTCACAATGCACCGGATCGCGGGTTCGAGTTTCGCGGGGTCAAGTCCTGCGCTGATTTGCAATGCTCCGGTGTCTTCGAGCGTCACCATCCCGCAACTGATGCTGTAGCAATAGCCGTGGCGCTCGCGCAGTTTCTGAAAAAGCCGCGAGCTCATGTTTTCGCCGAGGATGACGCTGAGCAGCTTGAGCGCGTAGCGGCGCTCGTCCGAGCGTCCCCAAGTGTGGAAGCCCATCGCGAGGTGCGTCTGTTCCGTATCATGCGTGTGAAGCGAAACCGCCGGTCGCGAGGGCAAAGCGGGTGAGCGTTCAAAGCGCGGACGCCTGCCGCGCGGGACGCGCCGTGCCCACGGGCCGAATCGCTCCACGGCTTCCGCGTGTTTGATCGGTCCTGCGACGGTGAGCACGGTGTTCGCGCCGTTATACGTGCGCTCGCGGAATGCGAGGATGTCGTTGCGCGTTATGCTGGAGACGGATTCTGCGGAACCGGTGAGCGGCCGCCCCAGCGGGTGCTTCGGCCACAGCGTCGCGGTGAGAAGTTCGTGAACGTGCTGCGCCGGCTGGTCCCGGTACATGTGGATTTCTTCGCGGATGACTTCCCGTTCGCGCTCGATTTCCGCGGCGGGAAAAGTCGAGTCCAGCAGCATGTCGCCGAGCACGTCGCAAAGCCTGCCGAAGTGCCGCGCTGCAGCCTTGGCGTAGTAGCACGTGTGGTCTTCGGTCGTGAAAGCATTGAGATATCCCCCGACGCCCTCGACATCAGCCGTGATTTGCCGCGGGTTCCGGCGTTTCGTGCCTTTAAAGAGCAGATGCTCGACGAAATGGGAGATGCCGCTTTCCCGCTCGCGCTCGTGCCGGCCGCCGACGCCCACCCACCATCCTGCGCTCACGCTGCGCATGTGGGGCATTTCGACGGTCGCTAGGCGCACGCCGTTTTCAAACGTCGTGACTTGATACGGTAACTGCATTGTTGGTTGGCTGCGCTGCAGAGGCAGCGAATCGTGAAAGTCGCGCATTGAGGTCCATTGCGCAAGCTGGAGCCGCGCCAAAAGCGAAGATTGTGTGAATTTCGAGCCTCGCATCGCTTGCGAATCGGCGTTTCGCGTGGCACCTTTCGGCCGCATGAAAACCGCACTTTTCGCCGCAGTCGCAGTCGCATCGCTCGCGGGCTGCTCCATCCATCCGAGGCAGCAACTCGCCACCATTCGCGCCGCGGGTGTTCATCCCGAGACGGTTGCGCATCTTTCTAAAAACACGCCGCTGACTCCGAGCGACCTGATCGATCTGAAAAAGCGCGGCATCCCGGAAAGCGTGGCCATCCGGCACCTCGACTCCATCGGCATAGATTACGAAGTGCGGAAGGAGGATATGGAGCGACTCCGCGCCGCGAATGTCCCGGAGCGGGTTCGCGAAGCGCTGATGCGGGCCTCCGACCGATACGTATACTGGCGTTCCGTGCCGCGGGCGATCTATGTGGACCCGTTTCCGTGGTATGAGCCCGTCGGCTTCGGTTTCGGCTACACTTACGTGCGGCATCACCACGTCCGGCACTGCCGTTGAGCGGGTCATAGAAGGCATTGCCATGCGGCGCGCCACCGTTTAACTCACGCGCCGCATGTTTTTTCTCACACCTAAATTCATCAAGCAGGGTCGTCTCTACGTGAAGGCGGCCGAGAAGAAACTCGCCTACAACCGCGACCTTTGGTCCGCCGAGGCGACTTCTGAAATGGAGCGTTTGATCGCCTCGCTGAAGGACGAGGTGAGGAAGAAGAACAAGACCGGCGTGGATGCGTGCGAAAAGGCCATCGAGGAGTTTTGCAAGGTTCACTGCCCGATGGGGCCAAACGCATGGATTTCGGAGAACGTGGAGGTCGTGCTTGTGGCCATCATCGTGGCGCTGGGCATCCGGACTTACATCGTGCAGCCGTTTACGATTCCGACTTCGTCGATGTCCCCGACGCTGAAGGGAATTACCGGAGCGCAGACGGATTCGATTCCGAACATCGCGATGCGGGTGCTGCAGTTTGCGACGCATGGACGCTCGTGGCACGAGGTCATTGCCAAGGATGACGAGCAGATCATCGATGTCGACAACGCAAACAGGCCGTTTCCGCGGAACTTTTTCACCTACACCCGAATCAAGACCGACAAGGGCAACGAGTATTTTGTGAACGAGCACGTGGACCCGGTGAAGCAGAACCTCATTCGCACCATGCGCGTGTCCAAAGGTGAGCCGATTATTCGTGGCTACACCGACACGGGTGACCACGTGTTCGTGAACAAGTTCATCTATCATTTCCGAAAGCCGACGCGCGGTGAAGTGATCGTGTTTTTGACGCAGAATATCGCCGGTCTGGGCAATCCCGGTCCGCCACCGAGACAGCCTTCCCAATTCTACATCAAGCGACTCGCCGGTGTGCCCGGTGACGAACTCTCGATTGCGCCTCCGCACCTCTACGTCAATGGAGCTCCCGGCGAGGAACCCGGATTCAAGAGGGTTGCCGAGGGAACGCGGACGAATCCGGTCGGCGGTGGATACATGGGCTACAGTGTGGGGCCGGCCGATTTCCAGCCCTACAACATGGCTGACCCGCGGCAGAAGTTCGTAGTCCCGCAGCGCTCGTACTTCCCGCTTGGAGACAACAGCTACTTCAGCAAAGATGGTCGCTACTTTGGACCAGTTCCCGAGAGCAATATGTGCGGGTCCGGGTTCCTCGTTTACTGGCCGTTTCTCCGGACTGGCGGCTCGCACTTCGGGCTTATTCGGTGATTCCTGCATTTCAGAAGGACGGCGCGCTACTGGCAGATATCGCCCGACCGGCGGCTTCGGCTGACGAACTGCGCATCTGGTGGCTCGGTCAAAGCGGATTTCTTTTGCGCCACGCTGGTTCGCTGCTGCTGCTCGACCCGTATCTCTCCGATTCGCTGACCGAAAAATACGCGGCCACCGACAAGCCGCACACGCGGATGACCGAGCGGGTGGTTCTGCCCGGCGCGTTGCGCGGAATCGATGTGGTGACGAGTTCGCACAATCACACCGATCATCTTGATGCCGCCACACTGCTCCCGCTTTTCGAAGCTAATTCCGGTGTGCAGTTTGTAATTCCCGAGGCCAACCGCGATTTTGTCGCTGCGAGGCTAGGGTGCGAGCCGGCCTGGCCGATTGGTCTCGACGACGCGCGCACCGTTGTGGTGGCGGGCTGGCAGATTACTGGAATCGCATCCGCGCACAACGAGCGCCAGACCGATGAGGCTGGGCGGCACCAGTTTCTCGGCTATATCATCCGCCGCGGCCCGTGGACGCTTTATCATAGCGGAGACACGCTCCTTTACCCCGGACTCGCGGAGACACTCTCGGAATACGCCGTGGATGTGGCATTTCTTCCAATCAACGGAAACCGCCCCGAGCGCCGGGTGGCGGGAAATCTGAATGGAACGGAAGCCGCCGCTCTCGCCTCGGAGATTGGTGCACGATGGGCTGTGCCTCATCACTTTGAGATGTTCGAATTCAACACCGCGGATCCCGCCGAGGAATTCATCCCTGCATGCAAATCCCTCGGAGTCACCTTCCGCGTGCTGCGTGCCGGCGAGGGATGGACGGTCGGCTAGGATTGCTCAGGCCGCGTGCTCGTCCTGGCGCTGGGCCACTTCGAGCAGGAGCGACTGCCAGCCGGTCCGGATGGTTTGCGGGCACGGGTTGGTGTCCTGAACGTCGGAGACTTTGCCGCTTTTCCATCCAACGATGGTTTCGAACGCATTGATCCCGATCGCGCTTCCGCCGGAAAGTGTCCGGACAGTCGCATGAATTACATTGCCCCTGTCGAAGTACACGCGCCCGACACCCGCCGAATTCGTGAACTCCAGAATGCCGGTGGAGGCGCTCATGCACTTGAGTTGGACGATGTCGATAGGCGTAAGGCCGCTGAGCGTGGCGCGGAATGCGGGAGCGGTCGGGTTCGCAGTGGCGGAGGTCCATCCGAGGAGTTTCGAAACCGCGTCGACGAGTTTCTCTCGATTGATCGGCTTTGATAGTAACTGCACGATTCCGAGTTGCTCGGCGCGGGCCCGGTTATCCTCGGTCGGACTTGCCGTAACGATGATTGCGGTCGCCTGCGGCTGTGTGATGGCCATCTCGCAAAGAAAATCGATACCATCGCCATCGGGCAGTCCGATATCGACGATGAAAAGGTCGATTGATTTCTCCTCCACGAGTTTGCGGGCCTCCGCAAGGGAGCCCGCCGTCAGAAGGTTGTATGGCTTTGGCAGCGACGACAGGGCATTACGCACGAAAAACTGGACGGTGGCTATGTCCTCAAGGAGTAAAAAATTGGCCGGGCTGTCGTTCATTAAAATTGTATGCGGGCATGAGATAGCATTCAGCGGGCCATTATGTTAACGAAGAAAGCAAAATCCGTCGCCGGTGCCCGATACGAGTCTCGAAATTGAAGTTTTGACCTTTGCCGCCCGCTCCGCTCCACCCTTTCCAGCAAATGGCGGAATCACAGGAAAAGGCACCGGCTGCCGGGGGCAATACGCGTGGTGCGGGGCTCGCGCTGGGCCTTCTGCTGGCGATGAATCTTTTGAACTACATCGATCGCCAGTTGCTCGCTGCCGTGGAGCCGCCGCTGAGCAAGGAGTTCGGGTTGGATGAGGGCAAAACCGGCCTTCTCGCTTCGGCGTTCCTCTACGCTTACATGATCGGGGCGCCCATTCTCGGGCGGCTTTCGGAGCGAGTTTCACGATGGACAATCATCGCTGCCAGCGTGCTTGTGTGGAGCCTGGCGAGTGGTTGGACGGGTCTGGCAGCCGGCTACATGGCGCTCGTGCTGTCGCGTATCGCGGTGGGTTTTGGTGAAGCTGGATACGGTCCGGCGGCTCCGGCGCTGATCGCCGATTATTACCCGATCGAGAAGCGCGGCCGGGTCATGGCGCTGTTCTACCTGGCAATCCCGGTAGGCAGCGCGCTCGGTTACGTGATTGGCGGGAAAATCAACGATATGTGGGGATGGCGGCATGCGTTCTACTTCGCGGTGATTCCCGGCCTGATTCTGTCCGCGATTTGTTTCCGAATGAAGGACCCGCGTCCGCCGCAGCCGGTGGATGCAAAACGTCCTTCAATCCTTGCTGATGCGAAAGCAATCCTGCGGATTCCGTCCTACACGCTGAACACAGCAGCGATGACGGCAATGACGTTTGCGATCGGTGGCATCTCGTTTTGGATTCCAAAATATATGCTCGAACGAGTGAGCAAGCTTGACCCCGGGCAGTCGCAAAATTCGCTCCTGAACGACGTTAATACGACGTTCGGAGTGATCGTGGTGGTGGCCGGCATTTTATCCACGTTCGCCGGTGGATGGCTGGGGGATAAACTGCGGAAGCGGTGGTCGGGGTCGTATTTCATCATCTCCGGCGTGGCTATCGCGCTCGCTTTCCCGTGCACCATCTTGATGATTTACCTTCCATTCCCGTACGCTTGGTTCGCGGTTTTTGGGGCGGTGTTCTTCCTGTTTTTCAACACCGGCCCGGCCAACACGGCGCTCGCGAATGTGACGGGCTCGCGGATGCGCGCTTCCGCATTTGCTTTGAATATCTTCTTCATCCACGCGCTCGGTGATGCAATTTCGCCGCCGCTCGTCGGATACGTAAAACGACACACAAACTGGGAAACGGCGTTTTTTCTCGTCTCGCTCATGATGGTACTCGCGAGTGTGCTTTGGCTGATTGGTGCGCGATATCTAGGGCGTGATACGGATGCAGCCAGTCGGCTCGCGGAGCCCTAGCAGCAAATCTCTGCTTCCCCCATGCAGGGGCTGGATTTGCCCATATGCGGAGTTGTTGCTCGGTGGGGAATCGCGGAGACTCGCACGGTAATCATGAAGACTGTCAGCATTTTCAACCACGTCCTCGGTCCCGTCATGCGCGGGCCTTCCAGTTCCCACACCGCCGGCGCGTTTCACATTGGCTCGATGGTGCGTTCGATGGTCGGTGGCACTCCGAAGAAAGCAGTGCTGGCGTTTGATCCCGACGGATCCTATGCCGCAACCTACGAGCCGCAGGGCGCCGACCGTGGATTTGCGATGGGGATGATGGATCGTCCGCTGACGGATGAGGCATTCTTCACCGCGCTGACCGATGCGCCCGGAGCAGGCATGGATTTGCGGTACGAAGTGCGCAAGTTGCCAGGCGCGGATCACCCGAATACGACGGACCTCGATCTCACGGCGCAGGATGGTCGTCGTGTGCACATCGTCGCGCGCTCGATTGGCGGCGGCGAGGTGGAGATCACGAGCATTGATGGTCGGCCTGTTCTATTTAATGGCACCTCATGGGAATCGCTTGTCGAAGTCCCTGCTTCGCAAACTGCGGCTGCGGTTGCCTTGCTCGGTGAAGACGGCGGGCTGCTGGAAGCCCCGGCGGTGCAGTCGGTGGGTGGTGTCGCGCGAATCACAGTGCGTCGCAAGCACGGGATTTCCCAAAGCGTGCTCGCCCGTTTGTACACGCTCGCCGGCGGACCTCTGGTGTGGGAATCGAAGCCCGTTTATTTCGTACAGAAGGGCCGGCCGCTTTTCTCCAGTTCGGCGGATATTCTACGCATCGCGGCGGAACGCAATTGGTCGCTTGGCAAAATCGCACTCGCGCACGAGGCGCAGTTGCTCGGCATGAGCGAGGACGACGTGATCGAGGAAATGCTGCGCCGCTACGACGTGATGGTCCGCTCCGTGGAGCGCGGGTTGGACCCGGCGTTCACCGGTCTGCAACTCCTGCCTAGCTGCGCAGGCTCCATTTTTCAGGCGGAAGCGGAAGGACGCCTTTCAGTGCGCAGCCTCCACACCCGCGCTGCTGCTCGTGCGCTCGCGGTGATGCATGTGGACGGTGCGATGGGCGTCGTCTGCGCTGCGCCGACCGGTGGTTCGGCGGGAGTGATTCCCGGCACGATGGTGACGCTCGCCGAGGAGCGTTCACTCTCGCGCAGGCAAATCGCCGAGGCGTTGCTCGCAGCCGGCGCGGTGGGGATGATTCTCGCAATCCGCGGCACCTTCGCCGCGGAGGTCGCGGGCTGCCAGGTGGAAATCGGAGCATCCGGCGCAATGGCCGCGGCGGCTGTGGTGGATGCAGTCGACGGGACCGCGAAACAGGCATGCGACGCAGCGGCGATTGGTTTTCAGAACACGATGGGAACGGTGTGCGATCTGTTGCACGGAATGGTCGAGATTCCCTGCCACACGCGCAACGGCGCCGCGGCTGCAAATGCATTCGTCAACGCCGACCTCATTCTTGGTGGTTACACAAACTACATCCCGCTCGATGAAACCATCGACGCCGTGTACGCCGTCGGTCTCGCGATGCCATCCGAGCTGCGTTGCACGTCGAAAGGCGGTCTCGCCGTGACACCGTCCGCACAAGCGCTGAAGCCGAAATGCTGTGGAAGCGGCTGCGGGACGGCGTGCGTCTCGCGATAGTAGGCAGTTGGCAGTTGGCAGTGGGCAGTGGGCAGTGGGCGGTCGCCCGTCGCGTGCGTTATGACTACTGGCTACTGGCTACTTCCTCGCCTCCGGCTGTCGCGCAAGAATGATGCGCAACTCCGCGACGACTGCTGGCTGCGACGTCGCGAGGTTCTTTGTTTCCAGCGGGTCCGTTTCGTAGTCGTAGAGTTCGAGATCCGCAGTCTCGGGCGCTGCACCGGGAACTTTCCATTCCACGAGCCGGTATCGTGCGGTGCGAATCGCGCGTCCGATGCGTTCGCCACGCGGATAGCAGTGTGTCGCATGGTCGCGAATGAGTTTTTCCGGATCGCGGAGAACTGGGGCAAGGCTGAGGCCGTCAATTTTCTGTGGGCCGAGCGGCGCGGGAAGTCCTGCGAGTTCTGCGAGCGTGGGAAAAATATCCACGGTCTCCGCAGGCTGCCGCGTGGCTCCGGCCTTGCCGACGCCGGGTGCGGCGATGATGAGCGGGATCCGGTTCGCCTGCTCGTAATTTGTGTGCTTTGTCCAGATTCCGTGGTCGCCTAGGTGCCAGCCGTGGTCACCCCAGAGAACGACGATTGTATTCTGAGTGAGTCCAAGCCGGTCGAGTTCATCGAGCACGCGACCGAGCTGTGCGTCCACGAAACTCACGCACGCATAGTAGGCGTGAATGAGTTCGCGCTGGCGCGCCTCCTCGCGCAGGTTCGCGACGCTGAGAGGATCGTAATTCACGATCTCGCCGCCGGATTTTCCCGCATACTTTGGAGCGCCTTCGGGTGGATTCTGGAACGGTGCGAGCGGGAACTTCTGCGGGTCGTGCAGGTCGAAATACTTCTTCGGTGCCGTGAGCGGGAGATGCGGCTTCACGAATCCGAGCGCGAGAAAAAATGGAGTCCCGCGCTTCTTTGCGTCGCGAAGACGGACGATGCCGGTGTCTGCGATGCGGCCATCGGCGTAGGCATTGTCGGGAACATCGGAAATCTCGATCGCTGCGCCGCGTGGAAGCTCGCGGATCTCGTCGAGCTTTTGATTGGTGAAATAGGCTTCCTCGCGCGTGAGTTGGCCGTTTGCCGAGTTCTTCGGGTCTAGATATTCCACCACCTTCTCCTTCACAGTCGGGACGCTCCACGAAGCTTCATCGTCGTGATTGCCATGGCCGGAGTGGAGAATCTTTCCGACCGCCTCCGCACGGTAGCCGTGCTTCATGAAGTGTTGCGTCATCGTCACCGCATCCGGAGCGCGTTCGCGGAAGTTTTGCGAAAGTCCGTAGATTCCGAGCGAGGTCGAGCGCGAGCCTGTCAGAAGGCTGTTGCGCGAAGGTGCGCAGACCGCCTGATTGCAATAAGCGAGGTCGAACCGCATTCCACGCGCCGCGAGGCGGTCGATGTTCGGCGATTTCGCGAGCTTGTCGCCGTAGCATCCCAGCGCGGGTTTCAAATCATCCACACAGATCAGCAGGACGTTGGGTTTCTCCGCGGCAGCCAGATTTGTGAACGCGAGAATCAACGAGAGCGCTGCGAATCGGAGTAGAACGGCGGACATGGAAGCGGTGTATATGTGTAGAATGAGGATCAACTCACCTGCGCAAACGCGGAGTTCCTCGCTGCGGCGAGCAGTTGGCGCGCGCCGGCGTTTTCGGGACGCTCCAACGCAGGGTCGTGTTCGAAGACGAGGAACGCATGATTTCGCGCGAGCTGCATGAGGTCGAGTTGCGCGACGGGATCGCCGAGGCGGAAGCCGCTCTTTCCTGCTTGCTCGGTGCCGAGGAGGTTGCCCCAGCCGCGTTGCTTGAGGTCTTCCTCGGCGACGCGAAAGCCGTCGATCGTATCCACGAGCACCTGGAGTTTTGCGACGGACTCAGCGTCCTCCGCGCTGGTGATGAGGACGCAGTAGCTCTTGTGCCCGCCGCGTCCGATGCGACCACGGAGTTGGTGGAGTTGTGCGAGGCCAAAGCGCTCGGCGTTTTCGATGAGCATCACGGTCGCGTTCGGCACGTCCACACCGACTTCGATCACGGTCGTCGCGATGAGTGCCTTGGATTCGCCGCGGCGGAAGCGGTCCATGATAGCCTCCTTTTCCTCCGGCGGCACGCGGCCGTGAAGCAGCTCGCAGCGCATCGGTGCCAGCATCTCGCTCCACTTCGCGAACTCGGCACTCGCGGCCTTGGCTTCGAGCTTCTCGCTTTCCTCCACGAGCGGATAGACGATGTAGCATTGCCGGCCTGCTTCGAGTTCGGAGCGGATGAATTTCGCAGCATCAGGCAGCTTCGATGGCGGGCGGATGCCGGTAATGATCTTGCCGCGGCCTGCGGGCAACTCGTCGAGAATCGAAACGTCGAGGTCCCCGTAAAGCGTCATCGTGAGTGTGCGCGGAATGGGCGTCGCAGTCATCACGAGCACATCCGGAGCGATTTCACCCGCCTGCTCGCGGAGCTTTGCGCGCTGCATCACGCCGAACTTGTGCTGCTCATCAATTACGGCGAGTCCCAGCTTTGTAAAACCAGCGCCCTCGTAGAGCAGCGCATGCGTGCCGATGAGAATCTGCGGCGCGTCGTCCGGTCCGAAAAGCGAGCCGTCGAGCGCTTCCTGCCCTTCGCGTCGCGAGCCGGTGCGTAGCGCGACGCGGATGCCGAGCGGGTCCAGCAGGCGTTTGAAGTTTAGGTAATGCTGCTCGGCGAGAATCTGCGTGGGAGCCATCAGCGCCGCCTGAAAACCGGCTTCCACGCAAAGCAGCATCGCGCTCATCGCCACGAGCGTTTTGCCGGCGCCGACGTCGCCGTGGAGAAGCCGGTTCATCGGATGCGGCGAAGCTAGGTCGCGGCGGATTTCCCCGATGGCCCGCTGCTGCGCGCCGGTAAGCGGGAAGGGGAGCGATTCGTGCAGCCTGCGCATCAGCTCGCCGCTGCCGCAATGCGCCGCGCCCGGCTCGCGCTGATGTTCTGCTCGACTCGATGCAACGGCGAGTTGCATGCGGAAGAACTCCTCCAGCACGAGATGACGCCGGGCTTTCTCCAGCGCCTCGAAGCTTTCCGGAAAATGCATCTGCCGCAGTGCCCAAGCGCGCGGCGTGGGGTCCAGCTTTGCAGGCAGCAGCGTGGGAATGTCCGCATCGGTAAGCCGCTCCAGCACTTTCCAGATAATCCACCGGATGAGCCGCGGCGTGATTCCCTCGGTCGCTCCGTGGATGGGCGCGATGCGTTTGAGGTGGATGCTTTCGTCGGCATCGTTTTCCACGACTTCGAAGTCCGGATGCGAAATCACCATGTTCGTTCCGCTGCGTTTCGGCTTGCCGTAAACAACCACCCGCTGGCCGTGCGCGAACATCTTTTCCACCCACGGTGAATTGAACCAGCGCAGCATCAGCCGCCCGCCGATGGCAGTGCCGCGTCCGTCTTCGAGGATGACGTCAAACATCCGCTGCGAGCCACGGATGCGGCGCAACTGCGAGCGGGCGACTATGCCGCACACGCAGACCGCGCCCTCCGTGGTGTCCGTGGGGAACTCGTCGAACTGCCGCCGGTCTTCGTAGCGCCTCGGAAAATGCAGCAGCAAATCGCCCACCGTTGGCAACCCGAAACGGGAAAGCTGCCTGGCCCGCACCTGCGGCAGGAAATCGAGCGCGACGAGTGGCGTTTCCAAATTCACGGGCCGACGCTATGCGAGCGGACGTTTGAATCACAAGCCGCTTGCACGTTTGTCGTTCTGGATATCTCTTGCGCGGACGTATCCTTTTGATTCGGCGGCCAAATGAAACGAAATCTGATTTTCTTCGTCATCTTCGCGTTCTTTATCGGAGCGGTTTGCGTGTTTGAATTCAAGCGGCGTGCTGCTTTTGCGATAAATGCCGCTGCGCAAACGAAAACCAGAGTCGAGCTATTGAGTGCCGGTTTGTGGGCTTTCGAAGCGGAGAATGGAAGGCTGCCGACAGCGCACGAGGGCTTGCGAGTCCTTCTCGGAGCGCCCGCTGGGGGCGGCCCCATCAAGGAGTACTCGCCCGCCGACCCGCCGACCATCGACGCATGGCGGAGGGCGATTCGTTACGAGTTGCGCGATGGCGCGGCGGTCGTTCGGAGTGCGGGTGCCGATGGCGAGTATGACTCGGAGGATGATATTCACCAAACCATCGCTCCGCGACCTGCGCCTGCGAGTTCTACAGAGTCCTCCACGAAAGAACTCACACTCACGGTCTCGGTCGTCTCGCAGGACGGAACGCCGGTCGGGCGCGCAAACGTCGCGGTTGCTTACAATTCAGGCCCGACTTTCCGTGGGAGCACCGGCGATGATGGAAAAGTCGCCATCAGACTCCCCGGCGATGGCTATTCCTTTATCAACGTCCGCCACGAAGGCGGGAGTTGGTCTTTTGGGCGATTGGAGTTTCCGGATATTAAGAACGTGCTTCTTCGGCTGGACGACGGGCACAGGCGGTAGACGCCGTTTTTTCCCGCATCCCGCATTTGACACGCGGCTTCTGTCGCGCAAGTCTCCGCGCCCATTTTTCCAATGAGTTTGATCGTCCAAAAATACGGCGGCACCAGTGTCGGTAATCCCGAGCGGATTAAGAACGTGGCGCGTCGCGTCATCGAGACCCAGGAGCAGGGCCACGGCGTTGTCGCCGTCGTCAGCGCCATGAGCGGCGTCACCGATTCGCTCATCAAGCTCGCCCGCGAAGTCTCGCCGACGCCCGAGGAGCGCGAGATGGACGTCCTCCTCGCGACCGGCGAGCAGACGACCATCGCGCTCACGGCCATGGCGATTAATGCGATGGGCAATAAAGCCATCTCCCTCACCGGCGCGCAGGCCGGAATCGTCACGGACGGCGTCCACACGAGGGCCAAAATCTCCGACCTCACTCCGAAGCAGCTCAAGCAGTATCTCGACGAAGGCTACATCTGCATCGTCGCCGGTTTTCAGGGCCAGACGAAGGATCACCGCATCACCACACTCGGCCGCGGCGGCAGCGACCTCACCGCCATCGCCATCGCGGCGGCGATCAAGGCCGATGTCTGCCAGATTTATACCGACGTGGACGGCGTCTATACGTGCGACCCGCGCGTCGTGCCCACGGCGAAGAAGCTCGATGAAATCAGCTTCGACGAGATGCTTGAGATGGCGAGCAGCGGCAGCAAAGTAATGCAGTCGCGCTCCGTCGAGTTCGCCAAGAAATTCGGCGTCGTTTT
>SXWH01000212.1 GCA_005791535.1 Verrucomicrobiaceae bacterium | reverse complement strand
CGTTTGGCATCGAGGTCGGCGGCTTTGGCGTCCTCGGCTTTTTTGAGGTCGCGGCGTTTCATTTTGAGCTGCGCGAAATTATTGCGGATGTGCTGGTAGGTTTTTTCGTTCCGCTCCTTGTTGAGCATGGCGACTTTGAGGGCCTGCTGGTATTGGGGCGTCTTGTCCACGGCCTGGAGTTCGATGCCGCCGCCGAGCTGGGCGTCGGTCCACTGGCCGACTTCGGTGCCGTCGATTTTGAGGGTGTATTTTCCTGCGGCGAGTCCGCGGACGGTGAGTTTTTCGTTGCTGTAGCGGTGGCCGAGTTTGGTGAGCTCCGCGCCTTCGGCGGTATCGGGCGGGAGGACCCACGGGAGTGCGTTTGCGAGGAAGGTGAAGGCGACGCCGGTGTCGGTGCGGGTGAAGTCGGTGAGCTTTCCATTTACAGCGCGCGGGGCGGGTTTGTCGGAACCGGCCTGCACGATGATGGCGGAGACGGGCGATTTTTTCACCATGTCTTCGATGATGGCGACGGCCATGACGGTCTGGCCGACGGGGCCGGGGTGGATGCCGTCCTGGATCATGGTCCAGTTTGCGTCGGTCTTGCGGCGCTGGAGGGTGAGGTCGTTCAGCGGGCCGAACATGTCCACGAAGCCGAGGCCGCGGACTTCGGCCTGCTCCTGGAGCCAGCGGCCGTAGAGGGCGAGGACGCCGTTGTAGAAGGTGTCGCGCGGTTCCTGGACTTTGCCGCGGAGCCGCTGGGCGCGGGCGTCGTGCATGGTGGGCGTCATGGGAATGGCGGTGGCACCGATGGCGGCGATGCGGTCGAGCACGGTCGTCATGCCGGTGGTGTAGGTGTCGAAGACGGCCTTGTCGAAATCGCGGTAGGTGCCGTCGTTCATGCCGAGGAGGATGCTGACGTATTTGGGCTTGAACGCGGCGACGTCATCGTCGAACCGCGCGAGTGCATCGGCAGCGCGGTCACCGCCGACGCCGGCGTTGTGGAAGTGGATGCGCTTCGTGGGAAAGCGGGTGTAGAAGTAGTCCTCCACATACTGCGTGTAGAGGCACTGGTGCGTGATGGAGTCGCCGAGGAAGACGAAGGAATCGCCGTCGTTCAGCTCGATGGCGGGGACGAGGGTCTTGAACTGCGGTGCCGCGGCGGGCGCGGGTTTTTGCTCCTGGGCGGGTGCAAGGTTGGCGATGGCGAGGATGGTAGCTGCGAGGACGAGTGTGCGTTTCATCACGCGCGAGAAAACACACCGCGCGCCGGCAAACAAGCTTGCGAAGCGAGCACGCCATTACGACGCGTTCACCATCGTCGTCGGACCGCAGAGTTACTCGAAAACCTGGTCGCCCTTCTGCGGGTCGCCTTTCACGATGTCGGCCGTGACGTTTGGGCCGCGGCGTTCCTTCCCGATGGCGATGATGCCGGTCTCGATGCCATCGCGAATGCACTTGAGCGCGGTGCCGGGATTGAGCGGGGCGCTTTGATTTCCCTCCACGATGACGAAGCGGTCGTCGGTGTTCACGATGGTGACGGTGCCGACGAGCTTGGGGACCTGTTCGACGACCTGGGTGCGGGGCATTTTGATGATGGTGGGTTTCGGCGGAGCGCTGCGAAACCAACTGCATCCGCAGGCGGTGATGGCGATGACGAGAGCGAGGAGCCGGTGCATTTTCGGCCGAGAATAGCGCGCGGCGCTGCGGGTGAAAAGGGACGAGGCTGTTATCATGCCGCCGGTGTGCTGCGCCAGCGGATGCAGAGTGCGGCGACGGCGAGCCATGCAACGAGGAGGGGCGCGACGCTCCACTGGCTTCTCGGGAAGATGAATTCGCCGACGTTGAATGCGGCCCACTCGGTCTGCGGCGTGTGGGCTTCGTAGAGACGGAAATACGCGCCCTCGTAGATGCCCTGGACATTCACGGAAACAGGACCGGTGATGGCTGCAATCCAAAGCGGATACGGCTCGGCGCGCTGGACCTTGGCCCACGCTTCGGCGCGGAGTTCGGCGAGGCGCGCGGCGCGGGCAGCGGGATCGGGGATTTCCTTTTCGAGCTTCGCGGCGACGCCCTGAATGTGTTGCTCGAATTTGCGCTTCACGATCGGCCACGCGCGCCCCTCGGCGAAAAGCGGGAGGGCGTAGTGGGTGACGAGGTTATAGCCGCCGTAGAGTTTGTCCTGATACTCCGTAGGATGGTTCACCCACACGTGGTCGCCCACGGCAAGCGGGTTGAGGGCGTCGGTGATGGTGAGGAGAGTGTTTTGGAAAATGCTGATGAGTCCGAGCACGCAGGCAATCACGCGCCATTTTGCGAAGGCGACGACGAGCGGGATGCAGAGAAACGGGATGACGGGGATGAGGTAGCGCGGTCCGGCTGCAAAGCCGCCGTGAAAGCCGTTGAAGCACGTGTTGATGCCGAAGAAGAACAGGAAGATTCCGGCGATAATCCACCGCTCCGCGCGGAATTCACGCTTTCGCCACCACGCAAAAAGCACGACGAGCGAGAGCAGGAAAGCGGGCGTCAGCCAGAAAAGTCCGCGCCACGGCGTCACGGTGATAACGACCGCCGAGAACCACGACGGCGCGGTAAACATGCCGAGAAATGCCGGAGCGACTTCCTTGAATGCGGGATTTTGGAAGCTGGTGTTGAGCGTAAACGGCGAGCCGAGCGCGAACGTATTGTACGTGAGCAGCGCGACGAGCGACGGGAGCACGCCGAGCGTGAAACGCACCGCGCCACGCAAGTCGGGACGCCCGCCGCGGAGCAGGACGTAGGTGCCGAACATCGCGCCGGGAATCGCAGTGAGGTAGTTTGTCACCGCAGCGATTCCGCTCCACAGGCCCGAGGAAAAAGACCGTCCGGACCGCGCCGCAGAAAATGCCGTGAGCAGTAGGACGGCGCTCAAATTGTGATCAAAGAACAACGTGGCAAACGGCGTGAATGTAGACCCGAGCGCGAGCACCGCGGCTGCGGCAAGCACGGCACCGGGATTCTGCGGGAACATCGAGCCCGCGAGCCGGATGAACACGACCACACCGAGCGCCGAAACAAGCCCGACCGTGAAGACGGAGACGAGCCACGCATTCACCGTGAGCACCCACCAGTTGTCGGGATTCAAGCCCGCGAGCCGCTCGAGGTGATACAAGACAAAGTACACCGGAACGCCGCCGAGCGAGGCCCCCGGCGGTTTGTTCGGGTGAAAGTGACCATCCGGCGCGTAGCCGACATCGCCGGTGGAGGTCGATTCGCCGACAAGCCACATCACGGCCTCGGGGTCGGGGCGCGTGTCATTGACGGTGAGTTGCGCCCAGTCGGGCTTTTCCGCAGCGCCGATATTCCGCCAGTCCCCCCACGTGAGCTGGTGCTTCTTTCCATCGAGCACAAACTCCCCGCGAACGACCGACGGGCGGACGAGCACAGGATTCGCCGGATTCTTCGGGTCGCGGACGTAAACGAGGTAGTCGTCCACGGCAAACGTGCCCTTTTCCACAATCGCACGGACCTCGGCGAAGCGCGCGTTTTGATTCCAGCCGCCGCCTTGATGAAACCAGGCGAAGGTCAGGAACGACGCGATGAAAAAGAGAATCTGAAGTCGGCGGGACGGCACACCGCGACCATGCCGCCGTCGACCGAATCGCGGCAAGGAGGGAATTTCTGCGCGACGCGAAGTTCCGGCTTTCCGACAAGGGACGCAGCGCGTAGCCAGAGTGTATGGCAAACGTTGTATTCGTGTGGCACATGCACCAGCCGTATTACGTCAATCCCACGACGCGGCTGGCAATGATGCCCTGGGTGAGGCTTCACGCGGTGAAGGGGTATCTGGATATGGTGACGATTCTGGGCGAGTTCCCGGGCGTTCACGTGAACTTCAATCTCACTCCCGTGCTCATGCTGCAAATCGAGGAACTCGTGCAGGGGAAAGTTCGCGACCTGTGGCTGGAGTGGTCGCGCAAGCCGGCTGCGGAGCTGGATCAAAACGAGCGACTCGCGATTCTGGAGCACTTTTTCAAGATCCATCACGACAACCTGCTTCGGCCGTATCCGCGATACTGCGAGCTGCTGAACAAGCGCGGTCCGGCGTTCTACCGCGACAAGGCGCTCGCATCGCTTCCGCACTGGAGCGACGCGGATTTCCGCGATCTTCAAACGTGGTACAATCTCGCGTGGTGCGGATTCACCGCCGTGCAGATGTATCCCGAGCTCGCCGCGCTGAAGAAGAAGGACCGCGATTTCACCGAGGAGGAGAAGAACCGTGTGCTCGATATCCACATCGAGATTCTCGCGAAGATCGCGCCGCTCTACGCAGCCGCCGAGGCATCCGGGCAGGCGGAGCTCACCACCACACCGTTTTTCCATCCGATTCTCCCGCTCGTGTACGACTCGGAGTTCGCCGAACGCTGCATGCCCGGCCGCGCGCGTCCATCACGCTTCCACTGGCCGCAGGATGCCCTCGCGCAACTGCGGCTCGCATCGGAGCAACACACGCGGATGTTCGGACGCGCACCACGCGGATTGTGGCCGAGCGAAGGCAGCATCGCACCGGAGCTCGTCCCGCTGATGCGCGAAGCTGGAATCGAATACTTCTGCTCCGACGAAGAGAACCTCTTCAATTCCCTGCGTCGTGCCGGCGACCATTCGGATCATCTCGAACTCTTCCAAGGCTGGCGGGTCGAGCACGGGGACTCGGCGGTAAATGCGATTTTTCGCGAGAAACCGCTCAGCGATTTCGTCGGCTTCATGGCGTGGCGGAATGAGCCGCATCAGGCTGCGGAGCATTTGCTGATGCACTTCCGCCATCTCGCGGATCAATTGCCCGCGGACACCGGTCTGATTCCCGTCATCCTCGACGGCGAGAATTGCTGGGAGCAGTTCCGCGATGGCGGCGAGGCGTTCCTGTTGAATCTGTACGGAGGGCTTCAAAACGATGCGAGGCTCCGCAGTTGCACGGTTGAAGACTACCTGCACCGCTGCCCGCCGAAGCGCACCATCACGACGCTGCACAGCGGATCGTGGATTCGCAGCGACTTCGATATCTGGATTGGCGACGAGGAGGAGAACCGCGGATGGGACCTTCTCGGACAAACCCGCACGTATCTCGAAGAGAAACTGCCCGCGCTCGACTCCGGAACGCGCGAAGCCGCGCTCCGCGAGATCTACGCCGCCGAGGGCAGCGATTGGTTCTGGTGGTACGGACCGGATTTCACCACCGAATGCGATGTTCTGTTCGATGATCTGTTCCGCCAGCATTTGAAAAACGTGTATGCCCTGTGCGGCGACATACCGCCTGCGGCGCTCGACCGCCCGGTCATCGGCAATACCACTCCCCCGCTGTATCGGCGTCCGCGCCGCCTTCTTACGCCGGCGGTGAACGGTCTCGCTGCACCGTATTTTGAATGGGCGGGCGCGGGAAGCTACGTCGCCGGAAGCGAACAGGGAGCGATGTTCCGCGACGACCGTTTCGTGCAGACGATGCAATACGGCTGCGATTCCGATAATCTCTACCTCCGCGTGGACCTCAAACGATGGGGACAATTTAAGTTCGCGGTGACGTTTCACCAACCCGGCGACGTCCTCGCGCTCACGCCGCCGCTCACGCACAGCCTCCACGGCGCACTCACGCTAAATGTCCGCGGCCAGCAAAGACCGGCGGGAACCTTTGCGACCGGCGAGATTGTCGAATTCGCGATTCCGTTTGCGGAGCTCGGCGCACAGGCGGGTGCGACGATTCAGTTTCAGATGAAGCTCTTTCACAACGGCATCGAGCGCGAGTGCTATCCGGAATCGGCGCCCATCGAACTCACCGTGCCGAGCCCGGAAGCGGCGCTCGCCGAGTGGCGCGTGTAATCCACGACGCCAGTTGCAACGCCGCCATTCGCCTACACGGGCGGCTCGACCCACTTGCCGTGCTCTTTGATCAACTCCTTCAGCCGCTCCACGGCTTCATCCTGCGGGATATTGAACTTCACCGGCTTCTTCCCGACGTAGAGATTGATCTTGTTCGGCGCACCGCCGACGTAGCCGAAATCCGCATCGGCCATTTCGCCCGGACCGTTCACGATGCAGCCCATGATGGCGATTTTTACGCCCTTCAAATGCAGCGTCGCGGCTTTGATGCGCGCGGTGGTTTCCTGAAGATTGAATAGCGTCCGTCCGCAACTCGGACAGGCCACGTAGTCGGTTTTGAAAATGCGCGCGCCTGCTGCCTGGAGGATGTTGAATGCAAGGCGCAGCGACTGTCCCGGCGCGTGCTCTCCCTGGATGAGAATCGCATCGCCGACTCCGTCGCAAAGCAGCGAGCCGATTGCGGCGGAGCTTTCGAGCAATGTCTCGAGAAACGGCCGCTCGGGATTCACGGACGGAAGGAACGTATCCTTCAGCAAAATCGAATGCCGTTCCGCGAGCCGCGCCGCGAGGAGCCGGAAGGCGGCGACGGGCAGCAGGTCGATTCCGTCCGGGATGCTCACGAGCTGCGGTTCGGATGCATTCAGCGAAGCGAGCGCACCAGTGTCGCGCGGGTCCACCTCAATCACACCGGCGGATTCATAAACGAAATCCGGTTTGAAATCGCCCATCGCATCGAGCTTGTGCGCGATCGCGTCGAACTTCTCCTTCCGAATCGCCACGGCTGTCACCGCTTCACCGCCGACGTTCACGCCATTAATCACCAGCGGTGTGGTTTCGCGACGGCGGTAGGAAAATGGATCGAACGGCTTCGGCGCATCGACTTCCGCCGTGGAGTAACGCACGGACTTCGCGAGCGCCCGTGCCACGGGGATTTCGTGCACGCTGTCCTCGGTGAGTGAAACGCGGATCGTGTCGCCGATTCCGTCGTTCAGCAGCGAGCCGATTCCGATGGCGGACTTGATCCGCCCATCCTCGCCATCGCCGGCCTCGGTCACGCCGAGGTGAATCGGGTAGTTCCAATCCCCCCCCTCCGCAGCGAGCCGCGCGACGAGCATGCGGTAGGCCTGGATCATCACCTTCGGGTTGCTCGACTTCATCGAGAAGACGAACTCGTGATATCCAAGGTCGCGCGCGATGCGGGCAAACTCCAGCGCGCTCTCCACCATGCCGAGCGGCGTGTCGCCGTAACGGTTCATGATGCGGTCGCTCAGCGAACCGTGATTCGTGCCGATCCGCATGGCGCGGCCATGCTCCTTGCAAAACTTCACCAGCGGCGAAAAGCGTTCGCGAATGCGCTCCAGTTCCGCTGCGTAGTCGGCGTCGGTGTATTCCTTCACCGCGAACTTTTTCGAATCCGCGTAGTTGCCGGGATTCACGCGGATTTTCTCCACCCACTTCGCCGCCTCCATCGCGGCCTCGGGCTTGAAGTGAATATCGGCGACAATCGGCACCCCGCATCCGCGTGCGCGGAGTCCGGCGACGATGTGCTCCAGATTCGCCGCGTCCTTCACGGTCGGCGCGGTGATGCGGACGATTTCGCAGCCGACGTTTGCGAGGTCGATCGTCTGCTGGATGGATGCGGCGGTATCCATCGTGTCGCATGTGATCATGCTCTGGATGCGAACCGGATTATCGCCACCGATGGCGACATCTCCCACGCGAACAACGCGCGTCTTCCTCCGCTGGCTGTGAAAAAGCGACGGGCAGAATTCCATGGTGCGCTATTTCGGCGGATTCGCCACAGCCTCGGCCTGCGCCTTGTCTGCGTACGGGAACTTGTTCGATTTCCGCCCACCGAAGACATCCTGCAGATCGAAGAACGTCACGTAGAGCATGAATCCCAGAATAAGCATCGTCCCCGCAGTCACGAACCACTGCACCAGCTTGCTGTTTGCCAGTTCATCCGCTGCTTCGGGACGGCGCTTGATCGCCGCAATCGTGGCAAACGTAATGTGACTGCCATCGAGCGGCGGAATCGGCAGCAGGTTCATCAGCGCGAGGTTCACGTTCAATACGACCGAGAACCAGAGCGCATATTTCCAGCCATTTTCCTGTTCAAAGAACAGGTAGTAAATCCGCATCATCATTACCGGACCGCCAAGATGCTGGATGCTGATATCGCTTTTGCTGCTCGTTACCGCATCGAGCGTGTTAAAAATGGTCATCGCGCTCTGTTTTACCTGCTCCCAAGGACCTTGGTGGCTTATAGCTCCACGGCCATGCGGATCATAGGTGATGCCGAAGTCATCATCAAATGCGACGCCGATGCGCGGGCGCGTGCCGCCCTCCTCAAGCTTTGCTTCCGCCGGGGTGACCGCGATTTCCGGGAGCGACTTGCCGTCGCGCTCCACGACAAACTTCATCACCTCGCCCTTACGTTTCATCACGTATTTCAAAAGCGCATTGGCTGAACGCATGGCGTTTCCATCCACGCTGACAACGCGATCGTTGACCTTCAGCCCAGCGCGCATTCCCGGGCTGTCAGTTTCGATGAATCCAATCTTCGGCAGCTTCGGCTTGAAGGGCAGTTCGAGCGTCTCGATTCCCTTCTCCGATTTCCGCTCCACCGTGAGCTTCACCTCACTCACCGCGTGCTCCGCGAGATAGTCCGAAATACCGGACGGCGTGTAGAGCTTCTGACCGTTTGCGTGCGTGATGAAATCGCGCGGCTTCAAGCCAGCCTCAGCCGCAACACTGCCGGGTTCCACCTTCGTG
>SXWH01000211.1 GCA_005791535.1 Verrucomicrobiaceae bacterium | reverse complement strand
GCCGTCGTAGGAAACTGGACAGCGTCCAGCATCGCCGCCGGCGTCGCAAAGGGCGGAGGCGACGGATTCGGCGATCCGTTGAACGTGAAAGCGTCGGGATCGGACAGCGAAACGATCGTCTCGCGAATCGCGAGCATCGCGATCGCGGGAACTGCTACGGCGGCTGGAGCATCCGCCATTCACGCGTTCACAGCGCAGCACATTGTGAAAATGAAAGTCGGGAGCACCGTTCTCGCTTTCGACGCAACGCCCGGAAATCAGGCGCTCGCCGTAGGCACTGCGCCCTCAAATCTCGTCGCGCGCGAGATTCCGCTCGTCGGGTAATTCGCGAAAATAATTACCGACTGCCTGCGGGCCGGCTGTTAGCCTCGGGCCATGCGTATCGCGCTCACTCTCCTTCTCGGACTCACCATTCACTCAGTAAACGCGCAGACTTCCACACTGCGCCCTTTCGACGAATACCGCGTGATCATGTGGGTCGGTGATTCGGCCTACAAGGACAAGGAACGGCTGCCGCTGTTCTGGCAGCGAATGCGCGAGATGGGCGTGCAGGCCGCGATGGTCCACGGCGACGGTCCGATTCAATCGCTGCTCGACGCCAGGATGCCGTATTACGTCGAGAACATCGTCAATCGCGGACTTTGCCTGAAATGGAGCAGCTCGGTGAAGGATTGGGACAAGTTCGTGACTGCGTGGAAGGACAAACGCGACGAAGCCGGCGCTGTGCGGGAATACTGTCTGGATGATCCCAAATGGCGCGAGTTTGCCCGCGGCCAAATGTCATCTCTTGTGAAGAAAAATGCCCCAAACAAGCCGTTGCTTTACGACATCCGCGATGAACTCTCGACGACCATCTCGGCGAACCCGTTTGACTACGATTTCCATCCCCTCGCCCTCGCTGGATTCCGCAAATGGTTGCAAAGCCGCTACCCGTCGCTCGAAGCGCTGAACGCGCAATGGGACACGAAGTTCGCCACGTGGGACGACGTGAAACCGTTCATGACGGACCAAATCAAGAATCGCATGGCCAGTGGCGACGCCATCCCGCGCGGCAAGCCGGACTGGCAGGCGGTCCAGCAATTGAAGTTTGATGCGACGGAAGCGCGAAAGAAGCCCGTCGCGTGGAATCTTTCACCGTGGGCCGATCACCGGACTTACATGGATGTTTCGCTCGCGGGCGTGCTCGAAGAACTGCGGCAGACCGCTCGGGCCATTGATCCCGCGACGCCGGTCGGGATTGAAGGCACGCAAATGCCGTCGGCCTTTGGTGGCTACGATCTTTGGAGGCTCTCCCAAGCGCTCGACTGGGTGGAGCCCTACGACATTTGTGATGCACGCGAGATATTTGGCTCGTTCATGCCGGGCGCGCCAATGTTCAGCACGATGGGAATGAGCGATGCAAACCGGACTCTTCGGAAGCTCTGGCATCTGCTCCTGCTCGGCGACAAGGGCGTCATCATCTGGTGGAGCGAAGACGCCATCGATTGGAAATCGCCGGAATACGCGCTCACTTCCGGCGCGAAATCGATGACGCCGGTTTACAAGGAACTCACCTCGCCGCTTGCGCGCCTGTTTCTGCGCGCCAAACGCGAGACGGATCCGATCGCGATCCACTACAGTCAGGCCAGCATCCAGACGGCGTGGTTGACGGAAAGCACCGTGGACGGCTCGACATGGCTGCGCCGTTTTTCAAGCTACGAAGCCACTCACAACAAGCATGCCCGCGTGCGGCACGCCTGGCTGGAGCGGCTTCAGGACCTCGGTTATTCGCCGCGCTTCTTGAGTTCCGATCAAATCGAACGGGGCGAATTGAAGGACGTCTCTGCGCTCGTGATGCCGCAGAGCTGGGCGACGACCGACAAGGAATCCGCCGCGATTCTCGCGTGGCAGAAAAGCGGACGCACGCTGCTCGCGGATGGAACACCGGGGCTGTTCGACGGGCATTGCAAACTGCGCGCAGCAGGCCCGTTTGACTCCTTCTTCCCTCCCGGCGCACCGAACCGCGTCCGCGCACGAAAGCCCGGCAGTTCCGATTCGAGCGAAATTGATGCCGACATGATCAAACTCGCAGCACAGCCTGCAGCCGAGTGGATGAAATGGCTCGCCGATCAAATGCCATCGCCGCCTCCGGTGAGAGTGCCCGCGGATGCACGCGTGCAGACGCATCGCTACGCCCTCGGCGAGACCCGGCTCCTCGCGTTCGAGCGAAATGTCAGCTACACGATGACTGAGGATCTCAAGCAGGGCGGCGGAAATGAGGCGCTGGAGAAACCCATCACCTTCGAGGCATCGCTTGCACAGCGAGGCCACGTCTACGAACTGCGAACCGGAAAATATCTCGGCGAGACTGCGAAGTTCTCCGTTCTGCTCGATCCATGGCAGCCCGCACTTTTCGCTGTAACCAAGACCAGGCTGGCGGACGGTGATGTGCTCAAAGCGCTGGAGCCGCGCTAAACCCGGGAAGCTACAATTCTTTTACAAACCGCAAACAGCGGCAGAACACATCGCCGCCGCTACTCGGACATAGTGCACCCATGAAAATGAAACTCACATTCGCATCACTCGCACTCGCCGGCCTCACCTTTTCGCACGCACAGGATGTCGCAAAGGACGACCGCCTCGTGGTTCAAATCGCCATCCTACTCGACAACTCCGGCAGCATGCAGGGCCTCATCCAGCAGGCCAAAACGCAAATCTGGCAGATCGTCAATGAGTTCGTGTCCGCCAAGCAGGACGGCAAGGTGCCGCGCGTGCAGGTCGGCCTTTACGAATACGGCATAAAGGACGCGCAGGACGACGGCTCCTACGTGCGCCAGCTTGCGCCGCTCACAGAGGATCTCGATTCGCTGAGCGAAAAGCTTTTCAAAATCGACAAGCGGGATTCCGGCGGGTCGGAGTTCTGCGGATGGGTCATCAAGGAGGCAGTCGAGCACTTTAAATGGGACAACTCGCCGAAGACTTACAAAGCCATCTTCATCGCGGGAAATGAGGAATTCACTCAGGGCGCGGTGAACTACAAAACGTCATGCAAATCCGCCATCGAGAAGGGCATCATCGTGAATACGATTCACTGCGGACCTGAGGACGAAGGAATCCGCGGAATGTGGAAGGACGCGGCGGCGATGTCGGACGGGCGGTTTCTAATCATCAACCACAACGCGGTCGCTGCGACCATTCCCGCGCCGCAGGACAAGGCCATCGCGGAGTTGAATTCGAAGTTGAACGACACCTACATCGCGTACGGCGCAAAGGGCGGCGAAGGAAAGCAACGGCAGATCGCGCAGGATGGAAACGCGCTGTCCGCCCCGGCAGCAGCCGAAGTCCTCGCGAAGCGTGCATATTCGAAAGCCTCCGCGAACTACTCAAACGCCACGTGGGATCTCGTCGATCGCGCGAAAGAGAAGGACTTCGACGTGAAAAAACTCACCGAAGCCGAATTGCCCGAGGAAATGAAGAAGATGACCCCGGAGGAACGCGTCGCGTTTGTGGAGAAGAAGAAAGCGGAACGCTCGGAGCTTCAGGCAAAGCTCAAGTCGCTCGCGGAGGAACGCGACAAATACGTGGCCGAGAAATCCAAAGCCGAAGCGAAGGAAAGCACGCTCGGCAAGGCCGTCAGCACCGCCGTTCGCGAGCAGGCTGCAAAAAAAGGTGTCACCTTTGACAAGCCGTGATCACTGCCAGCCGAACACTGCGCGCGCTTCCTGGACGATCATGTCCACGACCCGCTCGCGGGCGAGGCCGGTGCTGTTGACAGTGAATTGCGCGGCCGCGTCGTAGAGCGGCTGGCGTTCGGCAAGCAGAGTGTGAACGCGCTCGCGGGGATTCTCGGTTTTCAGGAGCGGGCGATCCGTGCTTTTGGCCACCCGGGCGTAGAGTTCATCGGGATCCGCTTTCAACTGCACCACCCACCCGAGCCTTTGCAAAATGGGCACATTCCGCGATTGCGTGACGATTCCTCCACCGGTTGCGAGGACGTGCCTGCGGATGCCGGCCAGCGACTCCAGCGTCGCGGTTTCGCGCTCGCGGAAGGATGCCTCGCCATCGCGTTCGAAAATCGCCTTGATGGGGATTCGCGCGCGTTCCTCGATCAAGCGGTCGGTATCGAGAAACTGAAACCGAATCCGTCTGGCTAGCATCCGGCCCACCGTGCTTTTCCCGCTGCCCATGAATCCGATGAGGATGATATTTTCGCGGGGCGGCATTTTCGGCTGGGCATCTGACATTGGAGTATCCATGCGCCGCCGGGCCGCAATTGTCGAGCCTGCGGCACATGGCGATTGGCGTGCGGCGTCTTCGCGGCTATGCCTGCCGCATGCGAATCATCGTTCTGCTTTTCTGCATCGCGCTTTCCGGCTGTTCCGTCATTGA
Source organism: Verrucomicrobiaceae bacterium (assembly GCA_005791535.1). Taxonomy (GTDB): domain Bacteria; phylum Verrucomicrobiota; class Verrucomicrobiia; order Chthoniobacterales; family Chthoniobacteraceae; genus SXWH01. Next base: position 15,960 of record SXWH01000211.1, on the reverse strand, counting down.
GCGCGCGGGCGTTCGTGCGCTCGCACGCCACACCGACCTGCCGCCGGAGCAAATCACTCGGGACATCCGCTACGTCAGCCGCTCGGATTCACCGAAGCACCGCTTCGATTTCTTTCAGCCCACGGGCCGCAACTGGCCGGTGCTGATTTTCATCCACGGCGGTAGCTGGACTTCCGGTGACAAATCACTCAGCGCCGGCGGCGAGGATATCTACGGAAACATCGGCCGCTTTTACGCATCGCGCGGAATTGGCGTGGCCGTGATCAATTACCGGCTCATTCCCGACGTCAACTGGCGCACGCAACTCGATGACGTTGCGCAGGCGGTCCGCGCGGTTGGAACGAAGGTCCGACAGGCCGGCGGCGATTCCTCGCGCATCTTCCTGCTCGGTCATTCGGCCGGCGCGCACCTTGCAGCATCCGTCGCATTGAACCCGGCGCTGCGCGCGAAACATCGCGTGCCACGGATTGCGGGCGTGATTGGCGTGAGCGGCGCGGCCTACGACATGACGGACACCGAAACCTACCGTCTGGGAAATCAGGTTTCGTTTTACGCCGAGCGCTTTGCGGAAGACGGTGCGAATCCCGACTGGCAACGCAACGCCTCTGCCGCGAACTATCTCAGCTCCGCCGCGCCGCCTTTTCTGCTTTTCTACGCGGATGGCGACAGCGCATCGCTCCGGCGGCAGTCGCAGCATTTCCATCAAATCATCCAGTCGAAAGGTCTGCGCAGCCGAATCGTCCGGGTCCCCGGCGAGAGTCATATCCTCATCGTCCTGACGCTGACCCGCGAGGACAAGGTGACCGTTCCTGCAATTCTCGACTTCGTATCCCGCCGCGGAGGGATTGATAATCCCGTCCAGAAAAGCGCGCGGGATTGACACCCCGTTGCCGCCGCCCTCATCTTCCGCGCTTATTCCAAACCGGTATGGCTCAAAAACTCCTTGTCATTGACGACTCTCAGTCCACCGCACGCCTCGTTGAATCCATTCTTCAGCAGAGCATCCCCGGTTGCGACATCCTGACGGCATCGCGAGGACTCGATGGCTTTGAGCGCTTCAGTGTCGCAAATCCGGACGTGGTTCTGCTGAGCGACACGCTGCCGGACATGGATTCGGAGTCCATCCTCGAGCGATTCGCTTCGGACCCCACGGCTTCGCAACTCGCGGTCATCCTCATGGTCGATCCCGCCCGCGAGACCAATCTGAACGGCCGCTTTCCGAACGTCGTTCGTGTTTTGACAAAGCCGGTCAGCAGCGAGGCGCTGATTGACGCCATCTCCGGTGTGCTCGCGACGAAAGCGAATACGCGCCGCGCGATTCCGGGTCGCGGAAACAGTTCGGCTGTCGTGTTCAGCGGACACACGGGATTCTTTTCGCTGCGCCAGAGCCTGCAGATGGCGCAGGGCGACCGCCTCACCGGCGTGCTCCGCTACTTCCTCGGCAGGCAGCCGATTGAACTCTACATCTCCGGCGGTCGCTTCCAGTTCGCCACCACGAAAAACTTCGGCCTCTATTGCGCGGGCTCGCCCGTGATTCTCAGCGCAACGAGTCTCGGGCTCATCATCGAAGGCCAGGTGAATCAGCAAATCACCGGGTGCCCGATTTTCCTCTTCCTTAGCGCCCGCAACGGATTCCCGCACGACGACGTTGTGCAAATCACCCGCGAACACGGTCAGCGCCTCGTCGCCCAGCTCTACACCGCGGGTCGCGTCAATTTCGAGTTCGAGGAAACCGACCGCATTCCTGAGTTTGCCCGCACGTTCCCCGGCGGCAATGAAGACGCGGATAATTTCATCCTGTCTGCGCTCCGGCACGTCCGCTTCGATCAGCTCCCGCCTGCGCAGCGCCCCGACCCGAATGGCTCACCCGCCTACACGCGCCGCGGTTACGAGATGATCCAAAAGCTCAAGCTCAACGAGGTCGAGGGACGGTTTGCGACCGCCATCAACGGTGCCGACAGCCTTCAGGCCATCGCGCAAAAGCTCAGCATTCCGCTCAACGACGCACTGCTTATCGTCTTCCGCTTCCAGTCGCTGGAAATCATCGATTTCTGGAGCAGCAGCGTGCTGAGCCTCCCGGGCAGTTCGGAAGAATCCGCCCACCAGCCGCAATAACTGTCCTAAATCCCGGCATCGCCCGCGGTTTCCTGCACGTATCTTTCAAAACTCATGTACTCGCGCTTCATCCTCACCACAGCATTCGCCGCATCCGCGCTTTCCGCATTTGCACTACACGACAAAAACGCGGGGCCGGAAAAAGTTGAGCTGAAATTCAAGCTCCCGCCGCCGAAGCCGCTTTCGCCCGCCGAGGCGCTGGCCGCGTTCAAAGTGGCGCCCGGTTTCAAAGTGGAGCTCTTCGCATCGGAGCCGATGATCGAATGCCCGGTCGCGTTGAGCTGGGACGATCAAGGCCGCGCCTTCGTGCTCGAAATGCGCGGCTACATGCACGACGTCGACGGCCTCGGCGAAGACCAGCCGACCGGCGTGATTTCCATCCTCGAAGACACCGATGGCGACGGAAAGGCGGACAAGAAGACCGTTTTCGCCGAAGGCCTCTACCTGCCCCGCGCAGTCATGGCGGTGAATGGCGGCGCGCTCGTCGCCGAGCCACCCTCGTTGTGGTTCATGAAGGACACGAACGGCGACGGAAAGGCCGACGTGAAGGAACTCGTGGACGGCGCGTATGGCAGCCGCACCGGCCAGCCGGAGCACATGGCGAACTCCCCGACGTGGATGCTCGACAACTGGATTTACAACGCAAACCATGGCACGCGCTACAAGCTCAAGGACGGGAAGTTTATCGCCGACGGCACGCCTTCCCGCGGGCAGTGGGGCATGACGCAGGACAATTACGGACGCCAGTTCTACAATTTCAACAGCGACTTCCTCCGCGCGAACTTCGTCCCCGAGGCGCTCTACAAACGCAACCCGAACTGGGCGGGCGGAGCCGGCACGGGCGTTCAGGTCGTGAAGGACCAGAGCACCTGGCCCATCGCCCCGACTCCGGGCGTCAATCGCGGCTACGACGGAAAATCGCTCAGCGCCGACGGCAAGCTCACCGCCTCCACCGCCACGTGCGGCGCGGGCATTTTCCGCAGCCCGCTCTTCGGCGCGGACTTCGTGGGAAATGCATTCGTTCCCGAACCTGCGGCGAACCTCGTAAAGCGCTTCGTCCTCTCGGAGAAGGACGGCGTCATCACCGGCGATAACCCGAAGAAGGGCGAGGAATTTCTCGCCAGCACGGACGAGCGCTTCCGTCCCGTGAACGCCTACACCGGACCCGACGGCGCCCTCTGGCTCGCCGACATGTATCGCGGAATCATCCAGCACAAAGGCTTCCTCACCCACTACCTCATCGCCAACATCAAGGACCGGAAACTCGAGCAGCCTGTGAACATGGGCCGCATCTGGCGCATCGTCCCGGACGGCAAAAAGCCGCAGACCGTCAAGCTCCCGACCGAGCCCGCGAAGATCGTTCCTTTCCTCGCCCATGAAAACGGCTGGGTGCGCGACACCGCCCAGCGCCTGCTCGTGGAGAAAAAGGACGCCTCCGTGGCCCCCGCAGTCTCCGCGCTTGCGAAATCCGCGAACCCGCTCGGCCGCATCCACGCGCTCTGGACCCTCGAAGGCATGGGCACACCCGCGCCGGACGCCGTGAAGTCCGCGCTCACCGACAAGGACGCCAAAGTCCGCGCCACCGCCGTGCGCCTCGCCGACCGTTCGCTCGCGGCGGACCTCGCCGGACTCGTCAACGACCCGTCGGTCGATGTTCAAATCGCCCTCGGCTTCACCAGCAGTGCCTTCCCCGAGACCGCAGATACCGCCGTCGCACTGGCCCCGAAGGCTTCGTCGAATCCCCTCGTCCGCGACGCCATCGTCAGCGGACTCCGCGGCCGCGAACTCGAGACCATCGAAAAACTCGTCGCATCGAAAAATCCCCCCGCCCCGATGCTCGCCACGCTCTCCGCCGCCGTGCTCAAGGAGCGCAAATCCGCCCGCGTGAAAAAACTCATCACGCTCATCGCCGCGCAGCCTGCAAACTCGCCCGTCCAGCTCGCCCTCCTCGAAGGCGCGGGCGGCCTCAACGCCCCCAAGGGCGCACCAAAGGCCAAGCTCCTTTACCTCGACTCCGAGCCCACCGAACTCGCATCCCTCGCCACCGCGGCCGACGCCAAGGCAAAGCCGCTCCTCGCAGCCCTCAACGGACGCGTAGCCTGGCCCGGCAAACCCGGAGTCCCGCCGCCGCCGGTCATCAAGCCGCTCACACCAAATGAACAGGCGCTCTACGACGCCGGCAAGCAGGTTTACAGCACCCTTTGCGTCGCATGCCACCAGCCAAACGGACAAGGTATGGAAGGCCTCGCCCCTTCCCTCGTGGACAGCGAATGGGTCCTCGGAAACCCCGAAACCATCGCAAAGCTCGTCATCCACGGCCTCACCGGCCCGATCAAAGTCAACGGCCAGAGCTGGTCGCTCGAAATGCCGCCGCTCGGCGCCGCGCTCAGCGATGAGCAGGTCGCCGGCGTCATCACCTACATCCGCCGCGAATGGGAGCACAACGCATCGCCCATCACGACCGATGCCGTGAAAAAAATCCGCGCCGACCACAAGGACCGCACCAAGAGCTGGACCGCCGAGGAACTCGGCATGGGCGGCAAAAAGAAGTAGCCGCGGCCTTCCCCCACATTCCAATCTGAGCAGCGTTCATGACCCGCACTCAAAGCGCTAGGCGATGATGAAAATCCTGCAACTGCTCACAGTCTTCCACCTGTTTCTATGTCCGTGTGAGTCGCACGGAGGTGAAAAGATCCTTTTGTACTCTGCGAAGAATATTGAGCTTGGGCGTGTAGTTAAATTCGGATTTATCAAAAACGGATTTCCGCCCGAGAAGGAACGATGGAATCCGTCATCGAACACGGGCGTTAAGTTAGATGACATCATCGCCAGAGGCAGGCAGACGTTACGACAACTTGGGTGCGCGGAAGCAGAGAAGCGGGAAATCACTGCGATTGAGGTTGAGAAAATAACCGGAATTGAGCAGCAAGTATGGGTCGCATTTATATCGTTTAGAGATAAGAACTCCCCACATCCTAGCTCTGGCCCAGGGAACTTCTTCCGGGTAATGGTGCCACTCGACAAGACGCTTCTCTATACTGAGTAGTGCAGCGATTATGACCCACCCTCAAAGCGCTCCCAGACTCTGCCAATCCGTGCTTCGGCAGTCGCGGTTACTGCTGGGCGCTGCGCTGATTCTCTTCTCAGGGACAGCGTCGGTTTTCAGCCAGCCCAGCCAGAAGTTGCCCGATGCGAGATCAATCAAAGCATCCATCGAAGCCGCCGAAAGCGAGCAGACCATTGAGGCGTTTGAAAAGGCCGCAACGGCGCTCAAGAGTTACCAGCCCGATTCGCTTGAGGAAAAAAGAGAGCGCCTCGCTCTGTCAGCAAAGTTCATGGCCGTGTTGGCGCGGCGGATCGAGGCAGACAGCCGTCGCCCCGTGAAAAAGCCTGCTGCCAATGTCGCGCTACCGCCCGGGGTCTCGGGCGTGGCGGGGATGTCGCCCGAATCGATCTCGGATCCGGCACTCCGGAATGAGTATGAGGCGGCCATTGCTGAGAACCGCAGGAACGCGCAGTTCTGGACGGAGTTTCATCGGCGCGAGAGAATGCTGCGGGGCATGATTTCCCCCTTTGTGTCCGACTCGCTCGTAGCTTATCGGGATGCCGAGGATATGGAGAAGCGACTCGCTTCGCTTCTCACCGCAGAAGGCGTTCCGGCCCCCACAATCACCACCGTCCTTGACCGATACAGATCCATTGCTGCGCGGCTCAATCCCACCCTGAAGAAAACCGTCCCCACAGAAAAATAGCGGTCGTGCACCGCACTCCATGTCGCCTCGTCGCCGCCTGGCCACTTGCGAATCCTGTTATTCAGGAGGCCTCGTCATAGTCTCGAAGCAAATCCTTCGTGTCTGCTCCCGGTGATACCACAACTGGCCGACAACTGCTATCGTCCACGACAACCAACGTGCCGCAGACTCGGGCTAATCTCTCGGTAACGGAAAAAACAATCTCAGGATGGCCTTTGCTGAAATAGAACTCGTGAGGTGAGTCCTCCGAGCAAAAGTCCCGAACACGAATCTGTGCCCACATGTCGCCCTCCGAATCAATCTGAGCCGACCACTCGCGAGTATGTGCGTCCGAATGAATCGCAACTCGGTGGCCGGGCAGGCAACGAAGCGTATCAGAAATCTCTCGCGGTGTGGGGTAGCGGGCAGCACCGGCAACGGACGGATGTGAGACGCCTTCTGTGTCGAGCCACTCGGCACACTTCTGGTCTAGCGGAACGACTGTGTAGAGAGTGCCCATGTCCGCGAGCCGCCAAACTACCGGATCACCCACAAACCCGCACGTTTGTGCGCCGCCTCTATAGGCGATTGTTTTGCTGGGATATCACGGGATGCGGCGGGCATGGGTGTCGGTTTACGCGCGGAGGACGGGAGCGGGCAACAAGATTGTCAGTTTTGCCGCCCGGGGCGGGCGGAATGCCGGCGGCGGGTGGAAAATGCGGGCGCTTCTCTGTTGCGGGGGCTTCCCCGTCTGCCGCGGGGGCTTCCCCATGGGGCGCGGGGTGGACCCCGGCGGTTGCGGGGTGTCTCTTCCGCCTTGCGGGGTCCCGGTCGGGAGAAACGGGGGCGCTCCTCCGGCTTGCGGGGAGGCCCCCAGGCGGCGCGGGGACTCTTTTCCGGCTCGCGGGGAGGTCCCCGCACGGCGCGGGGGCGCTCTTCCGGCTTCCGGGGTGGCCCCCAGGCGTCACGGGGTCGCTGTTCCGGCTCGCGAGGCGGCCCCCCAGACGGCGCGGGGTCACTCCTCCGGCTTCCGGGGTGGACCCCGGCGGGCGCGGGGTCGGAGTTCCGACGCGCGGGGTCGCGCCTGGGAACCGCAGCGACGCACGTGGGATGCCGACTTCGCACCCCACGCTTCGGAGCAGTCCGCCTCCGGAGCCGGACAGCGATCCCGCGAACCGCGGGTGCACTCCCGGAACCCGCAGGACCGACCCCGCACATCCCGGAAGCGCCACGCTGCATCGCAACTCCGCTGCCGCCGTGCGCGGGAGCATCCCGCCGGCGCGCGACCGAACCCCCGGCAATTTCCACTCCCCTGCTTCGAACGGGAACCAAGGGCCTGCGATGATGCCGCGAGACCCCGGAATCGCGAACAGCGCTGCGTAAGCGCCACGGTGCACGCGGAAAGTGGTGCGCGCCACGCGCGGCGAAACCGACAATCTTGTTGCCCGCTCCTGCGTGGAGCGGCAGAACCAACACCCGTGAGCACCGAGCCGCGTGATAATCCGATAAAACCGTCGCCTTTAAAGGCGGGGCACAAGCATCCGGGTTTGGGCGGGGGCCTTTTTGTTCGGCGATTCCATAAATCACCAACCGTGATCCATTTCATGAAGACTATACTGCTTTTGCTCCTCGGCTTTATTTCCTGGCAGAGCGCCTCCGGCGTGGACTTTCTGGAGTCGGGCACGTCCCTGGCCTCGCCCGACTCGCGTTGGAAGGTCTCGACGGAAAAGGAGGACTCGGGGGATTTCACATCGCGCATTTTCATCGCCGCACAAGGTGCGAACGGGCGCACGCTCCTCGCCGAAAACGGACGACATTTCGGAGCCGAGTGGTCGCCCGATTCCAAAACGCTTTTGGTTTACGACAACCTTGGGTCGGGGCAGTCCGATACCATCGTCTTTCGCCAGACGGAAAAGGGTTGGAAACAGATCTACCGCACTCCGGGTGGATTTCACATCATCTGGCGACTGGACAAATGGCTGCCCGACGCTGTCCGCCTCCGCTCCCATTCGGGCGGAAGTTCCGCCGACAAAGACGTCCCCTCAACCGTTCTCGTCCCATTCGACGCATCCAAGTCCCGGCAAGCCCCGGCCCCGGCAAACAAGCAAGTTGCGCCAGCCACCAAGCGCCCATCTTCTAAATCAAAGAGGTCAGACGCGCATTGAACCGCGCTTAATGCAGCGTGTTAATTGAAGCCGAATGAAAGCCGACGAAGAAAGCACACGAACGGATTGGCGGGCGCGCCTTCATTTGCTGCCCAGCGGCACGGAGCCGGCATCGCCGGTCGTGAGTTGGTTTCTCCGGGCGTTTCTTTGCCTTGGTCTTTTCCTCGTCGGTTCGGTGTTCGTGATTTTGTCCGGTGCCTTCGCCGGTCTTTCACGCGGCATCGGTCCAGAGCAGACCGGCGGTGCGCTCTACGTCGTCCCTGGCCTCATCCTCAACCTCGTTGCAGGCGCAGGCATCGCCGCATTTGTGGCGCGTCGCTCTCCGTCGCGCAGCGCGTCACGCCTCGTCTTCTACTCGTTCACAGCACCGGCCTTTCTCGCTGTCATCCTTCTGGCACTCTCGTTTGCCAGGCTCCTGCTCCAATGAGACCGCGGCGGACAATAAAACAGACTTAAAGCAGCGGTGCGATTAATTGATGGCCAGACTGGGATGGCACCGGATTTAGCGAAATACTATGTGTTTCGGTTTATCAAACCATCGCCATGATTCCTGTTTTTCAATCGTTAGTCGTGCAATCTTATCGTGAATTTCAGAACGTGATCAATTCGGATGAAATCACTTACATCTTTGTGTATTCGTCCGTAGCCGGACACTCACGGCAACTATTGGATGAATTTGAGGTGCACCAAGCGGAACGGTATTTGGAAATTGATATAGACGAACTCGGCTCGGACCGGAGAAGTTGGTTGATTTGCGAAGACCGGTTTGAAGGGGGGCGCTGGATAACTAGACGACGTCAATTGCCGTGTGTAAGGAGCTACATTCCGCGCATGGGCTTTTTCGATACCGTTTACGAGCCGAGGAAAGTAAAGGGTTTTGTTGACGCGACTCGTCGGGAAGCTGGATTGATTGCGCTGGCGCTGAAAGCAACCGATGACTCGACCCGGGAAGAACAATGAAGCGCAATTTACCAGAATCAGAGTAGCGCGCCGCTGTTCCACCGGTACGGTTCGGGGGGATCAATGACCACGCATGGGCGCTGACGCGCATGACAATTCGACAGACTCATAGTCGCCGCTCGGGTATTGCGCCGTCGAGCCGCGAAGCGACCGAATGCGGCGCGCCTTTTTAATACCGCAGGAAGAGAAATGATATGAAATCAAAGACCGAGAATGCAGACCTCAGCGGGTCCGAGTTTATCAATACCAATCTCAGCGCGGCGGAGTTTCGCGATGTTCGTCTCGCCGCGGCGCGATTCGTGGACGTCAATTTTTCCGAAGCCCTGTTTGAGGATGTCGCTTTGACCCGCTGCGTCACCCGCAACGCCAACTGCTCGCACCTGACCATCGAGGACGCATGCTACGAGGGCATGCTGATTGACGGTATTCCCGTCACTGAATTGCTTCGTGTGTACCGGAGCAAGCACCCGGCTCCGAATGACGGCGCCGGCCAAGGGGAATGAAACACGCAGTAGCGCGCGGGCTTGCTTTGCGGGGTGGATTGGGGTTTGGACGGGGGATGAAGAATTTTTTGATGCTGGCGTTTTTGTCGTTGGGGGTGTGCGCGGGGGAGGCTCCGGTGAAGTTGTGGCCGGGGAAGGCTCCGGGGGAGACGGGCGAGATCGGAGAGGAGAAGGATTTTTCAAAGCCGGGTGAGGGGTTGGTGGCGGGGAAGCCGCTGATCCGGCTGGGGAATGTGTCGGAGCCGACGTTGCAGGTGTTTCGTCCGGCGAAGGAGAAGGATACGGGGGCGGCGGTGGTGGTGTGTCCGGGCGGCGGGTATCATATTCTGGCGCTGGATTTGGAGGGGACGGAGGTGTGTGAGTGGCTGAATTCGATCGGGGTGACGGGTGTTTTGGTGAAGTACCGGGTGCCGGCGCGGAAGGAGCGGGCACGGCATGATGCGCCGCTGGAGGATGTGCAGCGGGCGATTTCGCTGGTGCGTTCGCGGCCCGGTGAGTGGGGCATTGATGCGAAGCGGATCGGGGTGCTGGGGTTTTCGGCGGGCGGGCATCTGGCGGCGGTGGCGAGCAATGCGGAGAAGCTGAGCTACGCGCCGGTGGATGATGCGGACAAGGCGGGGTGGCGTCCGGATTTCACGGTGCTGATTTATCCGGCGTATCTGGCGACGAAGGAGCAGACGGTGTCGCCGGAGGTGGCGGTAAGTGAGCGGACGCCGCGGACGTTTATTTCGATCTCGCAGGATGATCCGGTGGGTGTGGAGGGGCCGCTGTTGTATTCGCTGGCGCTGAAGAAGGCGAAGGTGCCGTTTGAGGCTCATGTGTTTCCGGTGGGCGGCCATGGATACGGGCTGCGCCGGACGGAGAAGCCGGTGACGTGGTGGCCGGACCGGGTGGCGGACTGGATGAAGGCGGAGGGGCTGCTGAAGCGGTAGGGCGCGCGCTAGCGTCTGCCGATGCGGACTTCGGGGCGGTAGGTGATTTTCACCAGCAGGTCCCCTCGCCCGCCACGCTGCTTGGGCAGGCCTTCGCCGCGGATTCGGAGGAGTTCGCCGCGGGCGATGCCGGCGGGAATCTGGATGCGGAGCATGCGGCCATCGGGCGCGGGGATCATTTCGGAGCCGCCGTTCGCGGCGCGCTGGTTGGGGATGCGGAGTTCGCAATGGAGATCGGAGCCTTTCGCTTTGAAGCGGGCGCCGGGTGCGGCTTTGACGCGGACGGTGATGAAGCCGCCGGCCATGGGGCCTTCGCGCGGGATGCGAAAGCGGGAGCCGGGCGCGGTGTCGGGCGGCATGACGAAGGCGTAGCGTTCTTCGCCGGCGGGGTTGCCGGGGTCGTTGACGCGGAGGTCGATGGTGGCTCCGCGGAAGAATTCATCGATGCGAAGGCAGACGTCCTGCGCGAGGTTGCGCTGGATTTTTCCGCGCGGAGCGCCGGAGGAGGCGGCGGCGGTGATGTTGTTCTCCTCGTCGTAGGCGCGGCGGCGTGCGGGGTCGGCGAGGACTTCGTGCGCGGCGTTGACCTGCTGGAGCCGGGTGACGGCATCGGCGTCGCCGGGGTTGACGTCGGGATGATGGCGCTTCGCGAGGCGGCGGTATGCGGCGCGGATCTCGGCGAGCGTGCAGCCGGGCTCGAGGCCGAGCGTTTCGTAGTGGGTGCCGGTCACGCGGTGAGTGCGGCGACGGCGATCTCGCCGGTTTTTTCGATATCGGCGGCGGTGTGCGCGAGGGAGATGAAGCCGGCTTCGAATTGCGACGGCGCGAAGTACACGCCGCGGTCGAGGCATGCGTGGAAGAAGCGCGCGAATGCGGCTTTATCGGATGCCTGCGCGTCGGCGAGGTTCCAGATTTCGCCGCCCATAAAGTAGGTGCAGAACATGGAGCCGATGCGGCGGAAGTTGTAATCGCGGCCCGCGCGCTTGAGGCCCGCGCGCACGGTGGACTCGAACGCGGCGCCGAGTTCCTCGAGCTTTGCCCAGCCGTTGATGCGGTCGAGTTCGCGCAACTGCGCGAGGCCCGCAGCCATGGCGAGCGGGTTGCCGCTGAGCGTGCCGGCTTGATAGACGGGGCCGTCGGGCGAGAGCTGGTCCATGATTTCGCGCCGCCCGCCGAATGCGCCAACGGGGAGTCCGCCGCCGATGACTTTGCCAAGCGCGGTGAGGTCGGGCTTCATGCCGATGATGCTCTGGTATCCGCCCTTCGCGAGGCGGAAGCCGGTCATGACTTCATCGAAAATGACGAGCGCGCCGTGGTCCGCGCAGAGCTTCCAGATGAGTTCGTAAAAGCCGGGGCGTGGAAAATAGAGGCCCGCATTTGCCGGGATGGCTTCGACGATGACAGCGGCAATCTCCCCGCCGTGCGCGGCGACTATGGACTTCAGCGCGTCGGGGTCGTTGTAATCGAGCGTGAGCGTGAGCGCGGCAAACTCGGCGGGAACGCCGGCGCTGTCCGGGTGGCCGTGGGTGAGCGCGCCGCTGCCGGCCTTGACGAGCAGCGAATCGACGTGGCCGTGGTAGCAGCCGTTGAACTTCACAATCTTCGAGCGCCCGGTGAATCCGCGCGCAAGGCGGATGCAGGACATCGTGGCCTCGGTGCCGCTATTCACCATTCGGACTTTTTCAATCGACGGAACCCATTCGCAGATCGTGCGCGCCATCTCGACTTCGTACGGATTCGGAGTCCCGAAACTCACGCCCTTCTGCGCAGCAGCGGCGACCGCATCGAGCACGACCTGCGGCGCGTGGCCGAGAATCGCCGGGCCCCACGTGCCAACGTAATCAATCAGCTCGCGACCGTCGGCATCGCGCAATTTGCAGCCCTTCGCGCTCTCCACGAAAAACGGCTCCCCGCCGACTCCGCGAAATGCGCGGACCGGGGAATTCACTCCGCCGGGGATGTAACGACGGGCTTCGGCAAACAGTTGTTGGGATTTGGTCATGTGAGAAAAGATTCGTCGGCGAACGGCGACGGGATGTCAAAACTTCCACTGCTGCGCCTGCTCGTGCGTGCAGAAACGGATGAAGCCGCGTCCGCCGGGACGGCCGTTTCCGCTGAGCCCGAATCCGCCAAACGGAAGCGTGCCCGGCGAGAATGTCGTGGGCAGGTTTGCATACACATTCCCCGTGCGGAGCGAGGCCGCAAGCCGGTGGAAGAGCGATTCGTCGCGCGTGAAAATCGAAGCCGTGAGTCCGTAAGGCGAGGCATTCGCGAGGGAAACCGCGGCGTTCAGATCGGAGAAACGTTCCACTTCGAGAATCGGCGCGAACGGCTCGGATGCATCGTCCGCAAACCCATGCCGGACTGCGGGCAGGACGAAATAACCGCGCTTCCCATCGACCGAATCCGGAATTCCGCCGGGAACGATCCAGTCGGCTTTTGCAGACGTGAGCGCGAGGTATCGCTCCAGTGCAGGCGCACTCACGAGTGGTCCGAGTTTTGTGCCCGGGAGCATCGGGTCGCCGGGCACGTAGCGCGTGAGCGAACGCGCGAGTTTTTCTAGAAAGACGCGCTCCACTTTCTCGTCCACGAGCACGCGACTCGTCGCATTGCAGCGCTGCCCGCAAGTAAGGCAGAGGCCGTCCGCCACGGCGTCCGCGGCCGCATCGAGGTCGGCATCGGCGCACACGATGGACGCATTGCGCCCGCCCAGCTCGAGGGCGAGCTCCTTCGAAAAATCGTCCGCCACCGCACGGCTCAACGCGCGTCCCGCGGCAACGCTTCCCGTGAAGCAAATCGCCCGAACCCTGGCGTCAGTCGCCAGCGCGACCGCCTCGTCGGCCCCGCCATGAACGACCTGAAAAACACCAGCGGGAAAAGAGGCCGCCATTATTTCCGCGTAGCGCGAAACGACATGATCCGCGAGCGGTGAGGGTTTCAGCACGACTGGATTGCCCGCCAGCAGATGCGCGACGGTCGCACCGTGCCCGAGATGCAGCGGGAAGTTGAACGGCGAAATCACCGTCGCCACGCCCATCGGAACGCGACGCACGAGCGAGGGATTCGGCCCGTCCGCAACGTGCCGCGGAGAGAAATGCTCGCGCGCATCGGCGATGGTGAGATCGATCTTCGCGATGACTGCGCCCACTTCGCCGACTGCCTCGGTCAGCGGCTTGCCGGTTTCAAAAGCGATTCCCTTCGCGAGTTCATCCTTTGCGGACGACAGCGCGGACTGCGCGGATTTCATGCGCCCGCAGCGCTCCTCCAGCGGCATCGCGCCCCACCCCTGCGCGACCGCCGAAGCAGCGGCAATCACCGGCTGCACGGGAGTCGGCGGAAAATCAGGAATCTCAATCGAAAGATCGCTCGGGCAGTATCGCATACATCAGGAGAGTTTTGCCGCGCGATGAAGCTCGGCATACCGGCCGCCGAGCGCGACCAGTTCATCGCCACGCCCCTGCTCCACGACTGTTCCATTTCCGAGCACGACGATGTGATCCACGGTGTGAATCGTGGCGAGCCGGTGCGTGATGATCAGCGTCGTGCGTCCACGCATCAGTTCTTCGAGCGTCGTCATGATGGCAGCCTCGGTCTGTGGATCGAGCGCGCTCGTGGGTTCGTCGAGAATGAGAATCGGTGCGTTCTTCAAAAATGCCCGTGCGATTCCGATTCTCTGCCGCTGGCCTACGCTGAGATGACCGCCGCGTTCGCCGACCTGTGCGGCGTATCCGCCGGGCATCGCCATGATGAAGTCATGAGCCTGCGCACGCTTCGCGGCTTCGATGATTTCCTCCTCGGTCGCGTCCGGACGCCCATACGCGATGTTCTCGCGGATCGTGGTGGAGAAGAGCAGCGTGTCCTGCAGCACGATGCTGATTTGCGCGCGGAGCGAACGCTTCGTCACCGTGCGGAGATCGTGGCCATCGACAAGCACGCGGCCTTTTACCGGATCGTAAAAGCGCGGAACCAGCGAGAGCATCGTGCTTTTTCCCGCGCCCGTCCCACCCACGAAAGCCACGGTCTGTCCCGGCGCGAGGTGGACGTTCACGTCGCGAAAAACGAGACGCTTGTCATCATAGCCAAACGCCACGTTTTCGAGAGTCACCTCCCCTTTCACCGCGGGAAGCTCGACCGCATTTGGCGACTCCGGCACATCATTTTCTCGATCGAGAACCTCGAAGCAGCGCTGCGTTCCAGCCGCGGCACCCTGCAATCCCCACGCGACATGCGTCAGCGCTTCGAGCGGCTGATAGAGCATCAGCAGAAGAGTGGAGAGATACCATATCTGACCGACGGTTAATTTACCGTCCATCACGTGCCGCGCGCCGACGTAAAACATAGCCGCGCTTCCGGCTGCGACCAAAGTCCCGACGATGAGCGCGCTTCGCATCGATGTGGCGTTCAGTTTGAGATTCGCTTCAAGGCTCTGCTTCGCGCTCGATTGAAATTGCGCGACTTCGTGGTCCTCCCGTCCAAAAGCCTGCACGATCTTCACAGAACTCAGACCCTCCTGCGCAACGGTGAGAACGGCACTCTCTTTTTCGGCAATCACGGTGCTCTGATCCCGAATCCGCTTCGCATACCAGTAAATAGCGCCAATCATGAACGGAATCACGAGCAGCGAAAGAAGCGCGATTTGCCAGTCGAAGACGAGCATTGTGCAGAATGTCGCAACCAGCCCAATCGTGCTCTGAAACACGAAGAACCACTTCGAATAAACGGCCTGAATGCTTTGCGAGTCATATGCGACGCGAAATGAACTGTCCGCACTGCGGCGCTCGTCGTGAAATTTGAGAGGGAGAGAGTGCAGGTAGGCGTAAAGTTCGGTGCGAAGCCGGAGCAGGGCCTGCAGGCCGACCCTGAGCGTGAGCACGGAAACCAGATAGCCAATTCCTCCTGCAAGCAGGTGGAATACGACCATCAGCGCACAGACCGCCGCAAGGATGGTCGGAATGCTCCATCCTCCGAGGTCCACGCCGAGGAAATCGAGATTCCGCCCGCCGGCCGTCGTGGCGGCGGGAAGCAGCTTGTCCACAATGTATGCGAGCGGCCACGGACGAAGGAGATTGAACGCGTTCGACACGAGCGTGAGCAACATTGCGGCAAGCGTCGGCCCGATAAAGGGACGGAAATAAGACAGAGCTCTTCGGTGAACGGACATTCGTCCGGGAAATAACAGCCTTTCCGCGGAAAGCAAACACCCGGCTGACACAGAGGCCAGCCGGGTGCTGTGATTCTTTGGTTATCCGCGGTGAAGCGGAAGGTTACGCCTTAGTTGAAGGGCGACCAGAAGCTCGCAGGAGCAACGGTCGAGAGAGCGTTGAAGGTCGTGGCGTTGACCTGTGGCACCGTGTCCACCGCATTGATGGTGAAGTTGTTGCCGAGGATGTCTGCGCCACCCGAGGTCTCCAGGCGGCTGCCCGACTTGAGGTAGTTGCGGATGTCTGTCCAGTTCACTGCGGAACCACCCGACTTGTTGTTCTCAATGGCATACTGGTCGATGGCTGCGTCGATCATGCGGAGGTCCTGAAGAACCTGCGTGGCCTGCGCACGG
>SXWH01000210.1 GCA_005791535.1 Verrucomicrobiaceae bacterium | reverse complement strand
ATCCAGTGCGAGCTTGCAGCGCGTCACGGATGGCTGGTCACACAGGAGATGCGGCATCAGGTTTTCGCGAGTTACACGGTGCTCGTGGATGCCGCGGACCCGGCGAATTTCCTGAAACTCGACGTGTGCTCGCACTACGTGAAAGACCGTTGTTTTCTCGTTCCGGACTCCGTTTTGCTCGACGGACGACGCGGCCTTCGCAGGTTTTTCGTTCCCGCGCCGGCGGCCGAATTCATCTATGTGCTCGCAAAGGTATTCGGGAAAAACAAGGAGCCCGGGCCTTTCATCGCGAGGCTGCGCGAACTTTGGGAGATGGACCGGAGCGGGGCAGAGTCGCAGTTCACGAGGCTGCTGGGCGCCGATGCGGGCACTGCGGATTCGTGGCTGAAAAGGCCCGCCGCAGAGTGGACGGAGCTGGATCGCAGGATGCGGACGCGAAACCGGTACGGCGCGGGATTGATGCTGCGGGAGGCTGGCCGGATAATTCGCCGCGTGCTTCAACCGACCGGCATGTGCATCGCGATTCTCGGCGTGGACGGCGCGGGAAAATCGACGCAAATCGAGCGTCTGCGTGTGCGCGAGTGCTTCCGGAATGTGAAGTATTTCCACTTCCGGCCCATGATCTTCGAGGGAAGGAAGGGACAGGTCGCGCCTGTCACCAATCCCCACGGGCAGCGGCCACGAAGCCCGCTCGCGAGCTGCTTAAAGGTGGCGTATTACGCAGCGGATCAGTGTGCCGGATGGTGGCTGCGGGTCGCCCCGGCGATCGCGCGAAGCTCGCTCGTAGTATTCGACCGGTGGTTCGACGATATTCTCGTTGATCAGCGGCGCTACCGGCTTTCCGCAGGGACCGCGCTCGCGCGCGCTCTTCGACGCATCCTCCGCAAGCCCGACCTGACTTTCGCGCTCGACGCGCCCGCAGAGATTGCGCGTGCGCGGACGCCGGAACTTGCAACCGAGGAGATCGAACGCCAGCGCGCGGCCTTCCGTGTACTGGCGGCGAAGTTCAAAAGGTGGTCGATTATTTCCAGCGTCGGCGCGCCGGATGATGTCGCCCGCGAGATCGGATCACGCATCGCCACGTTCATGGCAACCCGCGAACAAGGTCGGTCCGGGACGGGAGCCTGGGCAGCGTTGTTCCGAGCCGGGGACGATGTGCCGCTTTCCATGCGGACCATCTCCCGCGAAGGTGAACCGTGGCTGGCGTGTCCGAACGACACCACGCTCGCCAAGATGACCCTCGCACTTTATCCAGCGCAGACTCGGAACGCCCGGGTGCTTCGCGTCGCACTAGCCGCTTCGCTCGCGCTCGGCATTCCGAGGGCACGCACATTACTAGTCCGGAGCGACGATCCGTTTCTCGCATTCATCCGGAAATGCGGCGGGGATGCGGATCGCTTCGGCGTCCTGCCGGGAAATCCCCGTGCCGAAGGCCGCCGCCATACGTTACTGCTCTTCGACGCGAATCTGAAACCTCGCACGATCGTGAAAGCGGGACTCGGAGCAAAGGCGGTCGGGCTCATACGCCGCGAGGCCGAGTTTCTAAAGACGGCGCCGCCCGAAGCAGCGCAGTTGCTTGAACAATGGGACGATAACAACGCTTCGGCTTTCGCCATCGAATTCATCGACGGGCGGACGCCGGGGCCGGCGGACGACGCCGCCCTCGCCAGCGTGCTGGGCGGATGGAAGCGCGATCGTATCGTCGAGCCCGCCGAAATCGGGCCGCTCCGCGCCGTGTTCGAAATCTTGCCGGAACTCCGCACATCATTTGCCGGGAAGAAGTTCCTCGCAGTTCTCTGGCATGGCGATTTCGCGCCATGGAATGTCCGCATTTCGCGCGATGGGCGGTGGCGGGTCATCGATTGGGAACGAGGGGAACACACCGGACCACCTGCTTGGGATTGGTTTCACTACGTCATCCAACGCGCGGCGCTCGTGCATCGCGAATCCGGAGCGCAACTCGTTGCGACCGCAGACGCCCTGCTTGCAAGCTCTGTCTTCAAAAGCTACGCGGAGTCTGTCGGCATCACGGGAGCGGCCCGCCCGCTCCTTGCCGCTTATCTAATGCACTGCCTAAACATTGTCCGCCAGGTGGACGGGCGCTCCGCACTCGAAGGACTGCTCGCGCACTTTCTTTCACAGCCATGAAAGTCCTCATCTCCGCATACGCGTGCGAACCGGGACGCGGCTCCGAACCGGAGGTCGGCTGGCAGACCGCCATCCATCTAGCACAGCTTCACGAAGTCACCGTCCTCACGCGGGCAAACAACAAGCCGTTGATCGACAAAGGGCTCGCATCCTTGGAAGGGCGGCCACCCGAGTTCATCTACTACGACCTCCCGAAATGGATGATCTGGCTGAAAAAGCGGGGACTTAGCGTAGCGATTTACTATCTTTTCTGGCAACTCGGAGCGCGCCTTTTCATGCGGGGGAAACTCGACCGATTCGAACTCATCCACCACTGCACCTTCAATTCCTTCCGCCAACCGGGATTCTGGTGGCTGACGGGGAAAGCCGTGGTTCTCGGCCCTCTCGGCGGCGGACAGGTCTGCCCGTGGAATTTCCTGCCATGGTTCAGGCGGCAGGTTCTTTATGAAATCTTCCGGTCTCTCACCGTGCTCTGCGGATATGTCCTTCCGCAGATCCTCACGAGCATGCTTTCCGCGAGGCGCATTCTGGTGGCCAATGGCGATACGATGAAATGCATCCCGTGGTTCTTCCGCGCGAAGGCCGCGCAGATGCTGGAGACGGCAGTAACGCAGGAGCAAATCGTAGAGCGCTCCGGAACGCGACCTGAAGGTCCGGCGCGATTTCTTTGGATCAGCAGGCTCGACAAAATGAAGGGCGGCGAGCTGGCGATTCGGGCCTTCGCGCTGGCGCTGGCGGAGAATCCCACTATCCGGCTGACGATCGGTGGCGCCGGGCCGGAAGAGAATCCGCTGCGAGCATTGATCGAAAAACTGGGTATCGGCGCTTCCGTGGACTGGCGCGGCCGAATCCCAAAAGAGGAAGTCACCTCCGTGATGGCCTCGCACGACGCCTTTCTGTTCACGAGCCTTCGGGATACTTCGGGAAACGTCATGCTGGAAGCGATGGCGGTCGGAATGCCGGTAATCGCTTTTGCCCACCACGGGGCAGTGGAAATCTCCACGCCGGAGACCGCAATTCAAGTACCGGTCACTTCCTCCGCCAAAACAATCTCCGCGTTGAAGAACGGGATTCTCAAACTGACAGACAACTCGGAACTGGCTCGGCAGATGGGGATCGCCGGGCAGAACCGAATCAAAGAGGTGTTTACGTGGGAGAAGCAGGCGGCTCGACTGGACAGGATGTTCACTGAGGCAATCGAAGAGCAAACGGTTCTCGATACCCTGCAAAAGCGGACGTTTGAGGCGCTCTTCTCGATTCGGGGCGTATTCTTCGCGCTGGT
>SXWH01000209.1 GCA_005791535.1 Verrucomicrobiaceae bacterium | reverse complement strand
GACGTGCCGTGGGATAAAGTGCGCGAGGCGCTCGGCGCGGTCGGCTTCACCGGATGGGCGACCGCGGAAGTGGGCGGCGGCGACGTGAAGCGGCTCACCGTGGTGCGCGAGCAGATGCAAAAGGCGCTCGGCGTGTAGCGGCGGCGCGGCCCGCGGGGGCTGATTCGCTAAGGAACACAGGGCTTCAAGATTTACCTCCGCGTGCGCGCGAATCCTCTCATTCTGCTCTCGGCTCTCGCCCTGCCGGCGTCCGCCTCGGACTCGCCGGAAGCGATCGCATTTTTCGAAAGCAAAGTGCGCCCGCTGCTCGTGGAGCACTGCCTGGATTGCCACAGCCCGGAGCACAAGGTGAAGGGTGGCCTGCGGCTCGACACCCGCGAAGGCTGGATGCACGGCGGCGATTCGGGAGCGGCGATTGTGCCGGGCAAGCCGGACGACTCGCTGCTCATCTCGGCGGTGCGCTACACGAACAAGGATTTGCGCATGCCGGAAAAGCGCAAGCTGCCAGCCGCGCAAATCGCCATCCTCGAAGAATGGGTGCGCATGGGCGCGCCCGACCCGCGGACCGGCGGCGCGGTGGCAAAGAAGCAGACGGGCATGAGCCTGGAAGACGGGCGGAAGTTCTGGTCGTACGTCCCGCCGAAAAAGCCGGTCGCTCCCGCAGTGAAAGACACCGCCTGGCCGCGTAGCGACATCGACCGGTTCGTCCTCGCGAAGATCGAAGAGCGCGGACTGAAACCGGCCGCGGACGCATCGGCGACAGCCCTCGCGCGGCGGCTGTATTTCACGCTCACGGGCATGCCGCCTTCGCCGGAACAGATCGCGGCGTTTTCACCCGCGGAGCTCGCGAAGGTGACGGACGAACTGCTGGCGACGCCGCAGTTCGGGGAGAATTTCGCGCGGCACTGGCTGGACGTGGCGCGCTTCGCGGAATCGAGCGGCGGCGGGCGCACGCTGCTGTTCAAGGACGCGTGGCGGTATCGCGACTACGTCATCGAGTCGTTCAACCGCGACATTCCCTACGATCGATTTTTGCGCGAGCAGATCGCGGGCGATTTGCTGCCCGCGCCGTCGGTGGATGAAAAGCGGCGGCTGATTTCCGCGACGGCATTCCTCGCGCTCGGCCCGACGAACTACGAGGAGCAGGACAAGCAGCAGTTGCGCTTCGACGTGATCGACGAACAGCTCGACACCATCGGCAAAGGCATCCTCGGCCAGACTATCGGCTGCGCGCGCTGCCACGACCACAAGTTCGACCCGATTTCGCAGCGCGACTACTACGCGATGGCGGGCATCATGGCCTCCACGCGCACGCTCTTTAATTACACCGACAACGTCGCGCGCTGGATCGACACGCCGCTGCCCGTCGATGCCACGACCGAGGAAGCTCTCCGCGCACGCGAAGCGAAGATGGCGGCGCTGAAGGAGCAGATCGCCGCGCTTAAAAAAGAAACGAAGGAGGTGAAGGAGCCGAGGAATCCGTTGCGCGCCGGAATGGCCGTGGCCATCGCGGAAGTCCCGGGCATCGTCGTGGACGACAACGACGCGAAGGCCATCGGCGAATGGACGCGCTCGCAAAAGACGAGGACCTTTATCGGCGACGGCTACCTGCACGACGACAACGCCGGCAAGGGCGAGAAGACGCTCACGTTCACGCCGAAGTTCCCGGCCGCCGGTTATTACGAAGTGCGGCTCGCCTACTCGTCCGCCGATGCGCGTTCCACGCGCGTGCCGGTGCACATTTTCCACGCGAACGGCGAGGAGACCGTGTTCGTGGATCAGACGAAGAACCCGCCGGTCGAAGGGCGTTTTGTTTCGCTCGGAAGGTTCCGCTTTGAAAAGGACGGCGCGGGCTACGTGCTCGTCTCCAACGAAGGCACGAAAGGCCACGTCACCGCGGACGCCGTGCAGTTTCTCCCGGAGACCGAGGCCCCAGCCGTCGCGACCACCGACAAGGCCGCGCCCGACAAAAACGAGCAGATGAAGGCCATGGAAAAGGAGCTGAAGGAACTCGCCTCCTCCGGCCCGCAGCGTCCGCTCGCGATGAGCGTGCTCGACGACGAGAAGCCCGCCGATACGCACATCCGCATTCGCGGGCTCGTCGCGCAAAAAGGCGCACTCGTCCCGCGCGGAGTGCTCGCCGTCGCATCCGCGCAACAGCCCGCCATGCCCGCAGATTCCAGCGGACGCCGCGAACTGGCCGAATGGCTCGCTTCGCCGCAAAATCCCCTCACCGCCCGCGTGTATGTAAACCGCGTCTGGCACTGGCTCTTCGGCACGGGGCTCGTGCGCTCGATGGATAACTTCGGCACCACCGGCGAAGCACCGACGCATCCCGAGCTTCTCGATTACCTCGCCACGCGATTCGTCGAGCAGGGCTGGAGCACGAAGCGGCTCGTCCGCGAAATCATCCTCTCCCGCACATGGCAGCTCGCCAGCGCAAGCCCGCTGCCCGCCGATCCCGACAACCGCCTTTTCACCCATCACCCGCGACGCCGGCTCGACGCCGAGCAAATCCGCGACGCCATCCTGGCAACGAGCGGCGAACTGCGGCTCGACGTGCTCGGCCCGAACATCGCCGGCGCCGGCGAAATCAACGCGAACGACACCAGCGCCCAGAACATCGAATACAAATACGAATACACCGACACGCGCCGCAGCGTGTACACGCCCGCCTTTCGCAACAAACGGCTGGAATTGTTTGAGGTGTTCGACTTCGGCGACATCAACGCCACGATGGGCAAACGCGGCACCAGCAACGTCGCCCCGCAGGCGCTCTACCTGCTCAACCACCCATTCGTGCTCGCCCAATCCCGCATCGCCGCCGAACGAGCCCTCGCCAGCAGCGCGACCGATGAAGAGCGCATCACCCGCGCATTCCTCACCACCCTCGGCCGCACGCCCTCGGAAAAAGAGCGCACCCTCGCAAAACAGCACACCACCACCGGCCCTCGCGAGGAATCATGGGCACAGCTTTACCAGTCGCTTTTCGGGAGTATGGATTTCCGGTATCTGGAATGAGCCGGATGATGGCGCGTCTCTTACCCGCAACCGAGCCAATGCCGCCTGGGATGCGCATGGGTGTGACAGTGAATCTTCCGTGAATCGTCCGCCTTTTATCTGGCTGTCGCAGATTCCGGAGCTCGAACCGTTCTCCGGTGCACAACGACGATTTATTCGACGTGTTGCGATGAAGTTACTTCGGCGCGACGACTTTTACTATTGGGCCTTCGTCCGATTACTTGGGCTTGGGTGGATTACGATTTGGGGACTTATTGCCATGAAGCTCAGCGCCAACGCCACTGGATTTGAAGGGTTGGTCATTGCGGCCACTCCGATCGGAATCGGAGCAATCGGACTCCAAATGCAGGCGCACATCATCCACGTCGGTTTACAGCCGATCATCCGGGAAATCGTCGCGCAGCACGGCGAACGCATTCAGTCGATTCGCGACCGCTTTGGATTCAAAGACTCCGTCGCATGTTCGTTGCACGTCGCACGCCACCTCATCCGAACGATTCACATTCCAAGCGTTCTGGCACTCGCCGCATTTCTCGCATACGCGATTTTGGTTATCGCTCTGGAGCGTCCGTATGTCGTCGGTGCGATTGAAATCCGACTGAACGAAGCCGGTTATCTCGCGACGAATAGACAAACTTCCGAGCAGATTGGTTGGGTGAGCCGCGTCGGCAGCGATGACTCGACCATCCTTCTCGAAATCACGAGTCCTTTGAATCCAGCCCCGCAGAAGTACAAAGCACTTGGAAAACTCGACGGTCGAATCCTCGGCGAATTCGATGCTGAAACACTCAAAAGCAGCCCCTTTGCTCAAATTGAGATGACGGGCGTCGAACAATACTTCAAACGCATCGATTCGCCGTTGGACTGACGAATGAAATCCCCGCAGCGTTCATGCTCTGCGAATCCCAATCAATTCGATTGCTCCGGCCAACTTTTCTTTTCGCCCAAAGACATCGGGGTGTTAGTGCTTGGACATTGCGACGCCCATGAACCCGCTTTTTACACGACGCTCCGCTCTTCAGACTCTCGCCTGTGGCTTCGGTCAGCTTGCGCTCTCGGCGCTGGCCGGGCAGCGGGCGCTGGCTTCGGCGAATCCGCTCGCGGCGAAGCAACCGCATTTTTTGCCGAAGGCAAAGCGCGTCATCTTTCTCTTCATGCAGGGCGGCGTTTCGCATGTGGATTCGTGGGACTACAAGCCGCGACTCGTCGAGGACGACGGCAAGATGATGCATTTCGACGATGCGCGCACGATTGCGAAGACGGGGAAAGGCGCGACGCAGCGGGTGATGAAGCCGATGTGGGAGTTCAAGCAGCGCGGGCAGTCGGGGCTGTGGGCGAGCGAGCTTTTTCCGCACATGGCGGCTCATGCGGATGAGCTGTGCGTGATTCGCTCGATGCTCACCGAGGGGGTCGCGCACGGGCCGGCAACGCTCTTTTTGCACACGGGCACGACGAACTTCATCCGGCCGTCGATGGGCGCGTGGGTGAACTACGGGCTCGGGACTGAAAACGAAAATCTGCCGGGGTTCGTGAGCATTTCGCCGAGCCTCGGAAACGGTGGTCCGCGCAACTACGGCAACGCGTTTCTGCCCGCCGTGTATCAAGGCACGGCGCTCGGGCGCAGCGGTGTTCCGGCGAAGGACACGGCATTTCGCAATCTCGCCGCCGGTCGTCCGGAGGACGCGGCGAAGCGGCAGTTTGATCTCCTGCGCGAGCTGAATGCCGAGCAGCTCCGTGCAAAGCCGGGCGACTCGGAACTCGAAGCCGTCATCGCCAGCTACGAACTCGCCTGGCGCATGCAAAGTCACGCGCCGGATGTGGTGAATCTCGCGGGCGAAAGCGACGCGACGAAGGCGCTCTACGGCATCGGCGAAAAGGACACCGACAACTACGGCCGCCAGTGCCTCATGGCGCGCAAGCTTTGCGAAGCGGGCGTGCGCTATGTGCAGGTGAATTACGGCGACAATTCCAACAACCCTGCGTGGGACCAGCACAGCAATCTGCCAAAGCACGGCGACCACGCGCGAGCAGTGGACAAGCCGGTCGCGGGGCTGCTCACCGATTTGAAACAGCGCGGTCTTTTGGACGACACGATCGTGTGGTGGGGCGGTGAATTCGGCCGCACGCCGTACGCCGAGAAGAACGGCACGGGGCGCGACCACAATCCGAACGGCTTCAGCGTTTGGCTCGCGGGCGGCGGCGTGAAACCGGGAATCAGCTACGGCGAGACGGATGAGTTCGGGCATTTCGCGATCGAAAACAAAGTCCACATGCGCGATTTGCACGCCACGATTCTCCACCAGCTCGGACTCAATCACGAAAAACTCACGTTCCGCCACGACGGGCGCGACTACCGGCTCACCGATGTATCGGGGCACGTGGTGAAAGACATTCTCGTATGAAAAAAATCATCCTCGCCGCGTTCGGCGTCCTCACCCTCGCCGTCCGCGCCGAGCTCACCGCCGAGCAGCGCACCATCCCGCTGGAGGCCGACTCCGCCGACCCAAAGCTCGCCAAAATCATCCTCCTCGCCGGAGGCCCGAGCAACAAAGCCGGGCAGCACGAATACTTCGCCGGCTGCGCGCTCATGGCCGATTGGCTGAAGCAGAACGGCGCCGTGTGGCCGGTCATCGCCGCCGACGGCTGGCCGAAGGACGAGCGTATCTTCGAAGGCGCGCGCGCCGTCGTCGTCTTCGCCGATGGCGGACCAAAGCTCCCGTTCCTCGACGCAGCGCGTTGGGCAAAAATGGAATCGCTCATCGCAAAAGGCACCGGATTTGTGATGCTGCATCAGGCCGTCGACGTCCCCGAGGCCAACGCCCCGAAAATTCAGGAATGGCTCGGCGGCGCATGGACAAAAGACATCGGCTGCCGCGGCCACTGGGACATGGAATTCACGCCGACCGTGAAGCACGCGATTCTCAACGGCGTCGAGCCCTTCGCCGCACCGCTCGACGGCTGGCTTTTCAATCTCCACTTCGCAAAAGGTGCCGAGCCCATCCTCGCCGGAGCAGTCCCGGACAAAGCCCGCACGACCGCCGACGCCAAAGCCAACCCCGGCCGCGCCGAAGTCGTAGCCTGGGCCCACACACGCGCCGACGGCGGACGCGCCTTCGCCTTCACCGGCTGCGACCTCCACAAAAACTGGCAGGTGGAAAGCCAGCGCCGCCTCGTCATCAACGGCATCCTCTGGTCCGCAAATATCGACATCCCCACCACCGGAGCAAAAGTCTCCATGGACCCCGCTTCCCTTACAAAATACTGGGACGCGAAACCGACTCCCGCTCCCAAGCCACCTACAGCGCCAAAGCCCGAAGCGAATTGACGCGGAGTAGGAATCTGCCAGCCCGCTGCTCCGCTCACAACGCACTCCACCGGATGTCGCGCCGCATGCCGACGTTGTGAAAATGATCGTCGGAATCGAGGATGTAGCCCTCGGCGTTGATCCTCATTCCTTCAGCGCGCAACAGGCACTTCTGCTTCCTCGAAAGTGCTGGATCCATTCTCGGGCTGAGGCGCGCGTCGGCGCTCACCACGCGATGCCAGGGGAGTGCCGCGGCTTCCTCGGGAGTGAGGTTGCTCAAGACGAACGCGACATGGCGCGCCATCACGTTCATATGCACCGCGATGCTTCCGTACGTCGTGAACTTGCCGCTCGGGATGAGCCCCACGAGGCGGATGACTTCCGCGCGAATGCGGGCAAACGCTTTGGATTTTGGCTTCGGCATGCGCCCACGCTAACCGATCCCGGCTCCGACAGCCAAATCTCGTTCCGCATGTGGCGACAACCCGCACGCCATTACGTTCACGGGCTCTGCCGCGCAGTCTCGTTGCCACCTCAGCGCGCATAGTCGCCGAACAGAAGGTCGCAGCCACTCCATGTTTGCCTTGCTGAAAGGCGTTCTGCATGTTGCGTAGCGATATGACCAAGAAAGCCATCATCCTCGCCGGTGGAGCGGGCACGCGCCTTTATCCCCTCACCCAGATCGCCTGCAAACAGTTGCTGCCGATTTACGACAAGCCGATG
>SXWH01000208.1 GCA_005791535.1 Verrucomicrobiaceae bacterium | reverse complement strand
GCCGCCGTGGGTGCCTTCTTCGATATACTTTTTCGCGTTGTCCCATGCGCCGCCGCTGCTGGTCATTGCGATGCCCATGAACAGGCCGGTGACGATGCTGCCGACGAGCACGCCGCCGAGGATGGTGGAACCGCCTGGAAGCGCGGCTACCGCGATGACTCCGATGACGGGAAGCAGCGCGGGAATGATCATGTCCTTGAGCGCTGCCATTGTGACGATGTCCACGCAGGTGCCGTAATCGGGCTTTTCGTCCCCGCCTTTCACAAGAATGCCGGGCTTTGCGGCAATCTGGCGGCGGACTTCCGTAACCACTGCGCCCGCTGCGCGTCCCACCGCGCTCATGCTGAATGCGCTGAACATGTAGGGGAGCAAGCCGCCAATGAAGAGCCCGATCATGACGCGGTGGTCGTTGAGCGAGAAGGCGAGCTGGTCTGTAAGAGCTTTGCCGGTCGTGCCGTGCTTTATGAGATGGTCCTGCAAATCGACGAAGTAGCTTCCGAAAAGCACCACGGCTGCGAGTCCGGCGCTGGCGATTGCGTAGCCTTTGGTAACCGCTTTCATCGTGTTGCCGACCGCATCAAGTTCATCGGTGGCTTTGCGCACTTCGCCGGGAAGTTCGCTCATGACGGCGATGCCGCACGCGTTGTCCGTAATCGGGCCGAATGCGTCGAGGGAGATGATGATTCCAGCCATGGAGAGCATCGCCATCACTGCGATTGCGATGCCGTAAAGACCGGCAAACGTGTAGCTCCCCCAAATGGCCGCTCCGATGCAGAGCACCATGGGCGCCGTGGCCTGCTGGCCGATTGCGAGTCCGGCGATGATGTTCGTCGCGTGTCCGGTTTCGGACGCCTTGGCGATTTTGCGAACAGGGCCGTATTCCGTGGATGTGTAGTAGTTTGTAATCCAGCAAGCGAGGCCGGTCATAACGAGGCCCACGAGGCTCGCGAGGAAAATGCCATTGGCCCCGAGAATCTCGCCGCCCTTCATCGTGAGGCCAGCCGGGAACATCTGCTGCGTGATTGGCCAGAATGCCGCTGCTGAAAGCACGCTGCTGACAAGAACGCCACCCATGAGTGCCGCGGCCGGTTTTGCGCCGGTCATGTTCACGTAAATGACGCCGATGATGCTGGCGATTACCGCCGCTCCGCCGAGGAGGAATGGATACGCTACCGCGGCTGCCGAAGCTCCAGCCGCCGTGGTGAGCGCGCCGACCAGCACCGCGCCGATAAGCGAGACGGCGTAGGTTTCGAAAACATCCGCCGCCATGCCTGCGCAGTCTCCGACGTGGTCGCCGACGTTTTCCGCGATGGTTGCCGGGTTACGCGGATCATCTTCTTCGAGATTCTGTTCCACTTTCCCGACGAGGTCCGCTCCGACATCCGCCGCCTTCGTGTAGATGCCGCCGCCGAGTCGTGCGAACACAGAGATAAGCGATGCGCCGAGCGCCACGCCGACGAGGCTGCTGATTTCCTTGCCGGGAGCGTATTTGGCGACGAGCAGGTAAAATGCGCCCGTCGAGATGAGAGCGAGACCGACGACAAGGAGGCCGGTCACAGCGCCGCCGCTGAATGCAGCCTGCAATGCCTTTTTCCGGCTTTCACGCGCGCCTTGAGCGGTGCGGACGTTTGCCTTTACGGCGATGCGCATGCCGATGAATCCTGCGGCGAGCGAGCAGATGGCCCCTACGAGGAATCCGACGGCGGTCGGTGCATCTTTTTTCCACAGAACGAGAGCTGCGATGACGGCACCGATTGCCGAGATGGAGACGAGCTGTCGGGCCAGATAGGCTTTGGCACCCTGTTCGATGGCGTTTGCGATGAACTGCATCTTGTCCGTGCCGGGCGAAATCGAGAGCAGCGACTTGATGAGCCACAGGGCAAAAGCGAGCGAAACACCGCCGCAAGCGATCGCGATCGTGATTCCGTTATCTTGTAGCATGGATGCGAGTGGCAAAGTCATGGTTTGTGTGCGTAAAGGGCGCGGGAGGATAGGGAGAGAAAGGATTCTGGCAAGCGGGGATTTGGTGCTTCTTTAAGAGAAAATCCGCCTTATTCGGTGGTCGCTTTAGTGCCGTCGCCGGTGGCTTGCTCGAAGGCACGCCACGCGAGGCTGGCGCATTTGACGCGCTGTGGAAATTTGCGCACGCCCTTGAGCAGAACAACGTCGCCGAGTCCGGTGGTGTCCACTGGTGTATCGGAGGTGATGAGTGTGTGAAATGCACCGGCAAGCCGCAGGGCTTCCTCCCGGCTTTTGCCCTTAAGTTTCATCGTCATGAGCGATGCGCTGGCCTGGCTGATGGCGCATCCGCTTCCGGTGAATTTGATGTCCTCCACCTCGCCGGCGGGGCCGAATTTTACGGACAGCATGATTTCATCGCCGCACGACGGGTTGTCGCCCTGAACGTGCACGCCGCCGGGAATTTCGCCGCGATTCCGGGGGCGTTTGGAGTGGTCGAGGATGACCTGCTGGTAAAGTTCTTCGAGTTCGTCGGACATTTGTGCGTTTACGATGCGGAGTCCTGGACGCGTTGCTCGACGGCATGCGCGGAGGCGATGATCGTTTTGTATATGGATTTCACACTCTCCGGCGGGAGCACGGAGCCGAGGCTCGGAGAGGTGACCTTTTCGAAAACCTGCTCCTCGCGCTGCGCGTCGAAAATCGGCTGCCCGGTCTGTTTCTTCAAAGTGCCGACTTCGACCGCCACGGATGCGCGTGCATGGAGGAGGCGGACGATCTGCTCGTCGATGGTGTCGATTTTTGCGCGGAGTTCGGCGAGTGTCACGGCTGAGGTTCGCTGGGTTCGGGTTGTGCGGCGTCGGCGTCGGAAACCGGGTCGATTGCGGAATCAGGCGCGGCTTCGGCTGCGCTGGCATCGCTTCCGGAAGTTGCAGGCGTCTCGTCCGCAAGCGGAGTTGCTGCGGGCTCGGCGGCTGGTTCCGTCGGCGCTTCCGCAGTTTTCGTGTCGGCGTATTCTGCCTTCGGGAGATTCACACGACGGAGTTCGTCGGCGTTTGGCAATTCGTCCACTTGCTTGAGGCCGAAGTGTTGCAGGAAATACTCGGTTGTCTCGTAGAGCAACGGGCGACCCGGCAGATCCGCGCGTCCGGCGATTTTGACGAGGCTCCTGTCGAGTAGCACCTGCATCACCCCATCCACTGCGACGCCTCGCACAGCTTCGATGTCTGCACGCGTGACGGGCTGGCGGTAGGCGATGATTGCGAGTGTCTCCAGCGCCGGGCCGCTAAGGCGGGTCGGCCGGCTTTCGGGATAAAGCTGCCGGACCCACTGCGCACCCTCGGGGCGTGTGACGTAGGACCAGCCCATCGCGCCCTCGGAGAGCGAGAACGCGCGGCCTTCCCGCTCGTATTCGGAGGCGAGCAGGTTGAGCTGCGAGGCGATTTCCTCCTCGGTTGCGTCGCCCATGGCGATGACTTCGAGTTCCTCGGTCTCCGCCGCGGCACCGCGGAGAGCCTTGCGGATCTCGTCGAGCGTGATGGCTTTTGGAGACGCGAAGACGATGGCTTCGAGAACTTGCTTGAGCGAATACATGACCTACGAAACCCGTTGAATGTCGATTTCCGCAAACGGTTCTGCCTGCACGCAGCGGAGTTGTTTGAGCCGGATGAGTTCCAGGAGGGCGAGGAAAGTGACCACAATCTCCGGGCGCGACGCCGCGCTGGAGAAAAGCTCGGTGAACTTCAGCGGCACGTTTGAACTGGTCAGCTTCAAAATGAGGTCGATCTTGTCGGCGACGCTGAAGTTTTCCTCGAAAATCTCGGCGAGGTTTTCCTTTTTGCCCTCGAGCCGTTTGAGGATTTTGTTGAAGGCGTTGATGAGGTCGAACACCGATACTTCGCCGAGAGGGCGTTCGGCCTGTTCCTCGGGCTTTTCCACGACGCGCGGAAAGATCCCTTGAAGCGCCTCTTCGCGCTTGCCGAGATGTGCCGCAGCCTCCTTGAACTTCTTGTATTCGAGCAATTGCTTCACCAATTCCCAGCGCGGATCCTCTTCTTCGCTTTCCTCCTCGGGCGGCTGAACCGCAGCAGGGAGCAGACTGCGGCTCTTTATATAAAGAAGCGTCGAAGCCATAACGATGAACTCGCCGGCGAGTTCCAGATCGAGCATCTTAAACGCATCGGTGAACGACATGTACTGGGTCGTGATGTGCTCGATCGGGATGTCGTAGATATCGATCTCGTCGCGCTTGATGAGGTACAGCAGCAGGTCCAGCGGCCCCTCAAAGACTTCGAGTTTTACTTTGTATTCCTGCATTCGGTTATTCCAGCGGGCGGGGAGCGTAGAGGTGCAGCGTTTTCTGGCAAGCGCGGGTTTTTCGGGAACGAAAATTCGTGCCGTCCTGCGAGTGGTGGTCGTTTGCGGGCCCGTTTCTGAGGGCGCGGAAGCAGTTCTATCACGCCCCTTGCAATCCCGCGCGCGGCCCGCTACTCACTTCGCACCTTTTTCAAAAAATGAACATCCACGAGTACCAAGCACGCGAACTTTTCGGAAAATTCAACGTCGCCACCCAGCCGGGCAGCGTCGCCGGCACGCCGGAGGAGGCCGAGCAAATCGCTACGAAACTTGGAACCAAGGAACTCATCGTGAAGGCGCAAATCCACGCGGGTGGACGCGGGAAGGGAACTTTCAAAAGCGGCTTCAAGGGCGGCGTCCACGTTTGCTCGTCGCCGGCCGAGGCACGCGACCTCGCCGGAAAAATGCTCGGCCAGGTGCTTGTGACGCATCAGACCGGTGCGGAGGGCAAACAGGTAAACAAGGTGTTCGTCGGCGAGGCAGTTGAAATCGGCCGCGAGCTTTACTTCGCCATTTTGCATGATCGCGCGACGAGCGGATACACGATCATCGCCAGCACCGAAGGCGGCGTGAACATCGAGGAGGTCGCCGAGCACACGCCTGAGAAGATCGTGAAAGTGAGCATCAATCCCGCGCTTGGCCTTCAGGCGTATCAGAGCCGCAATCTTGCTGCCGCGCTGAAGCTCACGGGTCCGCTCATGAACCAGGCCGTGAAGCTGTTTGGCAACCTGTTCGCGCTTTTCCTCAAGTGCGACTGCTCGATGGTCGAGGTGAACCCGCTCGTCGTCACCAAAGACGGACGTCTCATGGCGCTCGACGCAAAATTTAACTTCGACGACAACGCCCTCTACCGGCAGCCCGAAGTTGTCGCCATGCGCGACAAAACCGAGGAGGACCCGCGCGAGGTTGCGGCCAGCGAATTCAACCTCAACTACATCGGCCTCGACGGAAACATTGCCTGCCTCGTCAACGGAGCCGGCCTCGCAATGGCCACGATGGACATCATCCAGCATTACGGCGGCAGCCCGGCAAACTTCCTCGTAGTCGGCGGCGGAGCCTCGAAAGATCAGG
>SXWH01000207.1 GCA_005791535.1 Verrucomicrobiaceae bacterium | reverse complement strand
GGCTGCTGCTCGCGCCGCGCGATTACCTGAGCACATTCATGAAGCTCGGAACAATTCTCGCGCTCGCTTTGGGCACGCTCTTTATCCTGCCCGAGCTTCACATGCCCGCGCTGAGCAAGTTCGTGGACGGCACCGGATTTGTTGTTCCCGGGAAGCTCTTCCCGTTCTGCTTCATCACCATCGCGTGCGGCGCAATCAGCGGCTTCCACACGCTCATCGCGAGCGGAATCACCCCGAAGATTATCACCCGCGAAAGCCACGCACGCTCGGTAGGCTACGGCGCGATGTGTCTGGAATCGCTCGTCGCGCTGATGGCCCTCATCGCCGCCTGCACGCTGCCGCCGGGTGAATACCTCGCCATCAACAGCGCCGGCACTCCCGAGGCCACGATCGCAAAAGTAAATAACAGCGGCTTCACGGCGCTGGTCCCCGATGGTCAGGGCGGCTGGAAGAAAGAGCAGGTCGCCGTGACGAAGGAGGAGATGGAGAAACTCGCCGCGACCATGGGCGAGAAATCCCTCTTCGGCCGCACCGGTGGCGCGCCGACTTTCGCCGTCGGGATGGCGAACCTGTTCGGGAAGTTCACGGGAGGCAGGTGGACCGACCTCTGGTACCATTTCGCGCTGATGTTCGAGGCACTCTTCATCCTCACAACGCTCGACGCCGGAACCCGCGTGGGCCGTTATCTTTTGCAGGATGCGCTCGGTGGCGTAATTCCGAGGTTCGGCGACACAAAAAACATGACGGCCGGCGTAGTCGCCAGCGCGCTCATCGTCGCAGCATGGGGCTTTTTCCTCATCGCCGGCGTGCGAGACCCCGATGGCGGCGTGAAGGCGCTGTGGCCGATCTTTGGAATCGCAAACCAGCTTCTCGCCAGCATCGCGCTATGTCTTGGAACGACGATTCTCTTGAAAATGGGCATCAAGCGCCACAGTCCGCGCATCGCTCTCGTTACGCTGCTCCCGCTCTGCTGGCTGCTCACCGTCACGATGACTGCGGGGCTCCAAAAGATATTCCACGAAGAAACCGACCCGAAAAAGCAGCGACTCGGATTCATCCAGATGGCGCGTGAGGCGGAGGAGAAAATGCCCGCGCTGGAAAAGGCGCTGGCCGATGCTCAGGGACCCGAGGCGATCGCCGCTGCGAAGCTCGCGTTTAAAAAGAACAAGACCGCTCACTTCAATAACCATCTCGATTCCATCGTGACCGGCATCTTCCTCGCGTTTGTCGCCGCGATTGTGAGCATGAGCGCGTGGGAATGGTTGCGCCTGCTGCGCGGAACCCGCAAGCCCGACCTCGCGGAAACCGAGCCGGTTTTGCTCCCGCTCGATGCCGTCGGAAAGCCGCCCGGTCACGCGCTCGGAGCCATCGCGCTTGGAGCCATGTTGCTCAAGGAAGTCAGCGGTGAAGCTGCGATTGATCGCGAGCGCGCCGCGCAGGCCTGCGAGTGTGCGAAGGATCCCGCGAAAGCGCGTCGCAACGCATTCCTCAGCGCCACGGAGCGTCAGTTCCGCACCCCGAATCGCTGCTGCTAATCGGGACATTTTCCACCAACTCCCTTGGACGTTTGGCTCCGTGCTGCTACATGGGCGGCGTGACGAAGGCAGACGACATTCTTTTTCCAAAACAACCATCGGCAGCGCTCCGGCGGTTTGCCTCGCTGCTTGAGCCGAAGACTGACGCGGAACTCGAGGCGATGGCGCGCGATTCGGCGCTGCTGACGCGCCGGAATTTCGGACGCGCGATGCGCCTGTTTGCGCCGCTTTATCTCAGCAACGAATGCATCAACAACTGCGCCTATTGCGGCTTCTCGCGGGATAACGCGATCCTTCGCGTGACGTTGGAAGTCGCGGGTGTGGTCAAGGAAGCGCGGCACCTTGCGATGGAGGGATTTCGCAACGTGTTGCTCGTGGCCGGCGAGCATCCGAAATTTGTCAGCAACGGATACATCGAAGCCTGCGTGCGTGCGCTGGTTCCCGAGATTCCGAGCATTTCGCTGGAGGTCGCGCCGATGGAGGCCGCCGACTACGCGCCGCTCGTGCGGGCAGGCGCGGAGGGGCTCGTCGTTTATCAGGAAACCTACGATCGCGAGACTTACGCACGGATGCACACGGCGGGGCCGAAGCGGAATTTCGATTGGCGGCTCGCGTGTCCGGAACGCGCCTACGAGGCGGGCTTTCGTCGCATCGGAGTCGGCGCGCTTTTTGGTCTCGCACCGTGGCGTGGCGAGGCGCTCGCGCTCGCGGCGCATCTCGATCATCTGCTTCGCACCTGCTGGAAGGCGCAGTTCACCGTGTCGCTACCGCGGCTGCGTCCGTGCGCGGGGCAGTTCCGTCCCGACCATCCGCTTCCCGATCGCGAGCTCGTGCAACTCATCTGCGCGCTGCGGCTCGCGTTCCCGCATGTGGGAATCGTCCTCAGCACCCGCGAGCCCGCGCCATTGCGCGACGCGCTTCTGCCGCTCGGAATCACGATGATGAGCGCCGGCAGTCACACCGAGCCCGGCGGCTACACGGGCGAGGGACGCGAGGATGTGCATCTCACCGTGCGCGGTCGCCGTGTGGAGACGGAGCAGACGGGCCAGGCCACCGAGCAGTTTCAAATCGCCGACGAACGCAGCGCTGCGGCGATCGCGAGTCTCCTGCAAACGCGCGGCTTCGAGCCGGTGTGGAAGGACTGGGACCAGGCGATTCTCGCGCAATGAAATCGATTGTCCTGAACGGCCAGTCGCGCAGTACGGGCGCGGAAACCATCGCCGCGCTGGTCGCGGAGCTGGGCTTTGCAAAGGGAACGGTGCTGGTGGAGCTCAACGGCACCGCGCTGCGCCACGAGGAGTGGAACGGTCCGCTGCGCGAGGGTGACGTCGTGGAACTCCTGCGCATTGTCGCGGGCGGATAAAATCGGGGCGAGAATCCTTCCCATCGGCGCGCTGAAATGCTTAGGCTCGTGGCGCATGATTCTCGAGAAATTCACCATCGGCGTAGGCGACCGTTTCGCTCATCAGGCAAAGGCTCAGTTGCAGGCATGCATGCTTGTTTCGAAAGACGGTGCTGACGTGGTTCCGGTCTGGAACAAATCCAACCGCGAGCACTCTTTCATCGGCAGTGAACCTGCATCCGTCCTCGCTGCGGCGAAGGCTGCGGTGGAGTCGCTCGGCTGGAAGCGCGGCTGGCATGTTGATGCCGATCACATCCGGCTGGAGACAGTGGAGCGCTTTCTCGATGCGTCCGATTTCTTCACCATCGATGTCGCCGACAGCATCGCGCAGCCGCCAGCGGATGGCGATGTGGAGCTGTTTCTCACGCGGCATCCGGAATTGATCGGGACGGTGACGGTTCCCGGAATCATCGCGCCGTTTACGACGACGAGGGAGGACATCGCCCGCGTGGCGACGAAGTATCTGCGCGCCGTGCAGGACGCAGGAAAGATCTATCGCCACATCGCGGCGAAGAAGGGCGGCGAGGACAAGTTCATCGCCGAGGTTTCCATGGACGAGACGGACTCGCCGCAGACGCCGCCGGAGTTGCTCGTCATTCTCGCCGCGCTGGCCGACGAGGGAGTGAAGGCGCAGACCATCGCGCCGAAGTTCACCGGGCGTTTTAACAAAGGCTTCGATTATGTCGGTGACCTCGCGCAGTTTGAGAAGGAGTTCAACGACGACCTCGCCGTGATTGCCCACGCCATCGTGAAGTATGGCCTTCCTGCGAACCTCAAACTCAGCGTCCACAGCGGATCGGACAAGTATTCGCTATATCCGATCATTCGGCGCGCGCTGGCGCGGACAGGCGCGGGCGTGCATTTGAAAACAGCCGGCACCACATGGCTGGAGGAGGTCATCGGACTCTCGGAAGCAGGCGGCGACGGTCTCGCGTTGATGAAGGAAATCTACGCCTACGCTCTCGAGCACGTGGATGAACTCTGCGCGCCTTACGCCTCGGTCATCGATATCGACCGCGCAAAACTTCCGTCCGCGGAAGTCGTGAACGCATGGTCCGGGGCACAACTCGCCAACGCCGTGCGGCACATCCCCGGGCACCCGGAGTTCAACGCGAACATCCGCCAGTTGCTCCACGTTTCCTTCAAGCTCGCTGCCAAAGCCGGCGCGCGATACACCGATTTGCTCAAGGCGAACGAGGACATCGTCGCCCGCAACGTCATCGCGAACCTCTACGAGCGCCACCTCCGCCCGTTGTTTGTGGGATGATCTGGCAGACGCGGAATCGCACGTTCGACTTCACCCGGCGCGGAGCGGTCATGGGCATCCTAAATGTCACGCCCGACTCCTTCAGCGACGGCGGACGCTGGTCGGACGTCGATGCCGCCGTCGCGCAGGCCGAACGCATGATCGCCGAGCGCGCGGAGATCATCGACATCGGCGGTGAAAGCACGCGTCCGGGTGCGGCTCCCGTTTCGGAATCCGAGGAAATGCGGCGCGTCATTCCCGTCATCGAGCGGCTGGCTGCGCTCGGGGGAGGCTTCGCCGTCTCGGTGGATACCATGAAGCCCGCCGTTGCCCGCGAGGCTTGCAGGGCCGGCGCTTCCATCATCAACGACGTCGGCGGCCTGCGCGATGACGCCATGATCGCCGCCGCCGCGGAAACCGGCGCGGGCGTTGTCATCATGCACATGCAGGGCACACCCGGCACCATGCAGACCGCACCGAATTACGAAAATGTCTCGCGCGAGGTCCGTGATTTCTTTTGCAACGCCATCAGCCGCGCAGTAAACGGCGGCGTGCCCGAAACGCGAATAGTTCTCGATCCCGGAATCGGATTTGGGAAGACGGTGGAGCACAATCTGGAACTACTCCGCCGTCTGCCCGGGAACATCGTCCCTTCATCGCAGGCCCCGCGGCCCGTGCTGCTCGGTGTCTCGCGCAAAAGCTTCATCGGAAAAATCCTCGGCTCCCCGCGAATTGAGGACCGCGAGTGGCCAACTGTCGCGCTCACTTCCTACGGGCGGGAAAAAGGCGTGCGCATCTTCCGCGTGCATGACGTGAAACCCAATGTGGAGGCGCTTCGGATGACCGAAGCGATTCTCGCATGCTGATCGGCAGCATCGGCGAAATGTTCCGCGCCTACTGGAAGGATGTCCTCGAAATCCTAATCCTCAGCGTTGGCATCTACTACGCATACCTCGGCATTCGCGGCACGCGCGGAGCACGCGTCCTCACCGGCCTCGTCTCGCTTGTCCTAGGTTTATCGCTGCTCTCAAAGCTCGTAGGCCTTGCCGTCATCGGCTGGCTCATCAACAGCCTCTCCGCCGTCCTCATCATCGCCCTCGTTGTCATCTTCCAGCCGGAGCTCCGCCGCCTTCTGGCCGAACTCGGCAGCCACCGACTCTTTAATACCACGCAGCAAACCTCGGAGACCGTCGAGGTTCTCGCCTCCACTCTCGTCGAACTTTCCAGCCGCCACCTCGGCGCCCTCATCGCCGTCGAGCGCGGCACGGACATCGGTGCCCACATTGAAAGCGGCGTCGAACTCGATTCCCTCATCTCAAAAGAACTCCTCGTCACCATCTTTCACCCCAAAACTCCGCTACACGACGGCGGCGTCGTCATCCGCAATGACCGCATCGCCTCCGCTGCGTGCATCTTCCCGGTGAGCCAGCGACAGGATATCGACCGCAACCTTGGCCTCCGCCACCGCGCCGCCATTGGCCTCAGCGAGGAAGGCGATCCCCTTATCCTTCTAGTTAGCGAAGAAACCGGTCGCATCTCCCTCTGCCTGCGCGGAAAACTCGAGCGCGACTTCACGCCCGAGAGCCTTCGCAAGCGCCTCACCGAACTCCTCGTCAACGACAAGCCCGCCGAGCCCCAAACCGCCGCAGCCTCCCCGGCGAACCACTAAAACGCCGTCTGGCCGGAGTTGCTTGCCCTCGTGCAGTCTTGACGAAAGTGCCGTGAACCCTAGGCTCGCCGCCCTTTTAACCAACTGAATTACGACCATTTTCCGATGAATACTTCCGCTTTACTCCGTGCCGCCAATGAAGCCCGTGGACTTGCCATGGATGCCATCCACGCCTGCTCCTCGGGGCATCTCGGCCTGCCGCTCGGGTGCGCGGAGATCGGTGCTGTGTTGTTTGGTGAGGCGCTTTCCCACAATCCGGCGGACGCGAAGTGGCTGAATCGCGACCGGTTCATTTTGAGCGCGGGTCACGGTTCGATGTTTCTTTATAGCTGGCTGCATCTGAGCGGCTATGCGTCGGTGGACCATGAGCAGGTGAAGAAGTTTCGCGTGCTCGGATCACACACGCCGGGGCATCCGGAGTTCCACGAGACGGCAGGCGTGGAAGCGACTACCGGTCCGCTGGGTCAGGGCATCAGCAACGCGGTGGGCTACGCGGTTTCGCAGAAGATGGCGGCGGCGAAGTTCAACACTGCGGCGCATACGATTTTCAACAACCACATCGTGTGTCTCGCGGGCGACGGGTGCATGCAGGAGGGCGTGGCGATGGAGGCGGCTGCGTTTGCGGGGCACTTCAAGCTGGATAATTTGATCCTCATTTATGACGCGAACGATGTGACGCTGGACGCGATGGCGGCGGCGTCGCAATCCGAGGACGCGGCGAAGCGTTTTGAATCGATCGGGTGGGGCGTGCAGACGGTCGACGGGCACGATGTGGCGGCGGTTCTCGCGGCCTACGAGAAGGCAAAGACGGCGACTGGGAAGCCGCAGCTCATCATCGCGAGAACGCTGATTGGCAAAGGAATCCCGGAGGTTGCCGGAACGGCGAAGGCGCACGGCGAGGGCGGCGCGAAGTTCATCGACGCAGCGCGCAAGGGCCTCGGTCTGCCGGAGGAGCATTTCTTTGTGAGCGCGGAGACGCGTGCGTATTTCGCAGATCACGCCGCGAAGCTCGCGAAGAAGTATGATGCATGGAAGTCGGTCTTCGCAGCGTGGCAGCAGGCGAATCCTGAGCTCGCAGCGCAGCTCGCATCGGCAGTGAAGGGCGAGGTGCCGGCGGATTTGCTCGCGAAGATCCCGGCGTTTGCCGCGGATTCGAAAATCGCGACGCGCAAGGCGGGCAGCGACGTGCTTCAGCCAATCGCCGACGCGGTGCCAAATCTTATTGGCGGCAGCGCGGACCTTTACGGCTCAACATTGAACTACATCAATTCGAGCAAGGATTTCACCGCGGAGAACGGCACGGGTCGGAACATCCGGTTCGGCATCCGGGAGCACGGAATGGCGGGTATCATGAACGGCATCGCATACGACGGAATCTTCCGCGCGAGCGGCGCGACGTTCCTCGTATTCGCAGACTACTGCCGCGCGAGCATCCGCCTCGCCGCGCTGAGCGGGTTGAACCCGATTTATATCTTTACGCACGACAGCGTGGGCGTGGGTGAAGACGGCCCGACACACCAGCCGGTGGAAACCGTGAGCGGCCTGCGCGTGATCCCGAATCTCGACGTCATCCGCCCTGCAGACCCTGAGGAAACCGCGGGCGCGTTCGTCGCTGCCGTGCAACGCACGAACGGACCGACGCTCCTCGCGCTGTCGCGTCAGGCCGTGCCGATGCTGAACGAAGCAAGTGTGCAGACCCGCCGCGAAGGTGTGGCGAAGGGCGCGTACATCCTCGTGAAGGAGACCGGTGCGCTGAAGACGATCCTGCTTTCCGCCGGAAGCGAGGTGCAGCATGCAGTCGCGGCTGCCAAGCAGCTCGGTGAAGGTGTCCGCGTCGTGAGCGTGCCGTCGTTTTGCCGCTTCGACCAGCAGCCAGCCGCATATCGCGAGGAAGTGCTGCCTTCTTCCTGCCGCCGCCGCGTGGCAATCGAGGCCGGCGTCTCGGGATTGTGGTGGAAATACGTCGGACTCGACGGACGGGTCGTCGCGATCGACCGCTTCGGTCTCAGCGCGCCCGGCAACAAAGTGATGGAAGTCCTTGGCATCACCGCGCAGGCCGTGGTGGACGCGGCGAAGTCGCTCGCGTAGGCGGTCGGCGTTTTGCGGGATTTGCGGTTGTGCATCGGAGGGGGAGCCTGTAGCGAAGGAACCTCAACCGTTGCCCAACCCATGAGCCATTCCTTCTTTTCGCCCGGACGTTTCTTTCCTGTATTCCTCGCATTCCTGACGGCGTGCATGTCTGCGTTCGCGCAGACTCCGCCGGTTCGGATTCTGCCGCTGGGTGACTCGATCACATTCGGCTCAGGCGGCACCGTGAATCTCGGCGGTTACCGCTCGAAGCTGTATTCGACGCTCACAGCCGCGGGCTACAACGTCGATTACATCGGCTCGCTCACGACGAATAGTTCGGGAATTCCTGACCAGGATCATGAAGGACACGGCGGATGGCGGATCGATCAGATTGATGCGAATATCTCCGCGTGGTTTCGCTCATTTGCCGACCCGGATGTCATCCTGTTGCACATCGGAACGAATGATTTCGGCCAGGGCGTGGACACGCCGAATGCAATCAACCGCATTGATGCGCTGATTCTGAAAATGGCGACGCTGCGCCCGTATGCGCACATCATCGTGACGAACCTGATGGAGCGCGGTGAGCCTGCGAATACGGCCATTCAGGCGGAGTTCAACCCGTTCATCCAGGCGCGTGTGAATGCACACGCGGCCGCGGGAAGACGTGTGTATTTTCTCGATATGCGCTCGGCTGTCCCGCTCTCCGACATGCCGGACAGTCTGCACCCGAACCAAACCGGCTACGACAAAATGGCCGACGCATGGCTTCCTGCGATTCAGGCGGTGATCAGCCCAGTTGGTGATTCGTTTGCTCCCGGAATCTCGCGTGCGCTGGGGAACATCGACCTCACGCGGGTGGCGGTGACATTCAGCAAGCCAATCTCGGATGCCTCGGCCGTTCCCGGGAATTTCGCCATCGGGGGGCTTTCGGTTTCGGCGGTTTCATTGGATGCGAGCAAGCGGATGGTGACGCTGACTACTTCGCCACAGACGCGCGGGGTGAGTTACACCATCACGGTGAACGGTGTGGTGGATCGCACCGCGGGCGCAAATCCGCTGCCGGCGAACAGCACGGTCTCGTTCATGGGTGCCACACAGCGTGGGTATTTGAACAACGTCCCCGAATCCTCCGGATACACGCTCGTGCAGTCGCTCGATGTTTCGGCTCTCGCAAACTACGGTGCGGCCGCGGTGCCGTATTCCATCGACAACCGTGCGTACGTCGGGCCGTTTGATCGCGTTGCGTATTACATCGAATTGCGCAATCCGACCGGAGACTTGCAGTACTTGTGGGCATCGATGAACGCTTTTACGTCCGACGTGAACAAGCTCGGGGTGCCGACAGCGGCAAGCGGCGCAGTCTTTCAGCAGGCGGTAACGGGATTGAACGTGGTTTCGAACGTCGCGGGCATCACCACTGGGAGCGGGCTCGCGGGTAATCTGGAATTCTGGCCCACGAACTACAATGCGTTGAATGATGCGGCAGTTTCCGGTGC
Source organism: Verrucomicrobiaceae bacterium (assembly GCA_005791535.1). Lineage (GTDB taxonomy): Bacteria > Verrucomicrobiota > Verrucomicrobiia > Chthoniobacterales > Chthoniobacteraceae > SXWH01. The sequence continues at coordinate 16,257 of SXWH01000207.1, read as the reverse complement.
GAGCGACACGCTCTTCGATTTTGGCGATACCGCGACGCCTGGCAGCTACGGCTCCATGCAGCTTCATAACGCAGCAGCGGGACAGACGCTGTTTGCCTTCAATAACTGGGGCGGCACCGCGACGGCGACGAATGTCGATCTGGGAATTGGCAATGGAACCGGAGCGAACCCCGACTGGACCTTTGCGAACAATGGCGACACTTACGAGATCAAGACGATTCAGGTGCTTGCGCGGACGACCGGCGATACCACGGCTCCGGTCATCAATTCGGCGGTCGCCGGATTCTCGCGATCGAAAATCACGGTATCCTTTTCCGAGCCGGTTTCCGCTGCATCGGTCAATTCCGCAAATTTTTCGGTAAGCAATGGCGTAATGGTTCTCGGCGCGACGCTTGCCGCGAACCAGCGTGAAGTGATCCTTTCGACCACAGTCCAGCCGCCTTCGACTCCGCTCACGCTTACCGTAAGTCTGGTACGTGACACTTCGCCCAATGCGAATCGAATGGTGCCGGCAACCGTTGCGGTGTCGCCCGCGCAGTTGCCGCCCGAGGTGGTGGCGAATATCGGAGCGGCGGCGAATGGCTACGAGCTTGTGTATTCGATCGACCTGCCCGCCACGGGCAATCTGAACGCACTCGGCTCTGCCGCTTACCGGGTGGATAATTCGGATGCCACGGGAACGTTCACACGAATCGCGTATTACCTCGAACTCCAGACGGGCATTAATCCGGTGCAATACGTCTGGGCATCAATGGATGCCTTCACCGCGAACCGTTCAAAGACAGGGATTCCCACGGTCGCCACCGGGGCGATTTATCAGCGGAATGTGACGAATCTCACCGTGCAATCGAATGTTGCCGGAGTGGTGAACGGCACCACCGCAACCGGCGGCAATATCGAGTTCTGGCCGAACAGTTATTCTGCGCCGAACGGTGTCTCCGTACCCGGTGCCAGCGCTACGACCTACGATTTTGGCGATACCCGCACGACCACAGCGTCCACCGGTTACGGTTGCATGCAGGTGCACAATTTCAGCGCAGCGCAGACGGTGTTCGCGTTCAATCGCTTCGGTCAGGACGGACAGGTGCTCGATGTCGGCATCGGAAACAACCCGGCACCGGTGAGCAACGGCGTGGACTGGACCTTTGCCAGCAACGCGCCGAATTTCACGCGTCGGGTGCTGCACGTCATGGTGCTGCCGGGTGTGACCACCGATTCTTCCGTAGCTGCGAATGTACCGGAAGCTGCGAGTTACCAGCTTGCGTACTCAATCAACCTCCCGGCCACCGGCAATCTTGTGAGTGGCGCGGGCTTCACTAACTACACCGTGAATAACGGCACCGAGCTTCCTGCTTTCTCACGCATCGCGTATTACATGGAATTGCAAAAGACGGGCGACGCGTCTCCGCGCTTTTTGTGGACGTCGATGGATGCATTCACCACGAATCCCGCCCGGATCGGCATTCCCACTCCCGCGAGTGGAGCGGTTTTCCAGCAGACGGTCGCGAACATGAACGTGTTCTCAAACGTGCCGGGGGTTGTGACCGGAACTGGAATCGCCACGGGCAACATTGAATTCTGGCCGACAAACTACACGGCTGCAGTCAATGCTCTAACGCCGCCCGGCGCGAGTAATTCGCTGTTTGATTTCGGTGATACCCGGAGCACGGCTGGCACACACGGGACCATGCAGGTCCACAACTACGGTGCGACGCAGACGCTGTTCGCGCTAAACAACTGGGGCACTGCTGCGAATACGACTAACGCTCTTACGATGGGCATCGGAAACAACCCAACTGCCGGGCAGAACCCAGATTACACGCTGTCGGCTACGCAAATTGGAGCATTGTGGGATCTGCGACGCGTCCTGCATGTCTATGTCCTGCCCGGTGCAACCGACACTGCGGGGCCGGTGGTGCTTCGCGCGGTCGGCTCCACAATATTGAACCGCCTTGTTGTCACGTTTGATGAGCCAATTGCGGATTTCTCGGCAGTGGCCGCAAATTTCAGCATTCCGGGGCTTACTGTGACCGGAGCGTCACTGCTTGCGGGACAGCGCGACGTTGCGTTGACGACGAGTCCGCAAACTCCCGGGACAGTTTATACGGTGAATGTGTCGGGCGTCCGCGATCGCAGCGCTTCCGCGAATGTCATCCTGCCCGGAGCGTCGGCGACCTTCACCGCGTGGAGCACGCCTGGCGTGCTTGCTGGTATTGGCGACGCCGCGGGATATGAGCCGATCTACCGACTGGCCATTCCGAGTGCCACGCCGCGGTGGAATTTCAACGCGATTCCCTACAGCCTCGACGAATCCAAGTATGGCGAGCGTCAGTTCGATCGCGTTGCGTATCTTTTGGAGCTCGATGGAAACTGGGTTTACGCATCCTTCGACCGCCACACGAATCAGGTAGGCAAGGTCGGCGTTCCGACGCTCGGCGTCAGTGCCACGCCGTTCCAGCAGAACGTGGTAAACATGAATGTGGAATCGAACGTCGCTGGCATCGTGACGGGAAACGCGATTTCCACGGGGAACATCGAATTCTTCGGCGGCGATTATTCGGCTCCGAATGCGCTCTCCGTTCCGAATGCCAGTGCCACGGTTTACGACTTTGGCGACACGATGGCCGCGGCCGGCGGGCACGGCTCGATGCAAATCCACAACTACGGCGCGAGCCAGACATTGTTTGCCTACAACAACTGGGGCGCCAATAGCGGGCAGACTTGCGCGCTTGGAATTGGCAACAACCCGAACGCAGGTGCGGCCGGACAAGGCGGCACGCAGGGGCTCGACTGGACCTTCACTGCGAGCGCAGGCGCATATACGGTAAAGAACCTGTATGTTCTCGTGCGCCCCGGCGGATCTCCTTCCGGAACAGCTCCGGTAGTCTATGCTCATCCCTCTTCACGAACCGTGAATCCCAACGCAACCACTGCGTTTGCCGTGCAGGCGGGCGGTGCGACCGGCTATCAATGGAGGAAAAACGGAGTGCCCATCACCGGTGCCACGCTTCCGTGGCTGGAACTCACCGGCATTAGTGCGACCGACGCCGGGAGCTACGATGTTGTGCTGACGGGACCGACGCTCGTGAGCACGACCAGTCTGGCTGCCACGCTGACTGTCAACGCCGCGCCAGTTTTCGCCGGTCACACGATTTTTGCGCAACGCAATGTCGTCACGAACGCGGCTGTATCAGCGATTCTCGCGCGAGCATCGGATCCCAATGGCGACGCTGTTTCGCTTACTGCTGTCAGCACTTCGTCCACGAGCGGTGGAAGTGTTTCAATTGCCGGCGCCAGCGTGCAGTACACGCCGCCAGCGAACTTCACGGGCAACGATACCTTCGGGGTCACAATTTCCGACTCCTTCGGTGTCAGTGTCGCCGGAGTGGTGAATGTCTTTGTCTCCGACTCAGGATTGCCGCCGGTTTCCGCGAGTGTGAACTTCCAGCAAAACGGCAGCATTGCGGGTCTGTTCTTCGGAGTGAGCGGGCAATCGTATGAAGTGCAGCGCAGTCCGGACCTCCTGTCGTGGACCGTGCTGAAGACGGTGCTTCCTGCTCCCGATGGCACCGTCCCGATGACCGACCCCGCTCCGCCGGTTGATAAAGCATTTTACCGGATTCAGCCAGTGCCGTAAAAAGCCCTGCAATGAATCGCAGAATTCGTCGCCGTGAGTTTGTCGGGAGCGTCGCCGCCGGCGTGGGGGCGGCGGCGGTCGTGTATGCGGTGACGGACGACGAGGGTCATTTTGAAATGCGTCGTGCTTCGCGTCCTGCGGCGAAGCCGACGACGTGGATTGGTTCGGTGACGGATTCGAGTGCGGTCGTGAAAGCGAAGCTGCCTGCGGGCGCGGATTGCCGGCTTGCGGTTCGCAAGGATGCGGGAGGCGATGCGCTTTACTTTCGCGGCGAGGCTTATCCTGCGCCGGTACACGTTACGCGCTTCCGGGTTTCCGGTCTCGAGCCGCTCACGGAGTACGAATACGTCGTCGAGATCGCCGGGAAGCCGTCCACATTTCCCGCGGGAACCATACGCACGGTGGCGCGTGCCGGAACGCCGTGGTCGTTTGCGTTTGCTTTTGCGTCGTGCGCAGCCACGGGCTCCCAGCACCCAGTGTTTACGAGTATCCTCGACCGCAAGCCGGCGGTGTTTCTGCACCTCGGAGATTTGCACTACACGAATATCTCACGGCCCGACCCTGCGTTGTATCGTGCGGCCTGGGACACGGTCCTTTCCTCCACGACGCAATCCGCGCTCTACCGCTCAGTGCCGCTTTCCTATGTGTGGGACGACCATGATTTCGGCCCGAATGGCAGCCACGGCGGCCTTCCCGGGCGCGGCGTCGCTTGCGCGGTTTACCGGGAGTATGCGCCTGAAGATTCGCTCGTAGAGAAGGGGGGCGATGGGGCGGTTTACCACGCGTTTTCGATCGGGCGAGTGCGTTTCATCATGACCGATCTTCGCAGCATGCGTTCGCCGGACAAGGCACCCGACGGCCCGGCGAAGACGATGATGGGTGTTGCGCAGAAACAGTGGTTCAAGAACGAACTGCAAATCGCCGCGAAAGACTCGGCGCTCGTCTTTTGGGCTTCGACGGTGCCGTGGATCGGTGGAGACGGGCGCGGCGATTCCTGGGCGGCCTACGCGACGGAGCGCAGGGAACTCGCAGAGTTCATGGCTGAAATCGGCATCAAAAACCTCTGCATTCTTTGCGGTGACGCGCACATGCTTGCCGCGGATGACGGACGCAACAGCGATTACTCCGGCACCGGCAGGCTGCGCATCCCGGTGCTGCATGGCTCATCGCTCGATCAAGGGGGCAGCTACAAAGGCGGTCCGTATAGCGAAGGGTATCACCGCGCACTTTCGGGCGAAGGCTGTTTCGGATGGGTGGAGGTCACCGATGAAGGCGGGCGTGTGAGTGTTGATTTCACCGGACGCAATCACCTCGGCGAAGTGCACGTGAAGCACCGTTTTGAAGTGGGTGTTTGAAACAGGGGCTTCGCCGTATTTTCCCTTCCGCTTTGGCGGCGGCGGGCTATCGTTTGCCGCATGCTGACGATTACTGAAAATGCTGCGCGACACCTTCGCGCGATGATCGAGGAGAAGGGTGAACCGGGGAAGTGCCTGCGGATTTTCATCGAGCGCGGCGGGTGTGCGGGGATGAGCTACGGCATGACGCTCGACGCGGAGCAGCAGGGCGATTTTTCCGCGGAACGCGATGGCGTGAAGGTGATCGTAGATCCGGCGAGTTTGCAGTATTTGCACGGTTCGACGGTGGATTATTGCGACGACCTCGCGGGCACGGGCTTCCGCATTCAGAATCCGAATGCGTCGCGCTCGTGCGGTTGCGGCACTTCATTTGAGCCGGCGGAAGGCGAGGCGCACGCGCACTAAATCGGCATGGCGCGCAGCCTTCTCGGATTCGATGTCAAAGAGACGGAGGAGCGTCCGCGCGGGAACGGCGTGTTTTTGTGGAGCGTCGTTCTGCTGCTGCTGACGGGGCTGGCGATTACGAGCTGGATCGGGAGTTTTTACATCGTGGCGCATCCGGAGAATCCGAAGTGCTACGGGATTCTGAAGAAGCTGAAGCAGCTCAAACCACCGCGGCATTTTCCGGTGACGGAGGGGCCTTTCGGGAAGTTTCTTTCGCCGAAGATGCTGCTGGAGCAATTTGGCCGGATGGGGCCGGAGGTGCTTGCGCGGAAGAATCAGGAACTGCTCCGCGCGTACGTTAAAAACTATCTCGAGACGAAGGATCCGGTGTCGTATGTGGCGGGAAATTTCGAGGTCATCTCGGCGTATGAACTGGAGAAGGGGGAGTTCTTCCCGAGCGGCGTCGTGGCGTTGACGCAGGCGAAGGATTACCCGCAGGTGCTGGTGGAGATGGTGTTTCCCGCTGCGTCGACGAGTGCGAAGACGATTCGTGAACTGCTGCCGGCCGGGCGTGAAATCACGCTGGAGCGTTCTCGCGATCTCGCGGCGGTTTTGCACGTGCAGCGGATGGCGGATTCGCGGCTGCAGTTCACGGTTGTTCCGCTTTCGTATGGAAGCTTTCAGCTGAAGGATGGCCGGGGGAGTTTCACGCTGAAATCTCCGGCGGACCTCGAGGATCCGACGAAAGGCGGTGGTGCGGAATTCGCGATGAACATCGCGGGCAATCTACCGCTGATATACGGCATCCGGCTTCAAAAGGGCCTCGCCCAGCATGCGGAGTTTCGCCGGAAGGTTTTCACCGGTGGCGATGCGGAGAAATCGAATGTCGATGCGCTGGTGGCGGTACGCATGCCGGAGAAAAAGAGCGGCCCCGTCGAGGTCGCGACGCCGGTGGTGATTCGCGAGGCTGCGCCTGTGCCTGCACCGGCACCCACACCTGCTCCGCAGCGCGCCGCGAACCCGGTGAGACCGCCGGTTCCCGCGCCTGCGCCGACCGTTTTACCGCCGCCGCCGGATGCGCCGCTTCCGGATCGTTTCCCGCTGCCGCCGAGGCCGATTGTTCGCGCGACTCCGGCACCTGTGCAGGCGGATCCGCCGAAGCCCGTGGTGCTCTCGACGCCGCGCCCCGCCGCGCCGCCGGCGAAGGAGCGGCGTGTCTTTTCGACGAAGGAGGCGAGCGCGCTCGTGGATGCGCCGGAGAGCGCGACGGGTATGCTGCTTTCGGGTGAGTTTGTGGTTACGGGCGCGATCGGGCAGCGCGTGGCGCTGCGGGCGCGGGAGGCATTGCGCGACCGCGAGGCGGATCCGACGGTTCCCGGGACGAGCGGTGCCATGATCGTGGTCGAGTTTCCGGCCGGGCAGACGCCGCCCGCGAAGGACGCGACGATCGCGCGGGACGCGCAGAATGGATTTGTGATTCGCTCCGTGCGGCGCGGACAGGGCGGCCAGATTATGATTCTGGCCGATGATGTCGGTGCTCGATAAATCGCCATTCGGCTTGCCGCGGAGGTCATTGTTCCTATTCTCCGCCGCGTGAAATCCGACGGAAGCCCAAACAGCCGCAAGCCCGCGTGACTGCCGGAGCCATGCCTACAACCATGAGCTTCCGGAGAATCGTCGTCGCCGTTCGCAACGTGCTTTTTTTCCTCATCGGTTTGATGGGCGCGGGTGCGCTGCAAACGCGCGATGTGAATCTTCCGGAATCGGGCTCGCTTGGCCGGAAGTGGCGTCATTTTGAGGAGCACGGTGCGAAGTATTCGCTGGTGTTTATGGGCTCCAGCCGGGTGGCGCATCATTTCATTCCGGAGCAGTTTGATGCGGAGCTGAAGAAGGCGGGCGTGGAGATGAAGTCGTTCAATTTCGGGCAGGACGGGATGTTTCCGCCGGAAAGCTTTTACGCGCTGCGCTCTTTACTGGAGCAGACGCCCGCGAAGCCCCGGTTTGTGCTGATCGATTTGATGAACTTCCGTCCAATCCTGAAGGGCAACGAGGAGGCTGAGCGCGCTGTGGCCTGGCACGACGGGCGGCACACGCTTCTGGCGCTACGGATGTTGCTTTCGAGCGATTACGAGAAGCCGGAAGAGGACCCCGGAATGCTTTATCACGCTCGGCTTTTTGCGCAGCGGACACTCGGCGAGGGCCGCTGGCATGACTGGCTGAAGACGCGCATAAAGCTCAAGCAACGAATGTCCTCGACTGTGGCTTCTTCGGGTTACGAGCCGCTTGAGTCGCGTCCGCTCGATGCGAAGGAGGCGGAGCGTTTTCGGGGACTTGTCGAGAGCCTGACCGGAACGGATCGGCGGACAGAGCTTCCGGCGGTGTATCGCCGGGAGTTGGAGTCGTTGATTGAGTTTGTTCGCAGCCGAGGTGCGGAGCCCGTGTTCGTGGTGTCGCCGGATATTTTTGCATCGCAACGCTACAACAACTGGCCGCCGTCCGGTGTGACTCAATTTTCGTATGACTACCCGGAAACCTATCCGACGCTCTACAGGCCGGAGCAGCGTTACGATGCGTCGCACCTCGACGGCGAGGGAGCGAAGGAGTTTACGCGGATTTTTGCCGCGGAGTTTGCCGACTGGCTGAAACGTAGAAAATGAAGGCGCTCCGAAACATCCTCTGTTTGATTGCAGGCTTCGTCGCGGTTGCGGCTGCGCTGACGGCTACGCTTCCGCCGCGACATGTGCCGACGGTCTCGGAGAAGCTTGCCCGGTACGCGGTCGCCGGTGACGAGTTCGATGTGCTCGCGATCGGTTCGAGTCGCACCTACCGGCAGATCATACCGTCGGTTTTCAACGAAGCGGCGGCGGCAGCCGGCAAGCAGGCGCGGCTTTTTAATCTCGGCATCGACGGCATGCGTCCTCCGGAGGATACTTACGTGCTGGAGCGCGCCCTCGCGCTGCGGAAGAAGTCGCTCAAGCTCGTGCTCGTGGAGTGCAATAACATCCGCTTCGAGCTGCGGGGTGAGGACGAAGGCACGGTGCGTGCGGTCCACTGGCACGATGGCAAGCGGTTGCTGACGATGGCAAAGCTCGCGTTCTTTTCGGATGCGAAGAAGCGCAACTTCTCGGGCCGGATGAAGCGACGGCTGGATACGTTCCCGGAGTTTTGGGAACACACCGAATATTGGTTTCAGAATGTGACGCAGCTCGGTCACGCGAGCGAACTGCTCTCGGACTTCGTATTCGAGCGCAAGCTGGTGCGGAATCCAATCGGGCCGGATGGATTCAAGGATTCGCCGGTGCGCTCAGCGTTGTCGGGCGAGGAACTCGCCCGTTACGAAAAGGATGTGGACGCCATGCTCAAGGCGGCGCCGAGGTTTGATCGTTCCGAGTGGGTGAGTCAGGCGGAACTGGAGGAGAAGCGGCGCATCATCGAAAAGGCCGGGGCGAAGATGGTGCTGATCGTTCCGCCGTATCCGATGACGAAGCGGTTTCTGCCTGAGGATGCCGCGCAGCAGGCGGGCGTGCTGGATTTTTCGAATCCTGCGGATTTTCGCGAGCTGTATGATCCAAAGAACCGGCTCGACGAGGGCCACACGAATCGCGGCGGATCCGAGATTTACACCCGGATGATCGTCGAGAAAGTGCTGCAGCATTTATGAAAGCGGTCCTTTGTATCAACGGGGCAGCCTTTGTGGCTGGATTCGGATTTGCGGTCGCCGCTTTGTCGCAGGCAATCGAACCGGTGCGGGCTCCGCAACTCGGAGCGAAACTCGACTGGCTGGCTGAGCGCGGGGCGGAGTACGATACTTTTTTCATTGGTTCGAGCCGCGTTCACCGTCAGCTCATTCCGGACATTTTCGATGCGGAAATGGCGGCGCACGGGGTGAGGACGAATTCCTTCAACCTTTCCGGTGACGGCATGCGGCCGCCCGAGGATGAGTTTGTGATGGAGCGCGCTTTCGCGACGCGGACTGCGCGCACGCGGCTGCTTGTGGTGGAGTGTAATTCGATTGAGCACATGCTCGACGATGAGGACGCGGGCACCGCACGCGCGGTTCACTGGCATGATTCGGCCAGGATGGCCGTGCTGTGGCGACATTGTTGGGCACGACCGCTTGCTGCGGATATGAAGGCGAGTCGCGTCGCAGCCCGCATTTGGAAGCGCGTCCGCCAGTTGCCGGAGCATTTTCAGCATTGGGTTTGGAATTGCGGACGCGTGGGGCAGGCTAGCGAGTGGCTGTCCGGCTTGGTCGTCGGTGAGAAGCCGGGAGAGGATGCGAGGGAGCTTGGCAGCGATGGCTACCGTGTCCCGAAGACTGGCGAGTTGATGTCCGGAAAGACCTTGCTGAACTACGAAAAGGCGCTCGCTGCTGCGATGAAACAGCCGCCGGCGGAGGATTTCGAGGACTCGGAGAGTCAGGCGTCGCTTGCGCGGAAAAAAGCCATGGCCGACCGGCTTGGCGCCCGGATGGTGTTTGTGTCGTCGCCGTTTTTGCGACCTGCGGTTTTTGCTCCGGCATCGCGTGAAGGTGTGGTGTTTCTGGACTACTCCGCTCCTGCGAAATTTCCCGAACTTTACGCTCCCGAACACCGCCGCGACCCCGGTCACCTCAATGTGAAAGGGTCTGAGATATACACACGACTCGTCGCCCGGCAGATTGCCGAGGCGTTGAAGAAACAGCCATGACATTCGCCGCCGTAGAACCCGCAAAGCCGATCCTTTTCGTGGAATTCCGCTTCCTTTGGATTTTCGCACTCATCTTTGGTGTGAACTGGATGCTGCGCTCAAACACCGCGCGGAAAGTGTGGCTTCTCGTTTGCAGCCACGTTTTTTACGGGTGCTTCTTCATCGGCAATCCGATGGAGTTTTTCCCGAACCTTTTTTCCGGGAACTGGTCGGAACTGCCGACCGGTTGGTGGTTCCCGTCCTTGCTGTGGTTCAGCACGGTGATGGATTACTACGTCGGCGTCGGAATCGAGGATGCGAAGGACGACCGGCGACGAAAGCTGTGGGTGTTTGGAAGCCTCGCGGTGAATCTTGGGGTGCTCGGGTTCTTCAAATACTACGGCTTCTTTGACCAGAACGTCCGCGCAGTATTCGCGTGGCTCGGGCTCACGCCGAGCTGGAAGCCGCTCGAGGTTTTTCTGCCGTACGGCATCAGTTTCTACACGTTCCAAAGTCTGAGCTACTCGCTGGAAGTGTATCGGAAGAAGCTTCCGGCCGAGCGCAATTTCCTGAATCTCGCATTCTTCATCGCATTCTTCCCGCAAGTCGTCGCCGGGCCGATTGTGCGGGCGATGACGTTCCTTCCGCAGACGCTGAAGAAGGTGGAGTGGAGCAGCATCGATGTGCGCGGCTGTCTGGTGCTGTTCCTGATCGGGTTCGTGAAAAAGGCGTGCGTCGGCGACCGGCTCGCGGAGGTTTCGGATCTCTATTTCGCCGCGCCGGAGAACTACAGCGCTTACAGTGCGTGGGCGGCGTCGATGTGTTACGCTGGGCAGATTTACTGCGACTTCAGCGGCTACAGCGACATGGCCATCGCGGTCGCGCGACTGCTCGGATACGAGCTTTGCCAGAACTTCGCGTTCCCGTATTTCAGTGCGAGCATCACTGAGTTCTGGCGGCGCTGGCACATGAGTCTCAGTTCGTGGCTGCGCGATTACCTTTATATTTCCCTCGGCGGCAATCGTGGGTCAAAGCTCTTCACCTACAGGAATCTGATGCTCACGATGGTGCTCGGCGGCCTTTGGCACGGAGCTTCGTGGACTTTCGTCGTATGGGGCGCGATGCATGGCTTCGCCCTCATTGTTCATCGCGAATGGTCGCGCGTCACCGCCGCCGCGGCAGGCATTGCGAAGGTGATGAAGTTTATCGCCGTTCCGCTGACGTTCTTTTGGGTGATGCTGACGTGGGTTCCGTTCCGCGCAAATGACATCTACATCGACCGGGACAATGCTGCGGACAACGCCGCGAAGCGGCTTGTGCGGACGAGCGCCGGTTTTCAAGACCTTCAGGAGCACAAGCTGGTGTATCCTTTCGCGAAGTCGGTGGAGAAAAAGGACGGTCAGACCGAATCTGTCGCGCTGCTTTCCCACGACGCGAAGGCGGGTGTTTGGAAAGGAACGGACGCCGATGGAAAACCGGCGACGATCCGGCTTCACCAGACCGGCTTCGAACTCACCGCGAAAGTCTGGCAGTCGCTCGTGCTCTTCAAGGATCACGCCAAAAAGAACGTCTGCGGAAATGCAAAATGGGTTTTGCTCGGCGCCCTCGTGCTTGTGCATTGGCTGAACTCCCGCAGCTATCTTTCGAAATGGTGGCGCGCGATTCCGGAGTGGCTCTTCTCAATGCTGCTCGGAGCAGGATGGGCCCTCGCCCTTGCTTTCAAGGTGGTGGCGTACAAGCAGTTCATTTACTTTCAGTTCTGAGTGTTTTGGTTGAATGGAATCGCCTGCTGGAAACATCTGTAACCAAAACAAAATAAGAAAGATGCGGCGATTCCTGGCCTTTGACTCCTGTTTTTCCGTTTGCCTATCGGGCTTTCGGCACGGAGACTGCATCCGGTTTTGATTCCACATGCTTGGCTTCTTTGAACGTCAGCGCCTTGTTAAGAAAGGGCTGGCACCGCAAAAAACACGACGTCGTGTCACCGAGAGCGAGGTTCTCGACACGATGGAGCATGGCATTGTTGCCAAATGGCTCCTGCTCGCAGTTGCAGCCGGGCTCTACAGTTGGCTGATTTTTTACAAGAGCGAGAACTTCCACGCTCAGACGCTGATGGTCGGTGTCCTGATGTTTGCCACCGGAGCCGCGCACCTTTGTCTAAACCGTCCGGAGGTGTGGGGCCGCAATTCGCGGATGCTGCTGCTGTTTCTGGTCATGCTCGCGCATCTGGGAGCGATGAAATGGTGTTTCCTCTCGTCGTTCGACGCGCTCACAGTCACCGGCGAACTTGCGCCGGACGCATTGGGGCGCTTTGCGAAGCGCGACATGTGGCAGCTTGCCGTGCCTTTCTCGCTGGCCCCGCTGCTGGTGAGCGTGCTGCTCGGGCGGGCGATGGGCGTTTTTGCCACGGTGTTCTGCACGTTGATGAGTATTCCGGTGCTCGCGAGTGTGGACGCGGACTACAGTCTAGTTGTTACCAATGTGACCACAGGCCTCGTGTGCGGATTCATCTCCGTGTTTCTCACGCTCGACGTCCGCAGGCGGAGCGATTTGCTTCGCTCTGGGCTCTTCGTGGGGCTTTCGACCTGGGTGATGGGCGTGATGTTCCAGAAGCTCAATCTCTTCCTCATCCATAAAGAGACCGGTGTCATGGACTGGTACGGATTGCTGAATTTGAGTGCGGTCGCGGTCGGCTCGCCGATTGTGCTCACGCTGCTCATCAGCGGCGCGTTGCCGCCTATCGAAGGGCTCTTCCGAATCACGACTCGTGTTCGCTGGCTGGAGATGGCCGACTTGAATCATCCGTTGCTGAAACGCATGACGCTCGAAGCGCCGGGAACTTTCCAGCATAGTCTGGCGGTTGCGAATCTCGCCGAGGCCGCGTGTGAGGCGATTGGCGCGAATGCCACGATGGCCCGCGTTTGCAGCTATTTCCACGACGTGGGCAAACTGGTGAAGCCGGAATACTTCACCGAAAACATGCGGCACGATCGGAATCCGCATGACGATCTCGCTCCCACCATGAGCGCGCTGATTATCGTGGCGCACGTGAAGGAGGGTGTGTCGCTCGCGTTGGAGCACAAGCTCGCGCAGGAAATCATCGATGTCATCCAGCAGCATCATGGCACTTCGCTGGTGTTCTACTTTTATAAAAAGGCCCTCGATTTGCAGGAAACCGCGCGGGGCGACCAAAAGATCGCATCGATGCACGATGAGGATCTTCCGGAGGTGAGCGAATCATCGTTCCGTTACGGTGGACCCAAGCCGCAGACGAAAGAGGCCGCGGTCATTTCGCTCGCAGATTCGATTGAGAGCGCATCGCGCAGTCTGGAGCGCGTGACACCGCAGAAGCTTGAGCAATTGATTACCGACATCATCCGCAAGCGGGTGGCGGACGGGCAGCTCGATGACTGCAACCTCCAATTCAACGAACTTCAGGAGGTCGCCGAGAGTTTCCGCCATACGCTCAGCAGCATGATGCACTCGCGCGTTGCCTATCCGGACGACAAGGACACAAAGGTTCGCCGCCACGAACGTTCGGAGCATTCATCGATTCGGTCGAAGCCCGACGCGACCGCGGCTTGAATCGCTCAGGCTCGGACTAAAGCGGGCGCTTTAGAAGTCCTGATAGACGAATTCCGGCGTCTCGAAATTTCCGCGGCCGTACATCACGAGCAGCGCTGCGATAATCGCGAAGAAGTAGGCGGCAGTGAGGGCAACGTGTGCCTTTGGATGCTGCGCCAGCCATTGCTGAAATCGGTTCACGGTCAGGCTGCGAGGCGTTTCTGGATGTCGGCCACGAGTTTCGCGGGCGTCGCCCAGGCTTCGCGGTCGAATTCTGACGGCGAGACCGCGACGCCGACCTCCTCCATCAGCGCAGTGATGAGTTCCACGGTCTTCATCGAATCGAGGATTTGCAGGTCATAAAGGGCGAGGTCCGGATTCGTGCGGACTTCGTCGGTTTCCGCCACACGGGCGAGGACGTCGAGGATTTGGTCGTTGTTCACAGTTTGGTGCGTTCGTGGAAAAAGTCGTCGAGGACTTTGTTGTAGTGGGCCCAACCCTTGGTGCCCGGGTGGTCGAGATTATCCGCCCAGAATGCCGGGTCATTCTCGAATTCGTCAAAATAAACCAATGGTGCCTGATGCTTTGCTGCGAGCGAAGTGAGGCGGGCTCCGTAGCTCGCGCGTGCGGCTGAGGAAACGCCGGTGGTTTCAAGGTCGGGGCCGTGCAGGGGCATCGACAAAAGCAGTGGTTGGGCGCCGAGTTCGCGGAACGTCCGCAGAATCAACTCGAGGTCATCCCACTCATCGGCCGCCGTGAGGCTGGCGACAAAACTCGCATCGCGGGAGCCTTTCGGGCGCTGGGTAAGGCGCGGGTTCTGCGGCTTCTTTGCGTGGGAATCCGCGGCTTTGAGAACATCGCGCCAATTGATGCCTGCAATCCGGACCGGCTTCGTGTCGGGCGCTGGGTTTTCCTCGCTGATTTGGAGACCCGCTTCGATATGATCCTGTGCCCGACCGATGGCGTTGGCCAGCTTTCCGAGCGGCCATACCGCTGCGTAAAGCGCCCTGTCGGCGGGCGAGTCACCGGCGAGGCGTTGGAGCGCATAATCGAGAATCCAATGCTCGTCGAGGGTTCCGGGATATAGACGCATCCGGCGCGCAGAGTCCCGTCTTAATGCGAGGGAGAGTTCACCGCTGAATGCGAGTTCCGAAGCCTGCAGCGCCGAGAAATTACCCTCATAGTAATCGGCATTCACCGTCTCATCGAAAAAGAAGCTTGGCGAAAGTGACAGCGCCACTTTCCGGCCGCGGAGATCGCCGCCTACAGCCGCAATCTTCTGCAAAATTGCCAGTGAAACCGTTCCGGCTTTGCCAACAGGAAAGACGCGGAATCCTGTCGGATAGGGTTCGAAAAACTCGCTCGCCCGGTTTGGTACGTCCTTCACGAGTTCCGAACTTCCGTACAGAACGAGCAGGTCCTTTTGATTGAACGCCAACTTTTGCAATGCGACGCCCTGAAGCTTTGCATCGCTCAGTTCCGTGGCGATGGAATGCACGAAGCGCGATTCGATTCGCGTGCATGCAATCAGTGCAACCGCGACGAGTAATCCAGCGCCAGTGAGGGCGAGGAGTAGCGCGAGTAGGTGATGCCGGCTGGTCACGCGTGTCATGTAGTTTGGTCTTGCCAGAAGTCCTCACTCCTTCGGGACGTCGGGCTTAGGAAAAAACTATGTCGATTCGGCCGGTAGTCTGAAGCTTCTCTTCGGAATGAAGTGAAAAGTGGGGTGGCCAACGGGACTCGAACCCGCAACGCCCAGAATCACAATCTGGTACTCTACCATTGAGCTATGGCCACCATTTATCGGGCCGCGAGGAATACCAGATTCCCGTCATCTGCCAAGACAGTTTTTTGCATTCTATGTGAATCTTTGAAATGAACTCCCTTTCGGCGCGGTGTCCCGCCTCCAATTATCGAGGTCTGGTTTGCTGTGGGGTGGCGGGTCTCAAAAATATGAAAAAGAATAAAAGTGCAGATTTTATAATGGAGCTGCAGCTTTCTAACGGTGCTTTCGCTCGAGGAGCTTGGTTAATTGTCAGCCGGCCAACGAATTGAAGAACGAGTTTGACTCAGTTATGGAAATTCAGCATCTTCGCGGTGAAATTGGCGTCATCATCGCTGATTCAATGCCCAACCACTGAGAATTTATGCATAATTTAATGACCGTGAAGGAAACGGCGGAATACCTGCGGATGCCCCTGCCGACTGTCTATTACCTCGTGCAGAGGGGGCAGCTTCCTGCGGTCCAAATTGGCGGGCGTTGGCGTGTCAAAAAAGACGCAATCGACCGCGATGTGCTTCGCACGGAAGAGCAGGGACAGCCGACCGTTCTTGTCGTGGACGATGATTCCGGCCTTCAGAGCATGTTCAAACTCTTCCTGAAGAAACAGGGCTTCAGCCGACTGGTTGTGGGCACCGGGAAAGAAGCGATAGCGGCCATCCAGAAGCAGAAGTTTGATTTGTGCTTCCTCGATCTCCAACTGCCCGACTTCACTGGCGACGAAGTTTATGCGCAGGCAAAGGAAATCCAGCCTGAGCTTCCATTCGTCATCATCACAGGGTTCCCTGACAGCCAGATGCTCGACAACATCCTGAAGCATGGTCCGGTCACGGTGCTCAAGAAACCTTTGGAAATTGAAAAGCTCGAGC
>SXWH01000206.1 GCA_005791535.1 Verrucomicrobiaceae bacterium | reverse complement strand
GAACACGGAAGTGAAACGCTGCAGCCCCGATGATAGTACGTCTATAGGTCGTGCGAAAGTAGGACGTTGCCAGAGTTACGCCCCGTCTCCTGTGAAAGCAGGGGACGGGGCTCTTTTTTGCACTGATTGCTCGTCAAGATGGTTCAGATTCATTGACGGTTGCGTCGTGGCGAAGCCCTGATAGTTTTGACTTTGAAATGAAGAAATCCCATCAAATTGCACTCCAGAAACAGCGCGTTCCCAAGGTCGGGATGATTTCGCTCGGTTGCGCGAAGAATCTCGTCGATGCCGAGATTATGCTTGGAGATGTTCTCGAGAAGGGAATGACGATTACCAACGATGCGGCTGATGCCGACATCCTCATCGTGAATACTTGCGCGTTCATCGACTCGGCAAAGGAGGAAAGCATCGAGGCAATTCTTGAGGCCCACGAAACCAAAGGTCTGAAGCGCCGGAAGGCCGGACAGAAACTGATCGTGGCCGGGTGTATGAGCCAGCGATTTTCAAACGAGCTTGCGGGTGAATTCAAAGGAGAAGTCGACGCTTTCATCGGGCTCGACCAGGTGAAGGAAGTCGGAACTATCATCGATAAAATGCTTGGCCGTGGCGTTGCCGAGGGGAACAAAGTGGATCCGGTCATATCCGTATCGTTGGACGAAAAATGGGAGCCGTTGAATTTGGTAACCCGGAAGCCCGTGTATATACCGGATTGGAACACTCCGCGGGTCCGATTGACTCCGAAGCACACGGTTTTTACGAAAATTGCAGAGGGCTGCAATCATCCCTGTTCATTTTGCGTGATACCGCAAATGAGGGGACGTCACCGCTCCCGTTCGATCGAAAGCGTGGTGACTGAGGTGCGAGGGTTGGTGGCGGATGGAGTCAAGGAGATCAATCTTATCAGTCAGGATACGACGTACTACGGTATGGATTTATGGGCTGAAAAAGCCGGGCCAAAGCAGCCCGTGGACAGTCGTCGCGGTCCGACGTTGACCAAGCTGTTGCGGGAACTTGACCGAATCGAAGGCGATTTTTGGATTCGACTGCTCTATACACACCCGGCCCACTGGAGCGACGAACTTATTGATTGCATCGCCGCCACACGTCACGTTGCCCGGTATGTCGATATGCCTCTCCAGCATATTCATCCGAGGATGCTTGATGTGATGAAACGTGAAACTTCCAGCGAGCACATCGAATCACTTGTTCATCGAATTCGCGATGGGATCCCGGGAATTTCACTTCGGACAACTTTTATCGTGGGCTTTCCCGGAGAATCGGAGGACGAGTTTGAGTATCTCCTCGATTTCATTGAAAGGACTCGGTTCGAGAGGCTCGGGGTCTTTACCTACAGCCAGGAGGAGGGGAGTCGCGCTGCGAAGATGGAAGGTCAGCTTTCGCCGAAGGTGAAGCAAGCCCGCTACAAAAAAGCGATGAAGCTTCAGCAAAAGATCGCAAAAGAAATCAGCGGGGCGCAGGTCGGAAAAGTATTCCGTGCGCTTGTTGATCAGCCACTGGTCGCCCGGGGCGAGGCCGATGCTCCGGATATCGACGGTCGGATTCTTCTCAAAAAGCCGGCGCCGGTAGGCGAGTTTGTGAATGTCCGAATCACCGGTACGCAGGTTTACGACCTCGTGGGAGAGGTGATTTAGTTGCAGTTGCCTTGACGCAATAGGCCGCAAACCGGATGGTGAACGCTCTCTCCAGCGCGCATACAATTTTTTAAATATCATGGCATCCTACGATCTCATTGTTGTTGGCGGCGGGCCTGCGGGCTACGTCGGAGCGATTAAAGCAGCGCAACTCGGCAAAAAAGTCGCCTGTGTGGAAAAGGAACGCGCCGGCGGAACCTGCCTGAATTGGGGCTGTATTCCGACGAAATCGCTTCTCCGGAACGCAGAGCTTTACCATTTGATGAAGCACCGTGCGGCGGAGTTTGGATTCTCTTTTTCTGACCTGAGCTACGATTGGTCGAAGGTCATCAAGCGTTCCCGCGATGTGAGCGACAAGAACGCAGGCGGAATCGAGTTCCTGTTTAAGAAGAACAAAATCGATTACATCCGGGGTGAGGCAACGCTCGACAAGGCAGGAAGCGTGACGGTCAAAGGTGCGGACGGAAAGACCGAGACCCACACTGCGCCGAAGATTCTCGTAGCGACCGGGTGCGTCTCACGGCCGATGCCGGGGCTTCCGTTCGACGGGAAAAAGGTGATCGGCTCGCGTGAAGCGATGGTTTTGGAAAAACAGCCGGCTTCCATGGTCGTAATCGGTGCCGGAGCAATCGGCGTGGAGTTTGCCTATTTTTACAATGCGTTCGGAACAAAGGTCACCATCGTGGAAATGGCGCCGAACATTCTGCCGGTCGAGGATACTGAAGTTTCGCAAACTGTGGAAAAGGCGTTTGTGAAACAGGGCATCAAAGTTCTCACGAACACGAAGACGACGAAAACCGAGGTTACCGCGAGCGGTGTGAAAATCACTGTGGCCGGAGCGGACGGAAAAGAGCAGACGCTCGAAGCAGATATCTGCCTCGTCGCAATCGGCATCCAGCCGCTACTGCCCGGCGGTGCGGCGTTTTCCGATAAGAAGGTGCTCACCGAACGCGGGTATATCGCGACGAATGACCGGTATGAGACCAGCATTCCGGGAGTATTTGCCGCCGGCGACATTATTGGGCCTCCGTGGCTTGCGCACGTCGCGAGTTTCGAGGCGATTCAAGCCGTCGAGGGGATGTTCGTTGCAGGGCATAAGCCGAAAAAAGTCACCACCTTCCCAGGCTGCACCTATTGCCATCCGCAGGTTGCGAGCCTCGGCCTCACCGAGCGCGCGGCCAAAGAAAAAGGGCTTAAATTCAAAGTCGGAAAATTCCCGTTCATGGCGAGCGGCAAGGCGCGCGCGATTGGTGAAATCGATGGTTTTGTGAAGCTCATCTACGGCGAGCCGCATGGCGAGTTGCTCGGAGCGCACATCGTCGGGCCCGAAGCGACCGAAATGATCGCCGAAATGGGACTGGCAATTACCGCCGAAGTCACAAAAGACGAAATCGAGGCGACCATCCATGCGCACCCGACCCTCAGTGAAGCAATTCACGAAGCGACCGGCGTGGCGTACGGTCATCCGATCCACATCTGATCACGAAAAGCTTCCGCGTGTCGTCATCAGCCCTTAAATTTCGACTACAGTTTTAACGCTAATTTCTCGACTTCTGTTTTTGGGGGGCGCCAATGTATCTAACTACTCGGGTTTTGGCGGAACTGCTTGAACACTTCGAGCCTGTCCCGATGCTTTTGAGAACCGGTCTGATGAGGATTTCCTCCTGCTTTTCGGTTACCTCATTTTGCCATCTCTGTAATCTCCTGCAACGTAATCTCACGGGCACGGGGACACCTTTTAGGTTCAACGAATCAATAACCGTTCGGCCCCTCTCATCAGTCAACGTCCCCCCAATCGTGCTAACGAGTGTCCTTCCCCGTGAAAACTCGGCAGCAAGTGCGTCTGTATAAAGGGGCATCGAAAAGGACGCGCGGTCGATGCTCCGACATTCTGAACATTTCAGCGTGCGGTAGAAGAGCCTCAACGGCAGCTTATCCGGGACAATCTCGATCACCTCATTTCCAGGAGCCACGCAGTGCAGAATGTTTAAACCGTAGTCTTCCGCGCGAGAGACATTGAAGGATGAGGTTGCAATTGTGAGCATTCGAAATGCGTGCCAGCCGATTTTGCCGACGCGAAGGGTTTTGATTCTTGTGACCTTGCTTCGACCGTAAGCATACCCCGGTTCGATAATCGGCATCGCAGCAGACAACCCGGACTCACTGAGAACCCTTTGCGCAGCCTCCCAAAACTGCGCGGCCTCACAGGAGCCAGGCAAACGTCGAATGCTCTCCACGGCAGAGTCCGGTAATTCGAGTGGAATCCGCCCGACCATTGCCCATGCCCCGCATCTTGAACACTTGATTCATGGAAAGCTCTCCGCTGTCGCAATGGGCGGGAACGCGACTTCGCATCGACTATCTTCCTCAATTCTCCACAGTTTCATGCTTTGGTTTACTCAGTACTCTCACGAAGAATATTGCCCGCCAGCAAATAGTCCTCGTTCGGACACTTTTCGTGTGTTTCACAGGCTATTCGTCATTGGTTACTCGAAAACAAATTGCCGCCGGATTCGGAGAGTGCAACTTTTCCGGCATGAATTTGCCCGACGATGAACGTCAATGCGGGGAGGAGCCGGAATTGTCGGATGAACAATTGCTCGCGTGGTTTTTGCAGTTCCGGGACCGGCTGGAGGTGGCGCGGGATGATTCGGATGAGATGTTGCGGGTGAGCGAGGAGATGGGGGAGTTTTTGCAGAAGCATCATGAGCGGCTGACGGATGCGGGGTTTTGCACGGAGGAGCATCTGGCGGAGTTGGGGCGGAATCTTGAGAGGTTGAGGGAGGCGCAGAGTGCGTCGGACAAGGCGAATGAGGAGTATATCCAGGCGACGGCGAATCTGGCGGAGCATGAGCAGGGGTTGATTGAGAAGATTTTTGAGGCGGTGCATATGATTCGGGCGGGTTGGGATGAACTGGATTATGCGGCGCGGGAGCAGTTCAGCGAGATTCTGGATACTTATATGGACAACCGGGAGGATTACCTTTCGAGGCTGCCTATCGAGTCGCGCCGGAAGCTGGAGGCGAAGTTTCCGAAGTGGTGGTGACGGGGCGGCCGGGTAGTATCAGCCCTATCAGTCGGTCGCATCGTCTCCCGTTGGTTTCGGGATGGGTGCCGGCGATTAGAGGACTTCGCGCAGGAATGTGTCGCCGGTGATGCTGAGGGCGACGACGTCGAGCGGCGCGGCGTTGGGAGTCGGGTTTGGCTTCAGCGTGTAGGCAGCGGGGCCGCGTCCGAATTTGCCGATCGTTTGTGCGACGAAGCCGTAGCTGTCGGTGCCGCCGCTGGTGCCGAAGATCTGGCCTTTTACGAATACGGAGGCGATCTTCGAGACGATGGCGGTGTTGTTGGTGTAGGTGCCGGTGGCGGCAAAGAGGATGTCGTCGGGCGTGCCGTATTTGCCATCGGGACCTGCGGCGGTGCTGGCGCTTGCGTTGCTGCGGATCCAGTCGCCGTTGACGGTGATGGAGCCAATCTGGGTGTCCGGATTGAACGCGCCGGTGAGGTTGATGCCGGACTGGATGAGGGAGTCCTGAACGCGGCCTTTGACGGTGACGCTCGCGATGGCGATTGCAGCGGCGGGATTGAGGGGGACGGCATTGCCGCCTGCTGCGAGTTGGGCGTTGTCGAGGCTTCCGCCGATGGCGACTTTTCCGATGGTGGTTCCGGCGAGCACAAGCGCCCTGCCATCGGTGCCCATCACGGAGCCGCCAACGGTGACGGAGCCGATTTTTCCACCGGACACGATGCCGCTGTTGTTCGAAGAAGTGACGATGAGTGAACCGCCAATCTTGAGCGCCCCGATGTCGCCGGTGGTGACGATACGGGAGGTGGCGGTCCGTGAAGCTTCGAAATTGCCGCCGATGGTGATGCTGCCAAATGCGCCCGCGCCGGGGTTCAGTTCCATGGAGGTGTCGTTGATCAGCGAGGTGTTCGCAATGTCTCCACGAACGGCGAGTACGCCGACTTTTCCACGGAAGACGGAGTCCTGCGTTGCGCCGAGGACGCCGATGGAGCCAACGGTGAGGGATTTCACCGAGCCGTCGGCAACGGTGGAGTCGCCGACGAGGATGGCGCCGAGGTCGCCGTCGAGTTTCACGACGCCGAGGTCGGTACCGCCTGCAAAGATGGTTCCGACATCGACGATGCCGTCGCCACGATTGCGTGCCTTGTCGAACTTCGCGCTAAGGGCGAGGTTGGTGCCTTTGGGGTCGATGCTGGCGAAGTTAAAATCAATGCTTTGCAGGAGTTCGCCGCCAAGGGTGCCAGTGGCGTTCAATGCAAACATGCCGGCGTTGAGCACGGGTTTTGTGGTTTTGAGCGTGACGAGGTCGCCGTCGGCATCAATCCACGTCGCGGTCTTGCTGTCGGGGCTGATTTTCAGCG
This sequence comes from Verrucomicrobiaceae bacterium, assembly GCA_005791535.1. GTDB lineage: Bacteria > Verrucomicrobiota > Verrucomicrobiia > Chthoniobacterales > Chthoniobacteraceae > SXWH01. Next base: position 32,636 of record SXWH01000206.1, on the reverse strand, counting down.
AGGTGTCGTCGTTCGTGATGGTGATATTGAGCGAAGGGACGATGAGGACGGCGTTGCCGGTGAGGTTGCTGAGAACCAGCCTGGCCACTTCCGCCGGCTCGACGCTGGTGTCGCCGTTGATGATGACGTTCACGATTTGCGATGTGACGGCGGGGCCGAATGAAAGGCTTGTAGGCGAGAAGGAGTAATCAACGCTAAGGGTCGCCGTGTTGCTCGCGGCGGCGGAGAGGTCCATGCTGACCCCTTCGGTGAGCGGGGCCGTGGCGAGAACATTGAAGGTCAGAATCTGGAACGCCGTGTTACCTTCGATTTGTGTGATTTCGGTGCTCCCGACAAATGCAATACCGGGCGCGACCTTCGCGATGGCGGACATTTCCGACGTGTTGCCGGTGAGTTGATCCGTGACGGTCGCCGCGACCTGTGTGAAGCCGGCAAAACTGAAACCGAGCAGGCTGATATCGAGGTGGCCATTCGCATCCGTCTGGACGCTGGAAGTGGCGACATTCGTGAAGCGTTGCCCGTCAAAGCCGTAGAGCTCGATTAAGTAGTCTGTGTTCGGTTTCGAATCGAGAGTTCCGGTGACAGCGTATTGATTCCCGACCGCCACGACCGCGACGCCGCCAATCACCGGTTTGTTCTGCACGCCATCGAGTTCGCCCGCGTCATTCGGCGTGGCACCATCCGGCTCGACGTCGATCACTAAACCGCTGACCTGGAAGAAATCATTTCCGGAAATCCGCACTCCCGGGTCCGCCGCGATCCCGTCGGTCTGCGAGAAAATCGTGTTTGCATCCGGCCCGGCGCCGCCGATGACAATGTTCGGTCCCTGCGCACGAATGCCCAGTGTGGCCGCGGTTGCGGGAACAACGGCCATCCCGGAATTCGTGGTGCCAATGTAGTTGCCCTTGATTGAAGCGGAGCCCGGAAGCGAAAATTCAAACGGGCTGTTGGTGTTCACCTCAAGCTCGGTTCCGTTATTGTTCGAAATGAAGTTCGCGCTGCTCCCGGTGAAACCATCCGAGCCGATCGCGAATGCGGCATTTCCAGCGAGATGGACGCCTACGTTGGCATTGCTGAATGAAGTTTCCGCGAGGCCTGTGGCGCTCAATCCCACGGTGCTGCTTTGAATGCGAAAATTGCCGAAGCAATTGATCATCCAGATGCCTCCCACTCCGCCGTTTGCGGAGACCACATTTCTGCCCACTCCGCCGATCGTGATGTCGGTGCAACTGTCCAGGAAAATCCCGCCGCCGCCATTGCCCATCGCCGCGGTGCCCGCGCGATTGACGCCGATGTGTGAGTTCTGGACTTTCAGGTCGCCGATGAAAGCGCCTGTGATTCCGTAAACCGTATTTCCCGAAATCACGTTCTTACCTGTCTCGCCCGACCCTCCGATGACTGCGCCTGCGCCGTTGACGCTGATGCCGATGACATTACCGACGATATCGCAGCCCGCGACCGTGATGTCCGCTGTATCAATCACGATACCGGAGTCGTCGAAATCTGTGATTTTCATCCCGAGCACCTGCGAGCCGCCCGAGCCGCTCACAAAACGGAAACCTTTCTGCCCAAATTCAGCGCCCTGCAACACGACCAGGGGCGAATCCACGTAACCCGGCTGGGAGCGCCCATCGAAGATCACCGGGTGATCGATCGTGAATCCGGGAAGTGTCATCGTAAGCTGGCCCGCCGGGAGATTGAATAAAATGGTATCCACGCCCATCGAGTTTGCGGAGTTCGCAATCGCCTCGCCAAGCGAGCCGGGGCCGCCGTTGGCATTGGTCGTGACAGTGAACGTCGCGGGGGCGATGCGGGCCTCAAGCAGCTCGATGGAGCGGATGTGCGTTTTCATGCGCACGGTTATTCGCAAAAACCGAACGCCCGGCAATCTTCAAGCCGCTTGATTTTGGGCAGATACGCGTACGCAGCCAGCGGTAATCATCGCGACGGGTCCGCCGCCGCTCTAGCGATAGCTGCGCACGGAAGGATGCGCGACGTCGTAGATGAGCGGCTCGGCGTGACGGATGGATTTGCTCGGGTCTTCCCCGGCTTCCCATGCGGCGACGTGCAGGAAGTTTTCGTCGTCGCGACGGACGTCGCCGGCGCAGACTTTGCCGCTTTGGACCTCGGGGTCTTTTTCAGTGTATTGGAATTCTTCGCGGAAGTGACCGCCGCAGCTCTCGCGGCGCTCAAGGGCGTCGCGGCAGGTAAGTTCGCCGAACTCGAGGAAGTCGGCGACGCGGCCTGCTTTCTCGAGCGAGATGTTGAGCGATTCGCCACTGCCGGGGACGTTGACGTTTTCCCAGAATTCGGCGCGGAGCGTCGGGATGCGGGAAAGCGCGCGGTTGAGCGATTTCTCGGAGCGTGCCATGCCGCAGAGGTCCCACATGAGGAGGCCGAGTTCGCGGTGGAATTCGTCCACGGTCTTTTTGCCTTTGATGCTGAGAAGCTTCGTGGTGCGTGCATTTACGGCTTCCTCCACTTCGCGGAATGCGCCGTCGTCGGTCTTCGGACGTTTGTCCGGCGCGACAGTGGCGAGGTAGTTGGCAATGGTCGTCGGGATGACGAAATAGCCGTCAGCCAGGCCCTGCATGAGCGCGCTGGCTCCGAGACGGTTTGCACCGTGGTCGGAGAAGTTTGCTTCGCCGAGGACGAACAGGCCGGGGACGTTGCTCATCAAATTGTAGTCCACCCAGAGCCCGCCCATCGTGTAGTGGACGGCGGGGTAAACGCGCATCGGCGTGTGGTAGGCGTCTTCGTTGGTGATTTGCTCATACATCTCGAAGAGGTTGCCGTATTTTTCCTCCACGATGGCTTTGCCGCGCTTTTTGAGTTCCTCTTCGGAAAGCCCTGCGCTGCCCGCGGTGCCTTTGCCGTAGCGGAGAATCGCTGCGCCGAAGTCGAGATAAACACCGAGTCCGCCGGGACCGACGCCACGGCCTTCGTCGCACTGCATTTTCGCAGCGCGCGAGGCGATGTCGCGGGGTGCGAGGTTTCCGAATGCGGGATACATGCGCTCCAGATAATAGTCGCGCTCGGCCTCGGGGATTTCGTGCGGCTTGCGCGTGTCGCCTTTTTTCAGCGGAACCCAGCAGCGTCCGTCGTTGCGGAGCGACTCGGACATGAGCGTGAGCTTGGACTGATACGAACCGGCGACGGGAATGCACGTCGGGTGAATCTGCGTGAAGCAGGGATTCGCAAAGAGCGCGCCGCGCTTGTGTGCGCGCCATGTCGCGGTGACGTTGCAGCCCTTGGCGTTGGTGGAAAGGTAATAGACGTTGCCGTAGCCGCCGGTCGCAAGGATGACGGCGTCGGCGGAATGCGACGACACTTTGCCTGTGACCATGTCGCGGACGACGATGCCTTTTGCGTGGCCATCAACGACGACGAGGTCGAGCATCTCCGTGCGCGGGAACATCTGCACGCCGCCCTGCGCGATTGCGCGGTTCAGCGAAGAATACGCGCCGAGGAGGAGCTGCTGTCCGGTCTGGCCGCGTGCGTAAAACGTGCGCGAAACCTGCGAGCCACCGAAGCTGCGGTTGGCGAGGAGTCCGCCGTATTCACGGGCGAAAGGGACGCCGAGCGCGACGCACTGGTCGATGATGTTCACCGATACTTCCGCGAGCCGGTGCACATTGGCCTCGCGGGCACGGAAGTCGCCGCCTTTTACCGTGTCGTAAAACAGACGGTGAACCGAGTCGCCGTCGCCCTGATAATTCTTCGCCGCATTGATACCGCCCTGCGCCGCGATGCTGTGCGCACGACGCGGGGAGTCCTGGTAGCAAAAGCATTTCACCGCATACCCGAGGTCGGCGAGCGAAGCCGCAGCGCTGGCACCGGCGAGACCGGAGCCGACGACGATGACCGAGTATTTCCGTTTGTTGGCCGGATTAATGAGGCGCGATTCGAACTTGTGCTTCTCCCATTTCTGGTCGAGCGGGCCGGACGGAATGTTGGATGAAAGAGAGCCGATCATGTTTTACAGAAAGCGATACGCTTCGTTTTCAAACAGGGCTGCCGCGATGTGTCGAGAGGCGAGTGTGAAAACGAAGACGGCCGCCGCGAACCCGTGGAACGCGGCGGCCGTGCTGAAAGGTTTTTTGAGTTGAAGAAAAGCGGCTTACTTCTTCGTGAACGCCTTGCCGGCCTCTTCCATCACTTTGCCGAATTCCGCCATGCCGCCCATCAGGATAGCCGCAGCTTCGGGACCTGCTTTAGTGAGGTTGGCTTGCATGCCCATCATCTTCTTCTGAATTTCCTCTTGCTTGGCCTTCATCTTCGCTTCGATTTTCGCCTGCACCTCGGCCGACGGATCTTTCATCGCTTTTACCTTTTCGGCGAGATTCTTCATTTCCTCGCCGACGGATTTCAACTCGGTGACAGCCTTCTCCGCGGTGGCCTTGTCGGTCACGGAGCTTACTGCGGTGGCCATGCGTTCCATTTGAACGAGCACGGCGTCAGCAACTTTCTCGTGGGAATCGCCTCCGGAGCAACCGGTAAGAGCCAGTGCTGCGACGACGAGGGATGTCCGGGTGATGAACTTGATGATGGATTTCATAAGGCCTTCGGGATGCACCACGTCCATCACGTCCGCAACCAATTTATTCAGCTTGGAAACAGTTTCGCGACGCAGGCCCGGCTGCTCGTTGACGAGCGACGGTTGTCGATTCTCACCGAAACCCGGCTCGCTGGTGTCGAGCCTCGCAAAAACTAGCTTCCCGAAGGAACCTGTCCCTTCTTGGACACCGTATTCCAAGACCTCAGTAGCGTATCGGAGCGCGCGATTGCGTCGTCGAACATCTTCTCGGCAGCTCTCGTGACGAGCATGATTTGCGCGCGTTCCGGAAAGGTCAGGAAAGTCACCGCCATTTTCAGCGGATATCCGTTCACCTGGTAGCGAATTATGTAGCGGTGCGTGGTCCAGCCATTGATTGGATGAGGAGCCGGAACTTCCTCGGCCAAGGTCCCATTCGCTACCTGCGCCAGGGCAGCCTTCGAATACAATTCCATATTCTCGGGCTTCAGGGGCTTATCCGCGGCGATCGGGCTCGGAAGGATTGAAAAGGACGCATCCGGAATGCGTGTGAACGTGATACGCACCCCAGCCGCAAGTTTCGTGAGCGTGAGCTCATGATCCAGCGTCAGGCTATGCGTAGAATCACCGCCATCGAAGGTCAGCCGCGAAAAACTGCCGCCGTCTTCGAAATACGTGCGCGTGACAGGTGTGAGGTCGATTTGAGGCCCGTTCGCCAGCGCGGCCAGCGGGATTACAAACAAGAGGAGGCGTTTCATGCTGCGTTACATTCGTGACCACCGACCGCGGGCGATAAAGACGGCTTCAACGCTTCCGGGCGGCGGGGTTGTGTTGAAATTCGTGTCGAAATTCCAGCAACGGTTGGGCGGAGAGAAGATGTTCCCGGTATCCCACTTCCCGGTGAAGTTTCTACTCACAAAAAGCTGCACCATCGACCCGAAGTAGGTGCAATACTGCCCGTTCCAGTTCTCCAGAAACCGCGCGTAATTGTTCGCGCCTCCGCTGTAACCGTACTGCGCGGCAGTTCCTCCGGGCTGATAGCCGGAAGGTATGAAGCCTCCGATCATCGCCGTGTTGTAAGTCGTGTGACTCGCCACGCGGCTACCGATTGCTAGCGAAGAGTTTGCGTCATTCCAAGAATTCGACAGAAGCATGACCGCATCGCCAATGACTGCCGCGGGCTTTCGGGTGTATCCAGTTACGGTCGGGGCGTCGGTGTTGCTGGGATTTCCTCCGCTGTTCGACGGCACCGCGGTGGACGCGTTCGTTGCGGTGGAACCGGTGTTGTAGTCACCCTGAATGTACACGCCATTCTGACTCGCTACCGTAAGTCCGTTATTGGGCAGCGTTCCACCGTTCGTAAGGCGAATCGCATTTTTTGGCGTAGCCGTCGTGGTCGTCGTCGTGTCGTGCATGTAGATCACTCCGTTGAATCCCGTCGCGGCATTCAAAGTCGAAACCACGGAACCGACGTTGAGACTGCTGACGCGGACGTTCGCAAGCTCTCGGGCATCGTATATCGTGGTCGTGGTGATGGCGCTGCTGATTGCGGTGATTTGGGCCGCAGTCAGGCTGGTGCCGTTTTGGGTGGTTACCGTTTTCGTTGTCCCGTTCACGGTGACGATGATCCCCGCCTTATTATAGAGACGCCGGGTGGCGAGCGGTGCCGGGTCCGTGAAGCCGGCAACCGGGGGCTCGATGAGTTCACGGTAGCTGTCGTTGTTCGGGTTGCCATCGGAGTCGCTGTCGGGGCCGATCAATTGCCCGCTCGGCGAAAGCGGGGAGGTAGGCGGAGCGTCGAGCACACTGGCCGGTTGCGTGCCGAGCGCCTCCAGCCGGGCCGTGGTCGTAACGCCGGCAGAGAGTGTCGCAGGCTGGTTTCCGTTGGTTACGTAGCTGCCCCATGTCGTGATGCGAAACGGTTCATCGTTGGTCCAACCCAGAACGCTCGAAACCGGACTGGCGAAATTGATCGTGTTTCCTCCGGCGAGATACTGGCTTGCCATGGACTTCCGGTTTGTGTGGGTGAGTCCGGAAACGAGCATCGCCTGCGGCTTGTAGATTTCGAAATCGTTCTCGTAGTAGAACATCGTCTGGAAGAGATTCACCGTGACGTATTCAAACACCCGCTTTGCGCGGTATCGGATCGGGGTATTTCCGAGCGTGGAAGTCCCACGCGCACCGACGGTGGCGACGTAGTAGTGCGACCTCCCCCTCCAACCGGGGAACCCCGCGACATCCACGCTGGCAGCAACCGGCGTTGCCACAGGCGCGCCATACTGGTCTGCGGCAGAAACGGTCAGCGCCTGATCGAACACCACGCCGTCGTAGGTCGGCACCGTCCAGCCCGATGAACACTCCGCGGTCGTCAGCGGCCGGCCCATCTGGCCCGACTTCCCACGCCACATCGCGTAAGCGTATTCGAGAGCCCCTTCCGCGGCCACGCGGACTTTCGTTCCATCCTGACCACGATCCGCCAGCCGGCTCGTGTGGTTTGTGTAGGAATAACTGAGGGCGACTGCCGATGCGACTGTTGCAAGCACCCCGACTGTTGCAATCAGGGCGCTTCCCTTTTGTCCGTGTTGTCTTTTCATGGTTTAGGTTCCTTTCGGGGTGAAGCCGAGTGACATCTGTGTGACCGCCGAGAAGTTCTTCCTCTCCAGCGTGAGGAGCCGCGTGTCGAATTCCCGCGCCCTGATCTTGAGGTTCATCGTAATGAACTTGCGGTCGGCATAATCCGTCGTGGCGGAAACGGAGAACGGAGTCGTGTCTCCGGTGCCAGTGCCCACGTTGTTGCAGATGACCGAGAAGGCAGTGGACGTCGAAAAATTGGTAATGGTTTCCGCCGTCGCAAAGTAGCGGAGTTCATTCCGCGCAGCCCCGGCAATCACAACAAACGCGCTTTTCCGGATGAGCGTCGCGATTTTCACGTCGGAGGCGTTCCACGTGATCGCCGAGCCGATTGCCGCGGTGAGTGTAACGGTGTGGGACTGCCGGTTGTTTGCGTCCACAGTGCCGCTTGAAACTGACGCTACAACAAGCCGCGCCGCGCTTCCGTTGATGCGAACCACGTCCCCGGCTTTCGGAACGGGCGGCGACGCGGATGCGTGCAGCGAGCGTGTAATGGTGAGGCTTGTGGCGGTTGCCGCCAGACCGGTTCCGCCGGGATGCGTCACTACGTAAGGTCCGCCGAGGTAGCGGTCGTACGTGAAGCCCGCTGCGCTCCCGCTCGTGACAGCCGTTCCCGTCGTGGTGATTAAAGTCACGTTCCCGGCCGAGCTGTTCAATTCGTCCGCCACCCGGTCTACCGCTGAGCGCAGCGTGGCGTGCGAGGAATTTGTCGAGAAATTCTTCGCGAATGAAATGGTGCTCGTGTTCAGGAACATGAACAACGCAGCCGCAAGCACGCCGGACGAAAGCAATGCCACCACGACTTCCGGCATCGACAGTCCGCTCGCATTCCGAAGTTTGACCAGGTCTCTCATCATATTCAGTCCCTCGCTCTAGTCGTTTGCAGTCTGAAATTGTAGGAGCGTCCCCGGTAGTCGTAAGCGATTGTGAACTCCACGCTGCGCACATCGGCTCCATTGGCATTCGCAATACTGAGAACGCGGCGGGTGACCACGCCGGAGGCTAGCGGAGTCGTCGTTCCATCGCGCACGATGAGCGTCACTTTGTTGTCGCCGCCGCCATCGTCATCCCACACTTCGCCCGCCGCCGCGGTAATTGCCAGAATTGAGGGCGTCGTCTGGTCGGTGAATTTTTCCCCGAGAGCCTGATCAATGTTCCGCTGCACCGCCATGCGTGCATTTGTATGGAGTCGGGACAGAAACGCCTGCCGGTTGATCAGCACCATGGAGCCGATCATGCCACCGAAGGCGATGATCATTATTGAGCACGCGACCAGCACTTCGACGATCGACAGGGCGGCTCGCCTTATATTGGATTGCGCACGCAATCTCGCAGGGTAGGGCGAGCTCGCGCAACGCGGGACGGAAATTTCGGGTTTCATCTACCTGCTGGAAAATGAGCATCTTCCGTACCTTTCGCGGGTTGCCCGTGATCGCCGCGGAGAAGGAAATTGGTATCGAAACAGTCAGTCAGCGCGGCCATCTCCCGAGCTACGGAGAAAACGGCCTCTCGCCCTTCAGCGTCCGCCGCCTTGGGCGGGACGGCCGGCAGGAATCGGCTGTCCGTAAACACCACCGCTTTCCTCCACGGGGAGCTTCAGTACTGCGCGTGTGGAAGCCGGCGCGTCCTCGCAGAGCCACGCATTTTTCTCAAAGCGGAAGCTCTTCGGCTCAGTCCCGCCGCCGATGTTCACAGCCATGGCGAGCGAACTCCGGAAGGTGATTCGATTTCCGCTGAACACCCCGTTGCGGCACGGCGCAAACGCGGGGTTCTGGTTCTCCTGCAAAATCCGCACGACCCACCGTCCGGGATTGGTGATCGTGTTATTTCGCACAATTGCGCCGTCCACTCCCACAAATGCGATCGGTGCCATGCTTCCGGTAAACTGACAATCCTCCACCGTGATATCCCGCGCCTCGGCCGTCGCGTTCAGCGGGCGAAAATACGGTGCCCCCGTGCTTCCGCCGATGTTCACCGCGCGGCCGCCGGCATTTGTGAAAACACACTTCCTCACCACGATGCCCTCGCTTCCGCCCTTCGTCTGCACGCCATTCGCCATCGCCGCGTTCTCACCGTGGGTAAATGTGCTTCCCTCGATCACGCCCTTGTGGCAGCCCACCATATCGATCCCCGAGCCACCGTCGCCCCAGTGGCTGACTTTGCAACCCGTGACCAGAAACGAATCCACGCCGGAAAGCTTGATTCCATCGCGATTCCCGCGCGGAGAACCGTTCCGCACATCCAGACCGCGCAGCACGATTCCCTTCGCCGGGCTCTCCGCCTTTTCCCCGTCGTCGATATTGATCCCGTTTGCCGTCGCCCCGCTGAAAACCACATCGCGCAACTCCCAATACGAGCACCCAACCAGATGAATCCCGCTCGCCCCGCCCTCGATCACCGAAGCCCCTCCCGCCGCACCCTCCACCACGATCGGCGCCGCCGCAGTCCCATTCACCCCGGAAACCGAATGCCCGCCTGCATACCGCCCAGGAGCAAGCCGGATCACCGTCCCCGGTTTCGCGTCCCGTAATGCCCGCCCGAGCGATTCGGAATCCGCCACCGGCACATCAGCGGAAATTGCGGCAGTGGAAAGAAAAGCGAAGAGCAATGCGGTTCTGAGCATGCCCGAACCATGCCCATTTCCACCGCATCCGGCACCACAAAAAAGCCGGGAGCCCCACGAAGACCACCGGCTTCCGACCGTTTTCTGACGTCACAACTCCGCAGGAACTCCGCGCTCGCACGACACCGCACGCCGCACTCATGTTCACGGGCTGGCGGGGCCGTTTTGTGAGGGGTTGTTCATGTTGCGACAATTCGCTTGCGAAGAGGGCTCTGCGGGCTTATCGCAACACACCCTTCACTCCAACGTAACAACCATCCCGTCAATGCTCCTATGAACATGAACTTTATGAAATCAGACCGTTCCAACGCTCCCGTATCCCGCAACAGCCGCAGGCGTTGCATTCTGATCACCAGTATCGCATCGCTCCTCTCCGCGCAGGGCTTTGCGGCGGACGCCGTGCTTTCGAGCGGGGCCTTCACCGGCGATGCAGATTCCGGCTTAAATGCCGCGAAGACTTATGTGGCGCTCGGCAATGTGGTCGGCGGGAATGTGACGGTGAATGGCGTGACGTTCATCGGCAGCGGTGGCGGGCTCTCCGGCGCCGGTTGGTCGCTCGCGGGTGCCGGTGCGCAGTTTGGCGGCGGCGGAATTCAACAGCCGCTCGGTGGCGCGGCAATCGCAGGACTGTTCGACGCTTTCCAATACAACGGCAATCCCGCGACACTCACGATGAACGGCCTGACGGCTGGGCAGACTTACGTGGTGACGCTTTATAATCAGGCGTGGGGCCTTGGTGCGGACCGCACTCAGACGATCACGACGACGGAAGGTGCGAGCCTTGTTTATAATGAAGACGAACTCGCGGCGTCGGCGCTGCGCTATACGTTTGTGGCCACGGGCACGGCGACGGATTTGAAGTTCCTTCCGAAGATTCCGGCAAACACGATGCATTTCTACGGACTGTCGAGCGAGCAGGTGTTCAACAACACGTGGACCGCCGGATCGGGCGCATGGAATACGCCGGGAAGCTGGTCGAGCGGCGCGGTGCCAAATTCCATCGGCAGCAATGCGACATTCGCAGCGCAGGCAGGACCGAGTACAGTGACGCTCTCCGGCGCGACGACGACCGGGCATATCGAATTCCAGGGCACCGGAAGCTACACTATCGCCGGAATCGACCCGCTCACGTTGCAGACCGATGCGGGCGGCGTGTCGGTGATTAAGGCCGACGCGGGCGGCTCGCACACAATCAACGCGCCGGTCATCCTCGGCTCGGATCTGGTGAAATTCGGAGCGGGCACAATCACGACGGCGGCGGGAATCCAGGGCCCGAAATCGGTGAGCGTGAACGGCGGCACACTGAAGTTTGGAGCGACCAATGGCTACACCGGCGGAACCTCGGTGGGCGGCGGAGCGACGCTCGATTTCAACGGCACAAGCCAGAGCCTCGGTTCACTCAGCGGCTCAGGCACGCTGGCAAACAGCGCGGGTGGATTGAGTGTGGCGACGGTGGACTCAGGAACATTCTCGGGCGCCATCGGTGCAGGCGTGGGACTGACGAAGAACACGGGGAGTGCGCTGACGCTCATGGGCTCCAGCGTTTCCTCCGCTGCGACCACGGTGAACGCGGGCACTTTGAAGCTGCAGGCCGGCGCGACTCCGCTCATCGCAGATAATTTCAGCGCAACGGGAAATCCGAACACGGCGGACCTGAACTTCAACCTCGCGAATCGCCAGACGGGCTCGCTTGCTCCGGCGAGTTGGACGCCCGCAGGAAATACGCAGGTGGGAAATTCGACGCCGGTCACCCAACCGGCGGGCGTGAATGGCGACTATCTCCTGCTTGCATTCGGCGCGAGCGCGACAGTCGGCGGCCCGCTCACCTCGGCCACCGTCGGAGGACCGTTGAAGATCAACTTCGACATGTTCAAGGGAAACACCGGCAACGCGACCGAGTGGACGAGCTTCACGATGCGCAACTCGGCGAATCAGGGCTTCCCGGTTGCGGGCTCGGGTGAGTTCGGTTTCCTTTACCGCAAGAACACGGGCATCCAGATTTTCAGCAACGGCGGTCTGGTGCAGGATTTCGCCTCAACGACCGGCGGCGACAGCTTCGCCTTTTACCTCGCGGATTCTGCGGGAACCGGTTCGCCATTCGCAGGCAATGGAACGAAGGTCGTCGTCACGCAGGGCGGCGGCGTCATCAGCAGCTTCGCGCTGAATACAGGCATGCTCGCAAGCTACGTCACGTTTGGCTCGGCAGGCGGAATGATTGGCGGTGTGGACAACCTCGCGGTGAATAACTTCAAGACGAACGTCCTCGCGCCCACCACGCCGGTCTCGCTCGCAACTGGCGCCACGCTGGAACTCGACGGTGTCCACCAGACCGTGGCATCGCTCGACGGCGTGGGCGGAAGCCTGGTGAACATGGGGCCGTTTTCGCGCCTCGCGGTCAACGGCGGCGGCACGTTCAACGGAACAATCACCGGCGGGACGGCAAGCCTCGCGAAGAGCGGCCCGGCCGCGCTGGCCCTTGGGGGCGCAAACACCTACGGCGGCGGAACGACCATTTCGAGCGGCCCGGTTTTCGCGTTTAATGTCGCCGCGCTCGGCACCGGACCGGTGAGCATCGGCGCGGGCGGAAATTACCTCCCATGGTTCAACACGGGATCGCCGATCATTCCGCACAACTTCACGCTGAACGGCCTCGGCGGTGATGCGGGCGATGGATTGAAGAGCGCGATTTACGCAGATGGCGGAGGAGGAGGCTACAACGAGTATCTGCTCACAGGCAGCGTTACGCTCGCCGCGACCAGCAACATCAGCGGACACAACACAAATAATCTGCGCGTGCTCGGTGCTGTCACTGGTCCGGGCGGGCTTACGAAAGGCTCGGGACGCGGCGATGAAAACAGCTCGCTCATTTTGAACAACCCCGCAAACGACTATGCGGGCGACACTACGATTACGAACGGCACGCTGAAGCTCGGAGCGTCCGAAGTAATTCCTCACGGAGCTGGGAAAGGGCGCGTCATCATGAGCGCAGGCACCACGCTCGACCTCGCCGGCAACAACGAGACGATTAACAACCTCTCGGGCTCGGGAACGGTCACATCCAGCCCGGGCGTGACCATCGGAGCACCGTTCTTTTTCGCCACCAACGCGGGCTCCGGAATCTCCACCGGCAAGACCTACACGCACGCGCTCGACTTCGGCGACGGTGGAGCGGCGACGGTGAATGGCGTTGCATTCGAAGCCGCGGCCAACACCGGCGCTAACTGGTCGCTCGCCAATGCCACCGCGCTGCTACCCGAGGGCGCCGGTGCTCCAAGTACCCCGACGTTTGCCGACGGCGCAGACGGTACGGGGATGAATCAACTGCTGAGAGATTTCTACTACAACGGCAACCCTGCGGTGCTGACGCTCTCGGGCCTGACTCCGGGCACCAGCTATGAGACTCGGCTTTATAACCGTCTCTGGGGCGGCGACCGCACGCAGCTCTTCCAGGTGAACGCAGGCAGCGCATCGGGTACACTGCTCTACAATCAGGATGCCAGCGGCACGCCGAGCTTCCTGTCGTTCCGCTACACCGCGGATGCCTCGGGAACAGCGACCATCTCAACCACGATGATCGGCGCTGGAAGTTACCACTGGTACGGTGCGACAAACGAAGTCGTGGCTGCAGCGGCCGCATCGACTCTTACGGTTGGTGATTCCGCCGACTCGACCTTCAACGGCAGCATCACCAGCGCGCTCGCGCTCACGAAACAGGGCAGCGGAACGCTGACGCTCGGCGGTGCAAACTCGTACAGCGGCGTGACGACCATCAATGGCGGCAAGCTGCTCGTAAACGGCTCGCTCGCGGCCACGGCCTCGGTCGATGTGAATTCCGGCACCCTCGGCGGAAGTGGCAGCATCAATCCGGCGGCAACAGTCACGGTGGCAGGCGGCGCGGAAGTTTCGCCCGGCAACAGCATCGGCACGCTCACTCTCGGAACCATCGCACTCGCGAACAACTCGACCTTCACAATCGAACTCGGTGTATCCACTGGCGACCAATTGGTCCTCGCGGGTGGCGGAAGCATTTCCGGCACGGTAAATCTCGCGCTCTCGCTGCTCGCAGACCCGCTCGACGGAACGGTGTTCACGCTCATCGATGGAAGCTCGCCGTTCGCAGGCTACATCGGCGGCGCACGCTTCAGCTACCTCGGTAACCTGCTCGATGAGGGCGAGACTTTCTCCGTCACCACCGGCGCGTTTACGCAGGAACTGCAAATCAGCTACGCGGCCGATGGCGGCAAGGACGTGACCGTTCACGCCACACCGGAGCCCGGCAGCGCTGCATTGCTGCTGCTCGGAGGCGCTGCGCTCATCCGCCGCCGCCGCCGCTCGTAGGTTTTCTTTGACTTCCAAATCAGGGACGCAGGAGACCGAAGAGTCCCTTGCGTCCCTTCTCTTTTCGCATTCATTCTCAAAGTCCGTCTCACCATGAACAACAAACTACTTCTCGCGCTTTCGCTCCTCGCTTGCCCGCTCGCGGCGTTGCCGCCAAACGACGCTGTCGTCGTATTCAACGAAATCCATTACAACCCCGGCGGCGCAGGAGAAGCGGCGGAATTCATCGAGGTCCAGAACATCATGGCTGTGAACGTGGACATGTCCGGCTGGCGCATCTCGGGCGGTGTGGATTTCGCGTTTCCAAATGGAACGGTGATTCCCGGCGGCGGTCGCATCGTAGTGGCGAAAACCCCTGCTATGTATTCCGGCGCGATGGGACCGTTCATTGGCGCGCTGAGCAACTCGGGTGACACACTCCGCCTGCGCGACAACAACGATCGCGCGATGGATGAACTCACCTACGGCGACAAGGGCGAATGGCCGGTGGCACCGGACGGCGGCGGTGTGACTCTTTCGAAATCCTCGGCTTTTTCCAACTCCGCCCGCCCTCAATCATGGCGCGCGAGCGAGCAGGTCGGAGGCACTCCGGGAACGGTGAATTTCCCGCCACCGCCGCCGCCCGTCACGACGCGACCGGTTTCGCGCGACGCAACGTGGAAGTTCACCCAGACCGTTCCAGCCGCGAACTGGAACACCGCGGCCTTCGATGATAGCGCATGGAGCAGCGGGCAGGCGGGCATTCAATTTGGAAATCCGCAGCTTTACATGGATGCGCCGCCGGTCGTGCCGGGCGGAATCTGGACAGTGAAGACGTGGACAAACGACGCGACTTCCGACATTTCCTCGGGAAAGAGTTACACACACAAAATCGGCCTGAATCGCGCCGGCGGTTACACGGCAATCAACGGCGTGACGTTTGATTCACCGGGGACCGGAGTCACCAGCGGTGCAAACTGGGTGCTCCTCGGCGCTACCAATCAGTTCGCAAATAACGGAAGCGGCGCGGGTGCGAATGCACTGCCCGGGGGCTCGGGCAGCTTCCAGCTCTGCCAGGAGTTTTTCTACGGCAATTCATTCAACGGAAAATCACGTCTCGAACTTTCGAACCTCACGCCGAATCAAACTTACATCGCCACCTTTTACGCAACCGGCTTTGGCGACCCGCCGGTTCGCCGCAACCTGATTACACCGAGCGATACGGGCATTGGGCACATCGTCGATGAAAACGCGACCCGCTCCGGTAACGGCCTCATTGTGAAATACCACTACAAGGCCAGCGGTAATGGAACGATCGCGTTCGATTTCACTCCAATCGACTCCGGAACGTGGCACCATTACGCATTCAGCAACGAGGTCGCCGGCGCAGTGCCCGGAGAGGTCGAGGCGTCCGCCAGTGTTTCCGGATTTTCGTCGCAGTTGACGACGGGCTTCACGCGCGGCGCTGCCAACACCGTGAACGGTTCCGGCATCTCCGGCCAGACCCACGGCACGACGCCCGATGGCACGATGTGGCTTTCAAACGGCACGTTTGGCACGCCAAACGACACACTCCCCGCAGATATCACCTACGACCTCGGGGCGATCGTGAACCTCACGTCGTTCCACGTCTGGAACTACAATGAGGTCAATCTGCCGACGCGTGGCTCAAATCAAGTGCAGGTCCAGACCTCGACTGCTGCGGGCGGTCCGTTCACGACAGTCGCGACGGTCGATTTTATTCGCGCAAGCGGGCTCGCTACCGAGTCGGGTCAGCATGTTGAACTCGCAGCGACGGGCATCCGTTACGTGCGTTTCAATATCCTCAGCAATCACGGCGGAGACAACAGTTTCGCCGGCCTCAGCGAGGTAAAGTTCTACAAGGAGGGTGTGGCGGGACCCGCAACACCGGTCGCATTGCGGGAAAAGATTTCGACACTTTACAACACCGGCGTGACGGATGCTGGCGCGGTCGCAACTTCCGGAAGCAACGATCTGCACTACACGAATGTGACCAACGGCGTGCCAGCCGTGGTCCAAAGCGGACACCCGGCGTGGTTCGGTCCCGATGCGCTTTCGCAATGGAGCGGACTCACCGCCAACGGCACGGAGAATGTCGCAGCCGGCACGTTCACTTGGCGCACCACTGCGGACTTCAGCGCG
Source organism: Verrucomicrobiaceae bacterium (assembly GCA_005791535.1). GTDB lineage: Bacteria > Verrucomicrobiota > Verrucomicrobiia > Chthoniobacterales > Chthoniobacteraceae > SXWH01. Next base: position 16,368 of record SXWH01000206.1, on the reverse strand, counting down.
TATCAGCCGGGCACTTTCGATGTGAAGCTCTACTTCGCCGTGGATAACTCGCTCGACAGCGTGCTGCTCAATGGCACGAACAAGGCAATCAGCGGCGCGGGCTTCGGCGCGTTCAACGGCCCGTTGAGTATCACCGGCTTTGCAAATGGAGCCAACACGCTCGACTTCACATGGACGAATGCCGGACCCGGCGCGAACCCCGGCGGCTTCCGCGTGAAGTGGGATGCAACGGCGCAGCCAATCCTCTCGAAGACAACGCTCGCTGCAAATCCAACGACGACCTACTTCCGGAAAACTTTCACGAACACCGGCGCGGGCACTTCCGCCTACCGGCTGCTGCTCAATTACCTCATCGATGACGGTGCGGTGTTTTACATCAACGGCGTCGAGGTTCACCGGAACAATATCACGGGAACTCCGACATCCAGCACGCCTGCGGATTCGAACGTCGTGTATCCGAAATTTAACGGCGTCGTCGAGATTCCTGCGGGCGCGATTGTGCATGGAACCAATGTGCTTGCCGTGGAATTGCACCAGCATCCATCTGGAACAGCGGACGCCTTCTTCATGGCGCAACTGGACATGACCGAAACACCGGTTGCACCCACGCTCGCAATGGCGTTGCAATTCAATGAGCTCGCAGCCGCCACTGCGGGAACCTGGTTTGCCGAGATTCGCAACACGACCGGCTCGTCCGTTTCGCTTACCGGCTGGACGCTCTCGACCTCCAGCGGTGCAACGTATTCGCTCAGTGGTACGCTCGCAGCAGGCGCACTGCTTTCACTCGACCAGACAACGCTCGGCTGGCGCCCGTTTGACGGAGAAAAGATTTTCCTCAGCGTCGCAGGAGCCGGAGTGGAAGGAGCGGTGATCAAGAACGCCGCGCAGGCGAAGGATGCGAACGGACGCTGGCTGGCACCATCCGCTGCGACGCCCGGCGCTGCGAACACGTTCAGCGTGCCCGATACGGTCGTGATCAACGAAATCATGTACAACCACGCGCCGGTATTTCTGCCAACCGGAAGCACCGCAAATCCGGAGGAATGGATCGAACTTTATAACAAGAGCGCAGGCCCTGTGAGCCTGACCGGATGGAAACTCGGCGGCGGCATCGGCTTTGCCTTTGCTCCCGGAACGACGATTCCTGCGGGCGGATACCTCGTCGTTTCAAACAATCCCACGGCGCTCCTGGCGAAGTTCCCCGGCATTTCTGTCGTCGGCCCGATGACGGGCAGTCTTTCGAACTCGGACGATCTCGTCTCAATCGAGGATGCGAACGGAAATCCCGTGGACGAAGTCCATTACTTTAGCGGTGGCCGGTGGGATGGCCGCGCGGACGGCGGAGGCGGCAGTCTGGAGCTTCGCAACCCCGGCATGGACAACAGCGTCCCCGAAGCGTGGGCAGCGAGCGACGAGACTTCTAAATCATCGTGGCAGACATTCAGTTACACGGGAACCGGCGCACCGCCGCCGGGAAGCAACGACCCGACGCAATACAACGAGCTCGTCATGGGCCTGCTGAACGATGGCGAGTGCCTGATTGACGACGTGAGCGTGATGGAAGGCACGTCCGGGACGGTTCAGTTGATCCAGAACGGGAATTTCTCCAGCGGCACCGCGAACGCGTGGCGCAACATCGGCAACCACGGCAGCCACGGTCGCACCGTCGTCGTGGACGATCCCTCCGCGCCGGGAAACAAGGTGCTCAAAGTCGTAGCCACCGGAGCGACCGAGCACATGCACAATCATCTGGAGACCACGCTGAAGAACGGCGCGACTTACGCGACGCTCAGCAACACGAACACCTATACGGTTTCGTTCCGCGCACGCTGGATTAGCGGAACGCCACGACTGCACTCGCGGCTGTATTTCAACCGACTCGCACGCACGAGTCTTCTTCCAATGCCGCAAAACAACGGCACGCCTGGAGCGCAAAATTCGCGATTCGTCGCGCTGACAGGCCCCACATTCTCTTCACTCTCCCACACACCGGTTCTGCCGGAGGTGGGCGTTCCGGTGACGGTTCGCGTCGCAGCCGCCGATCCGCAGGGCGTCGCGAGCGTGGCGTTGAAGTGGCGGCTCGATGGTTCGGTTTCGTTCAACAGCGTACCGATGACTCTGACCGGCGGCCTCTACGAGGCGCAGATTCCCGGGCAGACCACGGGCGCGCTCGTGCAGTTCTACGTGGAGGCCGGCGACGGCACGACGACTTCCACATTCCCGGCCGCCGGCTCGGCTTCGCGCGCGATGGTGCGCTGGGCGGATGGCACGACGCCCACGACCGCTGGCCACGGCGTGCGGATTCTCATGCTCACGGCGGACGCAAACTTCATGCACGACCCGACCAACTGCATGAGCAATGACTTCCTGCCGTGCACGGTGGTTTACCGTGAAAGCGAAGTATTTTATGACGCCAGCGTGCGGCTGAAGTCGTCGCAGCGCGGCCGTCCGGCCGACATCCGGCTCGGCTTCGCGGTTAACTTCGATCCGATGCAGCCATTCCGCGGCGCACACACTTCGATCAATCTCGATCGCTCGGGCTACGGGCGCGGAACGGTGGGAAGCGGATTTGGTCATTCGGAAATCATTACGTGGCATTTCATGCAGCGCGCCGGTGGGGTTCCCTCGATGTGGAACGACATCGGATATGTCATCGCCCCGCGCAGCGCGCACAACGGCTCTGCGATCCTTACGATGGCGGAGTTCAACGACGTTTGGGCCGACAGCACGTTTGAAAACGGCGCGTCGCAGCCGTCGTTCAAGTACGAACTCATCTATTACCCGACGACGACCGTCGGCGGTGGACCCGAGGGCGCAAAACTTCCAAGTCCGGACAACGTCGTAGGTGTCGAATTCGAGAGCTATACAACGGCTGACAAAGAGGCCTTCCGCTGGAACTTCCTCATCGGAAGCGCGCGCACGAACGACGACTACTCGGGCATGCTGGAGTTGAACCAGACCTACCGCCTGCCCGCGGGAGCTTCGTTTAATGCCGCACTGCCGGATACCATCGACGTGGACCAGTGGCTGCGCACCGCAGCCGCGCTTTCGCTCGCCGGAGTGCAGGACAATTACATCACCACCGGCGGAGCATGGCACAACTTGAAGCTCTACTCGCGTATCGACGGGCGCATGCTCTTCCTGCCGTGGGATCTCGATTTCCAGACCGCGCCGAGCAACGATCCGCTCATCATCAATCCGGACATCTCCCGAATCACGGGCATCAGCGCGGCGAATCAGCGCCTGTTCTACCAGCACCTTCAGGACATCATAGCGACGAGTTTCAACACGACCTACCTCTCGTCGTGGATTACGCACTACCCGACCTTCAGCACCGCTGGCGGAAACTGGGGCGAAATCACCACCTACGTGAACGACCGCGTCAACTTCGTGAACTCGCAGATCAATGCGGCCTACCCGCCGACGACATTTGATGTCACGACGGCGGATTTCAGCACGAGCGGAAGCAGTGCGACGATCAACGGCGTGGGCTGGGTGAACGTGCGCAATATCGTTATTCAGAACGGCGGACTCGCGCTGCCCGTTACGTGGAACAGCGCGACCGGCTGGCAGGCCACCGTTCCGGTCGCCCCGGGCGCACAGACACTCACGCTCCAGGCTTTCGATTACCATGGCAATCTCGTCGGCACAGATACGATCACCATCACCGGCACCGGTGGAATCGTCCCCGCCGCGGCCGGAAACCTCGTGGTATCCGAAGTGCACTACAATCCGGCGAATCCAACCGGCGGCGAATTGAGCGCGTCCAGCGACAACGACGAGTTCGAATTCATCGAAGTGCGCAACATCAGCGCCTCGCAGACTGTGAATCTCGCCGGCTGCCGATTCACCGGCGGCATCGATTACACCTTCCCAAACACCACGCTCGCGCCGGGTGCGTATGCCGTCATTCCACGCAACAGCACGGCGTTTGCAGCGCGCTATCCCGGAGTCCCGACTCTCGCGCATTATTACGTTGCCGGAGACAACTTCCTGAGCAACGGCGGCGAGGAACTCGCGCTGATCGGCGCCACGGGACTTGATATCACACGCTTCAGCTACAACGACAGCGGCAGTGTAAAATGGCCCGCGAGTCCGGATGGCAGCGGTCCCTCGCTCGTGCTCGTCGCACCGCTCACAAACCCGGATGCGACCGATCCGCTCCACTGGCGTGCCAGCGCATCGATCCATGGAAATCCCGGCGGCAGCGATGCGCTCGCGCCTTTGGCGAATCCGGGCGGAGACGATGATGGCGACGGCATTTCGAACCTCGTCGAGCAGGCAGTCGGCTCCGGCGCGATGCCGGTGGGCGGAAGCGAAACGGTGCTCGGCCAGCGGCATCAGACGTTCACGCTCGAGCGCAATCCATTGGCTGACGCCGACTGGACGCTGGAATCCGTCGCGACCCTCGGCGGCACATGGGCACCGGCAAGTGTCGAATTCGAGATTACCGCACGCACCACGCTCCCGGGAGGAATCGAACGAGTGACACTCCGAAGCATCGCACCGGCACTCGGGAACAGCGGCTTCCTCCGCGGAAAGCTGCGCGCGCCATAGACGGCTTAAGGCGCAGGCGCGAGTTGGACGCGTCCGCCGGGGATTCCGTCGAGGTAGTATCCGGTGGCGTATCCCGCTTTGCGGAGGATCACGCCCGCGAACTTCACGTTCTTCCCTGTGGAAGGAAGAACGAATGTTCCACTCCACTTCCCGCTTGAAGCAGAGGCGGCGACTTTGAGTTTGTCGGTCGCCGGTGCGATGACTGTGATTTTGTTCTTCGCGTCGATGTTCACCGCTTTGATCGGAAGCGCGGCATCCAAGAGATCCACGTTTGCATTCCCATCCGTGTCGGTGACGCCAAGCGAGGGAAGAAGGGGCGCGGATTTCGGCAGGAGCTTGCAAGCGATGAAGTCGGTATTGATTCCCTGTGGCCAGCCGGGATGCGCGGGTTTGGCGATCGCGGGGCGGAACCACCGGAAGGCGGCACCGTCCGCATCCGAGCCCGGCAGGCTCCGCGCCGTAACAGTCCCGGAGACGAGGCCTTTCCCTCCATAAAGTGCGGCGTAAAACGGGACTTGATCGCCGGTCAGCAGCGCGGAGGTCATCGTGCAGGCTGTGCCGTCTGCGAGCTTGCCGGCGAATTTCACAGCGCCGGTTTTCGAAATCGTGAAGCTGCCAGTGCCTTCACCCTGAGGGAATTGCGCGGCGGTGTAGCCGTTGTTCGGTGCGGTGAGCGCGAGGAATGCGGCGGTTTGCTTCCCTTTATCAGTCAGCGGGTCGAGCAAGGCGGCGGGAACGAGTGCGGATTTGCCATTGTAAACAGGACGCGTGGCGGTGAAGCGCGCCATCGCTGCGCCGACTGCAGGCTTGATGAGCCCGGTGAAGGACGGGCTATCGCCGTTCTGAAATTGGAGCGAGAGGATTACGCTGACGAGGTCACCCGGGATTGCAGGATCGGGTTTTCTCGCGAGAGCCAGATTGTTGTTACCAGTCGAAAGCGTGATGGCTCCCACATCGTTCACTTTTCCCTTCACCGGATATTTTCTGCCGCTGAAAATCACCGAGCCGCTGAGCCCACCGGTCTTCGAAAGAGTAATGGTCGCCATTCCGAAGTGACGGTAGTCCGGCGCGGCCACTCCGGCATCGGGAACGATGAGCCCGAGGTAGGTGCCGGCGGCTTCGAGTGCAGAAGTGACGCGCACGGTGAGAAGCAGCGGCGCAGATTCATCGATGCCACCATCGTCGACTCCGCCGTTGTCCTTCGCCCTTACGGTAAGCGTCGCGGTTCCGGCGCGCATGCCGGGCGTAAAGGTGAGCGTGCCATTTGGAAGCAGCGTCGGCGCGTTGGTGAACAGCGTCGGATCGCTGTTTGAAACAATGAACGTCACCGATTGGCTCGATTCATCCGGTGGTCCTGCGGATATCGAAGTCGCCCATGGCTTCGCATAAGGAGCGCCTACTCCCGCAGTGATCGTCGTGGCCACTGGAACGAACGACGGCGCGTCATTGACGGCGCGGGTGGTGATTGTGAACTGCCGGGTGATGAAATCGATGGCTCCGTTTGCCGCACCGCCGTTATCGCGCAGAGTCGCCGTGACCGTGGCTGAACCGCTCCGCCACGGATGCGGCGTAAACGTGAGAGTACCCGACGCGGAGATCGCAGGTTGGACGAGGAAGATATCGTTGGCCGAATTGCTCACCTCGAAGGTGAGCGTCTGGCCGGCCTCCTCGGCAGGGCCCGCGCTGATCTCAGTCGCCCAGTTCGAAATGGTCTGCGCACCAACGTTGTGACGAACGGAGAGATTCGCGCCCGCGGTGAAGGTCGGTGTCTGATTCACGCCGACGATGGAAATCGTGAACGTCGCCGTCACGCTGGAATTCAGACCGCCCGCATTGGTTCCGCCGCTATCGACGGCCGTAATCGAAACCGTGGCCACACCGGTGAGATTTCCAGCCGGGGTGAACGTGAGCGTGCCAGTCGGCGACACCGCCGGCTGCACGGAGAACAGTGCATTGTTGTTGTTCGTCACGGTGAACGAAACGGTCTGCTGCGTCTCGCCGGCTCCCGCACTGATCGCGGTCGCCCAACCGGTGCGCGTGACGGCACCCGCTGTCTGGCCCGCCGTAATGTCCGCGCCTTTGGTGAATGACGGCGGCGTGTTCGGCAGGATGGTGATGGAGAAACTCTGTGCCGCACCGGTATCGATGCCGCCGTTTGCTGTGCCACCATTGTCCAACGGTGTAACCGAAACCACCGCAGTGCCCGCCGCCTGGGCCTGCGGTGTAAAGGTGAGCGCACCACCGGCATCGACCGCCGGTTGCACGGAAAACAGTGCGGGATTGTTCGATGACACGACGAAGGACACGGTCTGCGAGGCTTCGTTCGATGCACCGGGCCGGATTCCCGTTGCCCACGCCACGATCGATTGCGCACCGCTGTCGATCGGCACTGTCTGATTCCCCCCGGCAATAAAGTAGGGAGGCGTGTTTGCCGCGGGAGTCGTCACGTCGAACGCAGACGAGTACGCGACGGGCGTGCCCTGCGCCGTGGCGGTGAGCGTCGCAAATCCGATGTTGAAAACACGGACGGGCACGGTCGCGACGCCGGCGGCGAGTGTAATGCTCCCGGGCGCAACCGCGAGAGGCACGGCTGCAGCGAGACCGCTGTTCTGCGCGCCGCGCGGGGAAGGCGTAGAGCCGAGCGCCCAATTTGCAGAGCTGTTGGAGTCCGAAATGCCACTCCGGAAGAGCGAGCTTCCCGCAGGCGGAATGGGGGCACCGTCTCCGCTCCACTGCGAACCGATCGTGTAGGTGAATCCTCCGGACGTCACATTGATCGTCGCAATTTCAGCCGCCGTGTAGCCCCACGCGCAGAAGTCGCGGATGGTGCCGGATGCGTCGGAAAGAATCACCCATCCCTTCGGCGCGCCGGGCCAGTCGATATCGACACCGTAGTAGGTTTCGTTCGTGCTCGAAGTGCCGTCGGTTGCGCCGACGATTTGTCCGGGCGCGAGGCTTGCAGGCAGTGCCCACGTCGTCGCGAGCGCGGAGTTCACACCCTGCGAGGAGCGGTTCGTGATGACGAACCAGCCGGCCGTATTTACCGCCGTGCTGCCGAGGTTCTCGATTTCAAAATAGTCGGGAGTCGGGCTGCTGCATCCGAGTTCCGTAAGAACCACGCCCATGGTGGAGACTCCGCCGGCGGTGGAGGCGATGGCACCCACATTGACCGGACCATTGTAGTTCACCGTGCGCCCGAACGAATCCACGGCCCGCAACGTCGCGTTGAACGGCGTGTTCGCAACCTGCGCGGAGATCGGCTCCCATTGGAAATTCGCAAACGGGCCGACATCGCTCACTTCAATGCTGAGCGTCTTTGAATCCGATCCACCCGCATTCGTCGCTGTGATGGTCGCCGTGAATGTTCCGATGGCTGGCGGGGTGCCCGAAAGTACGCCCGTGCCCGTATTCACCGAAAGCCACGCGGGCATTCCCGTCGCGTTGTAGCTCGTGGGATTATTGCTTCCCGTGATCTGGTACGAGAATGGCGCCGAAACGGCGGCCTGCGCGGCAAGCGAGCTGGTGATTACCGGCGGTGGCGGAAGGGATATCGTCAGAACCAGCGTCTTTGTGTCCGTGCCGCCGCTGTTCGTTGCGGAGATTGAAACGTTGAAGACTCCGTTGACCTGCGGGGTTCCGGAAATGAGCCCGGATCCCGTATCCACGACGAGACCGCTTGGAAGGCTCGTCGCGTTGTAGGAAAGCGGAAGGCGTGTCGCGGCGATCTGATAGTTGAAAGCATTCCCGGTGAGCGCAGATGCCGTGAGTGCGCTCGTGATAGCAGGAGGGCCATCACTTCCGGGCGACCCGAGAACCTGCGGAGAAAGGCTCCACGTCTCCTTTTCATTCCAGTCCCGCGCCGCCGTCTGCGCGGGGTTGTTCGTCACGAAACTGTGGTTGGACGTCGGGTCCGTGAACCAGTCCGGATCGTAGCTGAAATTCAGAATGTTGATATTCCACGGCGCCGGTGGCTGAAGCGCGATGGACTCGCCTGCGTTATCGAGCGTTCCCGTGAAATTCCGCGCCGCGAGATTGGGCAGCGCTCCAAACTGCGCGATGAATGCCGCACGGTCTTTGCAGATGACGGCGAAAGCTCCCGGCGCAAGAGTGACGCCGGTGTCGAACGTGTAGGAGATGCCCGATGTAAACTGGACTCCGGAGAGATCGAGAGTCGTGGTGCCGGTGTTCTGGAGTTCGATGTATTCAAGCGCATTGGGCCGGAACAGAATTTCGGTAACCCGCAGGGAGTTGATCAAGTTTATCACACCCGCTGGCGGTGCGATGTTCGATGCACCGGGCGTGGGAGGAGTCGAGGGCAGTGCGAATCTGGCCAGCGTCGTTGCACCGTCGGGCGAGCGCCCGGTGGACGTATCGCGCGGCTGGCCAACTACGGGAACGAGATCCACCGTGGTGCCATTCGCACCGGAGAGCGCGATTTGTCCAAATGTCGAATTCAGCGAGAATGCGAGCTCGGTCGAATTCCCCGGCGAGGCGTCGCCGCCGCGGGCGTTGATGCGCAGGAAGCCGCCGGCTGGCATGAAGCTCAGCGGCGGGAAGACGTGGCGCGCCGAGTAGTTGATCGGGTCATCGGTGACGCGCATTCCGCCAATTGCCACCGGTTGTGCGGACGGATTGTAGAGCTCCACAAAATCGCCGCTGAGCAAATAGTCCGGATTCGCTCCCCATTCATTGATCTTCAGCGCCGCCGGCGAGCCGAGCGTGGCGACCGCCGTGTTCGCAGCTCCGATCGTGGGAGTGCAAAGCGCCCACGTGTTGAGCGCGCCGCCGGTTCTGCCGATGGAAAGATTCTCCGCCTGCGCGCCGAAATTCACGGAGTCCACCAGCGCTCCGCCGTTTGCCGCGCTCGCGTAAAGCAGCACCGAGTCGCCATCGCTATCGAGTTGAAAGCCCGCGTGAAGTCCCGGGGCCTCGGTCGCTGCGTCGGCATGGATAACGAGTGTCGCGCCTGCCGGGATCGTGGTTCCCGCCGGAAGCGTGTATTTCGCCGGAACCAAAGGATCGTCGCTCAGCGTCATGCCGGAGACATCCACCGGCGAAGCCCCGGTATTTCGCAGCTCGATCACATCGGGAAAGCTTGCGCCGTTTGCGTAAACATTCCGGTTGTTTGCCAGGACTTCGTGGATCACCACGCCGCCTGCGGGCGTCGCCGCGAGCGTGGAAGTCGAGGTGGCAACCGGAGGCGTAATGGCCGCGGCACCGATCAATCCGAGCAAATGCGCCTGCCGCGCCGTCATCCAAGTTTTGATCGAAGTGATCGTCGCGGCGGGAACCCACCCGGTCAGGTTTGCATCGACCCATTGATAGAAGGGCGGGTTCGGATTGCCGGTCGTGTCGGAGTTCAGCACGGTTCCGTACAGTTCGCGAATCGCGTTGAAATACTTCGTGCGGAAGGCGGCGTTTCCGGCAGTCGTCGAATCACCGAAAAGCGGGAGCAGCGGTTTGAAGCTGTCGCCCGTCTCCGTCATGTCGAACAATCCGCGAGCCGTCGCGGTTATCTTGGAATCGCCCTCCCCGAATATCGTGTCGAAGTCGTGCGCGATGAGCTGCATTCTCCGCCGGCCGTCGACTTCGGGATAAAAGTAAGCCGCGTAGTCGTCCTCGCGACCGTTGGAGATGTTCGTCTCATTGTCGGCGAAAATCGTCATCACCGCGAACCAGCGTGCGAATTGATCGAGGTCCGCCACCGTTTCCAGTTGGGTAATCGCAGACGCGGAAAACGCCGTGCCCTGCCACGTGGAGCTTTGCACGTTCCCGGCGGTTCCGCCTGTAAAATGGCTCGCAGCCTGAGTCTGCCATACGGTGGCGAAGTTCTGGTAATCGCTCCAGTCGTTCGCGTCGCTGTTGTTCTGCTTGCTCCACCCGTCGATCAGACCGTCCGGATTCGAAGGTGTAGCCTGCCCGGAGCGCCAGCCGAGCGTCGTGCTGCCGGCGCCGTTCTTGTAAAGGTTTCCGGTATCCGCCCCGGGCCAGTGATTCGCGACCAACATCCGCCCTTCATCCTCCACCCGCACCCATTTCCCGAAGTCCTGCGCATTGGCGGAGCCGGTCGAGTATTCCACGCCGTTTCGGCGGACTTCCACAGGCAGGGCATCCGCGGCGCGGACTCCGCTCGCCTGCATCAGCCGCATGCCTGCGAACTGCAGCCACGGGTATTTCGGGTTCAGATTCAGTGCGCTTTCACCATCGAGCAAGTCATCTCCGGGGATTGCGATTCGCATCGGCCGGTTCACGTAGCTGCGGCTGCTTTTCCCGCGAATTCTCATTCCGGCGCGGTAGCGGATCGATGCTTCACCCGCGCGGTAGGTGATGAACGTCTGATTCATCTGCCGGTCGCTCGAAGTCGCGAGGCCTTCGTAAATCGCGTTCTCCGCGGCGGTCATCACTATGAAATAATAGGTGTCCGTGTTGTTCAGCGTTTCGTTGATGACCTGATACTGGCAGTTGGCCGTCTGCCCTTCCGCGGTCGCCGCCGGCCATGTGCGGGTCAGCGCGCCGTCGGTCGCGGAAATGTAAAACTCCACGATGCTCAAATTCGGCAGCGCAGCAAGCGTGGCGGAGAATTTCCCCGTTCCATCACCGGTCATCGCGAGCGATTGAAACGCGCCCGGCGACGCCGTGGTGGCGTTCCGCCAGAAAAGCGTCGCGCCCAGCCCGGCGGGTACCGTCTCGTCATTCAGTTCGCACGAAATCGTCACCGGGTCCGCGGGTTTCGGGACTGCGGGGGAATGCTTCACCGCTTTGATGATTGGAGCGATGTTCGCAGCGAGCGCGGAGTTGGCGGTTCCCGGGGTGCCGTTTAAATTCGTCGAGGCACTCCAGTTTTGCCCGTTATCGTTGCTCAATGCCGGGTTCCGCAGTTCGAGCGAGTGCCCGATGCTCGCGTTTGTGGACCAGTCCCAGCCTCCCGCTGCGGCGCCGCCGACCACACGGACCCTCGAAGCCCAGTCGCCCTCGCTGGAATACGTCACTTCATCGACCTTGTCGAAAGTTCCGGGCGTCACGCCGGGTTTCGAGAGCCGGATGCGCTCGCCATTGTTGGAAAGCGTCCCCGTCCACGGCCCTAGGAAGTCCGTGCGTCCGTACGCAGTCTCGGCCTGCAGCGGGTCCGCCGCCACCAAGACGAATCCTCCCGCCGGGATTGTCGTTCCTGCGGGAAAGGTGAAATTCACCCCGGAGTTCAGCACCCAGTTCCCGATGTTTGCTGGGGCCGGGTCCGTGTTGTGGAGCTCGATAAACTCCAACTGCACCGGCTCCGGATACGTGGCAGCCGGACGGTACATGATTTCATTGATCACCACGCCGGCATGTGCGGCGGATGCAATCAGGAATGTGGTGAGAAGTGCGCGAAAGGTTCGGGGCATGAGAGCCCGACACTATGATCGCAGACTTCCCAAAAGGCAACCGGTGCGTGCCTTACAGGATCGATAGAAATCAGCGCCTTTTCGGGCGGTTCATCGAAAGGATGCTCGTACCCCGCGTGATCAGGCTCCCTCCGGTAATGATCCGCCTTACCGGTTCGCCGGTCTTCGGATCGTGCGTCAGCGCCGGGTCGCTCATCTTCTGTTCGACTTCAAACTGCCGCGGCTTCTGGCCGGGCTTCTGCGGAATGGTTTCGTAAACGTATGTGGCCATGCCCCCTATTATCCATTTCCCCGCCCGCGCCATAGCGGGAAAATGAACATCGCCCCGGGTTGCGATATTTCCTTACAATTACCCGCCGCCGCCGCTATTCCCGCTGTCCCATGGCTGCAACTCGAGATTCCTGGAAACAATACGTCCACCAACTGCCCGACCCCGTCGCCGTCGCGCTCGCGGAAGACATCGGCACCGGCGACGTCACCTGCGCCACTTTCGTGCCTGCGGACCAGCGCAGCGTCGCAAAGATTTTCTGCAAACACCCCGCAGCGATCCTTGCCGGAGTGGAAGTCGGAAAACGCGCCTTTGAGCTCGTGGACGACTCCCTCGAAGTCCGCATCGTCCGCGAATCCGGCTCCGCCCTCAGCCGTGGCGACACCGTCCTCGAAATCTCCGGCAGCACCCGCAGCATCCTCACCGGCGAACGCACCGCCCTCAACTTCATCCAGCAACTCAGCGGCGTCGCCACACTCACCCGCCGCTTTGTCGATGCCGTAAAGCCCCACAATGCCCGCATCCTCGATACCCGCAAGACCACACCCGGCCTCCGCGCATTGGAAAAGGCGGCCGTCGTCGCCGGTGGCGGCACCAACCACCGCTTCGGCCTCTACGACATGGCCATGGCAAAGGAAAACCACGTCGCCGCCACCGACCTCGTCCGCCTTGCCGCCGGCATCCGCGAATTCCGCGCAAACCACCCCGGCCTTCGCATCGAAGTCGAAGCCCAGTCCCTCCAAAACGTCCGCGACTTCCTCGCCCTCGACGGCATCGACGTCATCATGCTCGACAACATGACCCTCGACGAAATGCGCGAAGCCGTCCGCCTTCGCGCAGACAAACCCGTCGCCTACGAAGCCAGCGGCGGCGTCTCCCTCGACACCGTCTCCGCAATCGCAGCCACCGGAGTCGACTTCATCAGCGTCGGCGCACTCACCCACTCCGCACCCGCCGTCGATTTCTCCCTCGATATCCGCCCCTGCTGAGCCGCCCCGCACCGCACCCGGGAGCGGCTGCGTCAACGATTTCGATGCGGATTTTTACATAGTTTTCCCGGAATTGCGGGCGGATAAAGCCGTGCGCAGAATTTTCGACAAATGTGAATCGAATGTTGCGCGATTTTCGTCATGTCATAGAATCACGACGTCGAATTTGGGCACTTTTTGTCCGGTCCGGCGGCAATCTTACCTTAAAAACCGAATCGCTATGGCCACCTCTGCAAAATCCAAGGACGCTTCCAAACCGGACTTCGCCAAGTCTCCGACGAACACACGCCTCTCCCCGGAGCAGAAAATCAAGCTCCTCACGGACATGGTGCGCATCCGGAACTTTGAGACCGAATCGCTCCGTCAGTACACCCAGAAGAAAATGGGCGGCTTTCTCCATCTTTATAATGGGCAGGAGGCGGTCGCGGTCGGATGTGTGTCGCTGATGGGCGACGACGACCACGTCATCACCGCTTATCGCGATCATGGTCATGCACTTGCGGTTGGCATGACGATGAACGAGTGCATGGCGGAGCTTTATGGCAAGGCGACGGGATGCTCGAAGGGCAAGGGCGGTTCGATGCACTTCTTCGCGCCGGACAAGAATTACTGGGGCGGGCACGGCATCGTCGGCGGGCAGACACCTCTGGGTCTCGGGCTTGCGTACGCTCTGAAATACAAGGGCGCGAAGGGTGCGGCGATGTGCTTCATGGGCGACGGTGCGGTGAACCAAGGATGTCTTTACGAGAGCCTGAACATGGCTTCGCTCTTCAATATTCCGGTGATTTATATCATCGAAAACAACGGCTACAGCATGGGCACGAGTCTGGAGCGGAGCAGCGCATTCAAGTCCTGCCTCGCCGAGCGCGCCGCGGGATTCGGCATCGAGTGGGCGCAGTGTGAGGGGACGGATATTTACGAAGTCCGCGCAGCGGTGCAGACGGCGCTCGACCGCGCACACAACGAAAGCCGGCCGACGATGCTGGAGATCGACACCTACCGCTATTACGGTCACTCCGTCGCCGATGCGAAGCACAACGTCCCGGGCGGCTATCGCGAGCGTGAGGAGATCGAGTTTTACAAAAAGAACCACGACCCGATCAACGTCTTCAAGGCGAAGCTGATTGCCGAGGGCGTGCTGACGGAAGAGAAGTTCGACGCCATAGACGAAGCCGCGAAGACTGAGGCAGAGCAAAGCGCGGTGTTTGCAGACGAGAGCCCGTATCCGGCGGAGTCGAGCATTACCGAGGATGTCTACTTCGAGGTGGATCGCCAGACGGAGGCAGGCCGCACCGGCAAGCACTTCTTCAACGACTAAGGTCCCTTGGAGTCTCCAGTCGCAAACAAATCCGGCTCCATGGAAAGCCGCAAATGCGCCATCGGCATCTCCCTCCTCATTATCTCGCTGGGCATTGCGTGGCTGCTGAATTCCATGGGGATCATCCCGCGCGTCGACTGGATATGGGTCGCCGGGCTTGGTGTTTCCGGGTTGCTGCTTCTCACACTCGGAGGGCTGGAACGCTTTAACTTCGTCGTCGGCATCACACTCATCGTCGCGTCCATCCTCTCCGTGTTGCGGCAGACGGGCGTGCTCGAGACACGCATCGAAGCCCCGGTGCTCTTCACCACAGTCGGCGTGCTCATGCTGCTGGCCTACATTTTAAAAATCCCCGGAACAAAGAACGAGTCCAACACTCACCCACAATAACCACCTTACCACCATGCCACTCATCGAATACCGCGACGCACTCAACCAGGCTTTTGACGAAGAACTCGCACGCGACGAAAACGTCGTCCTCATGGGCGAGGAAGTCGCCCAATACGACGGCGCATACAAAGTCACCCGCGGACTTTGGAAAAAGTGGGGCGACAAGCGCGTCATGGACACGCCCATCTCCGAGGCTGCGTTCATCGGCATGGGCATCGGTGCATCCATGCTCGGCATCCGGCCTGTGATGGAGCTCATGTTCTGGAGCTTTGCCACCGTCGCGTGGGACCAGATCATCAACAACGCCGCGCAAGTCCGCTACATGAGTGGCGGCCTCATCAATTGCCCCATCGTCGTCCGCGGACCTGCGAACGGCGGCACCAATGTCGGTGCGACGCACTCGCACACGCACGAAAACTTCCTCGCAAACGTCCCCGGCTTGAAAGTCGTCTGCCCGGCGACTGCGTATGATGCGAAGGGGCTGATGAAGACGGCCATTCGCGACAATGATCCGGTCATGTTCATGGAGAACACGCTTCTCTACGGTGAAAAATGGGAAGTGCCGGAGGAGGAATACCTCATCCCGCTCGGCAAGGCCGATGTGAAGCGCGAGGGCAGCGATATCTCGCTCATCGCACACGGTCGCGCCGCGCTCACTGCGCTTCGCGCCGCCGAGATCCTCGCTGCGGAGCACAACATCAACGCTGAAGTGGTCGATCTCCGCAGCATCCGTCCGCTCGATGAGGAGGCCATCCTCGCGAGCGTTCGCAAGACTCACCGCGCGGTCCTCATCGAGGAAAACAAACCCTTCTGCGGCGTCGGCGCACAAATCTCCAGCATCCTGATGGAAAAGGCGTTCGACGACCTGGACGCTCCCGTGCTCCGGATCAGCTCCATCGACGCGCCGGCCATCTACTCGCCGGAGCTTGAGAAGAAGCAGCTCCCGCGGCCGCTCGATATCGTCTCCCGCGTTCTGTCCATCTGCTAAAAGAAACGCGTCTGATGAAATCGCGGGCGTTCCGCGTGCTTCCGCCGCTGCTGCTGTTCCATGCGGCAACGTTTGCGGGGCCGATTTCCACTTCCTCGGTCAATGGCGAAGCCCTCGTCACCTGGAACGGTGCCACGGTGTGGCAGGGCCGCACCACGAATCCGCTCCGCGCTGCCGCGGTGATGGTTGACGGGCGCGAGTTCGCCGCTGCGTTTGATGGCGAGAAGACCCTGTGGGAAAGCGAGCCGGGCGCGGGCGTGAAGGTGCGCGAGAAAAGCCCCGAGCTTCGCGCGAGCGCCGTTCCGCCGAAAGGCCCGGTCGCGGGCCGCGGGATTTCCACGCGCATTGTGGATGGTATCACCATCATCCACTGGCAGGGGAGGGAAGTGTGGCGCGGTACGACGAGCGGCTTCCTCGTTTGCAAAACGAAGGCGCTCGATGGCGTGGAACTCGCCGCGGTGTTCGATGGCGAGAAG